>JBBDSN010000041.1:0-51763 GCA_040904885.1 Gemmatimonadota bacterium | reverse complement strand
ATTTCCGGGAGGCGCTGCCGGGGATCCTGGACCAGGTGCGCGAGAACCCCGAGGCATGGTACAGGAAGAACGGGCTCGAGATTCCGGAGGACGCGGTCGGAGCCTTCGATTGAGCTCGGGCGCAGCCGGCCCTTGGCGCGCTTTGGCGGTCCCGCTCGACCGTGGGGGTCGGCGGTCGCGGGACGGGCACACCGCGTCCCTCGGCTGCACGGTAACCGCCCATGACGACGTAGGCACCACGACAGCCGTGCCGCCGTCCTGGACGACGAGGCTCGGCCCCACGTCGAGCCCGGGATGGGCTGACGGGCCGGGTACGACAGAGCCCCGACGCATACCCTCGAGAGCGTCAGGGCCATCCAGCGAGCCCGCTTCACGGCCTCGCGCATCGGTTGATTCCTGTCTGCATTCGCCTCCGTCGTGGCGGCTCGAACGAGCCGCTTCGACGGGTCGGTTGGAAATCTAGCGGAGCGGAATGGAGTCTCGTCGGGCCACTCCGGGGCGGAGGTGCAGGGGGAGGCGCGGCGCGCGGGCGTCGTGTTTGTTCCAAGGCGGCGAGACCGCTCGACTCTACCCCAGCCGCCCCGCGATCCAGACCGTTCGGTACACGGCGGTCCCGACGGTTCCGACCGCCACCAGCGCGACGAGGCCGAGTAGCAGGGTTCCCGGCGCCCAACCGAGCCCGGCGGTCACCGCCGGATCGAGGATGCCGCCGAACCCGACGAGAAGGAGCCGCTCGGCGCGCTGCATGATGCCGACCTTGCACACGATCCCGACGCTCTCGCCGCGGGCACGCGCATAGCTGACCAGCAACGAGCCTCCGAGCGCGGCCGCGACGGCCGCGACCGCCCATGCGTCGCCACGGAAGAGCACCGCGAGGCCGACGAGGGCCCCGACCTCCGCGAACCGATCGAGCGTGGAGTCGAGGAAGGCGCCGCGGTCGTCGGCCATGCCGCGTGCCCGCGCGATGCGACCGTCGAGGACGTCCATCGCGCCGCCGAGGAGCACGGCCCAGCCTGCCGGGTTCACACGCCCGAGCGCGAAGAGCACGCCGGCGGCCACCCCGAAGGCCACGCCCGCCAGGTTGAACGCGGTCGGCGAGAGGCGGAGCGCGAGGGCCGTCCGCTCGACCGGCCCGACGAACCAGTAGAACCAGCGCCTCACGAACCCGCCGAGCACGAAGCTCCCTCGGTCCGCAATCTCGTTCGGGTCGCGGCCCCGTCGCGCCGCACCGAGCGCGTAGACGGGCATGGAGAGGAAGGCCAGGGCGAGCAGCACGAAGAGCACGAGAAGATCGGTGCGCATGTCAGGAGTCCCGGCGGGAGGGCCGGGTCAGCAGAACGTGTACCGCCCGCGGCCAGAGAAAGATGAGCGGAAGGCGCCGCTCGAGGGTGGTGAGATGGATCTCGCGGCCGGTGTGCCGCTCGACCTTCCGCACGACGTAGGGCAGCCAGTTCGCGAAGGTCACCGTGTGCTTGAGCCAACGGGCCGTCGCCCGGAACTTGGACCGCCGGAAGTGCCGGCGCCAACGCCGAACCGTCCGCTTGCCGGAAGGCTCGGCGAGGCGGTAGCCATCCACACCGAGTTCGAGCGTACCCTCGCCGACGGCCAGGTCGAGCACGGGCGGAAGAACGCGCTCGAAGTGGTCCGCCTGGGCGAGGAAGATCTGCTCCGCGCGATCACCCGCCTCGGGCCGGAGCTCTCCCTGGTAGCACACCTCGAGCAGGCGCCGGCCCAGGTCGCGTGCATCGAATGGACGATCGAGGTAGGGGGCCATCCACTCGAGCACACCGCTGTGGGCGCGTCGCAGACAGGCTTCGAGCCACCGCTCCGTCGCCCCGTCACGCGCCCACAGCACCTTCACCTTCTGCACCATCCGGCCGAGCAGGAAGTGGTCGGGGGGCCGGGGCCCGAGCGCACGCTCGAAGTGGTCGGAACGTACGACCAGGCACTTGGCGATCGCCTGGCGCCCGTCGCCTGGTGCGAACGCGATGACGTTCGGCGGAAGCATGTGGGCCAACGCGGCCATGAGCCACACGGGACGGGGGAGCTCGCCGGCGTGCTTCAGGGCCCGGTAGAACGCACGGTAGTCGTCGACGACCACGACGAAGTCGACGGCGCTGTGCCGATCCGGGGCCGCTTGGCGCAACAGGTGGGATCCGTAGAGGATCACCCCGTGAACCGACCCCTCCGCCGTCCGGACCAGCTCCTCGGCGAGCACCTCGGCGTGCGTGCTCACGCGGCCGGGGACTCCGAGCGCATACGCGCGAGCTCGGCCTCCATCAGAGCCCGCACCTGGTCGAGGAACGGGCCGGGGTCGGTCTTCGGGTCCGTCCATTCCAGCACCCCGGCCAACCCCGCTCTGCCGCGGATCTCGGAGATCCCGCCGGCGAAGTCCCTGAATCGGGGCATCTTCCAGAAGCCGTCGACCACGAGCACATAGACCTTCCAGGGCCGGGCCCGGAGCAGCAGGCTCGCCCCCTTCTTCCGGAACGGCCGGATGCTTCCGTCTCGGCTCCGCGTGCCCTCGGGAAACACCACGATGGGAACGGTCGACGTCCGGGCGACCTCACGAAGCTCCAGATAGGTCTTTCGCATGGTCGCGGGGTTTGCCGACGGGTCCACGAGCGGGTATTGATAGAGCCTCGTCATCTGCGAGATTAGCGGGATCCACCGACCATAGCGCTTGCGGGTAACGATGCGCGGGTAGCCGCCTGCGACGGACTGTACGACCAGCGGGATATCGAACAGGGATTGGTGGTTCATGAAAATGAGCACCCCCGGCTCGGCCGGAACCAGCCGCTCGGGGACGGGGACATGCGCACCACCGATCCGGATCAGCGGTCGCGTGACCAGGCGGGCCATGAAATTGATCCATCGGGTCAACACCGGACCGCGCCGGGATGGGCGAAGATACACCCAGGGCGTGATCACAAAGCGTTGCACGATATCGGTGAGAAGCAGCCCCAGGCAGACGATGGCCAGCGCCGCGTATCCTCGAAGCTTCACACGGAACGCCTCCCGCGAACCAGGGTGTCCAACGGAACGACCGTCGAATCGAGGGTGAATCCGCCCAACGCTAACCGGTGTCGGCGACCATCATCAAGACGAAGGGTGACATGAACGACATCCAGCACACGTACTACGGGTTCGAGAACTGCGTCGGCGCCTACTTCGAGATGCCCACGGACGAAGCTCGCAAGGTGCTTCCCCCGCACCTGCAGCCCCTCGAAAAGCAGCACGAGCGCAGCATCTTCGCCATCACGGCGTTCCACTTCACGGAGAGCGAGGTGGGCGAATACGACGAGGTCGTGCTGGCCGTGATCGTTCCTCCGATCGTGGAGCCGGGCAAGCCGCTTCCGAAAGCCGCAATGTATCCGTTCATGGTCGCGACCTCGACCAAAGCCGCACGCGAGCACGCGATCGAGCGCTGGCGCCTGCCGCACATCATGAAAGACCTCGAGATCGACTTCGAGGAGTCCGACGGCACGATGACGGTCAAGGTGCGCGACGACGGGCAACCGGTGCTCGACCTCGTCGTTACGGAGTTCGAGCCCGAGCCGGCGAAGAACCAGTACTGTGTATTCACCGTGGGCGACGAGAATCGCTACAAGGTGAACATCTACATGGAGGCGCCGCACTCGGAGCACGAGGAGGAGCGCGGCGAGCTCACGCTCTACGATCATCCGTTCCTCGCCGGGCTCGACCCGGCCGAGATCGAGCCGTACCCGTTCCGCGAGGAGTGGTACCGGGCCGGACTACAGACCTTCGAAGAGCTGGAATCCCTCTGACGACGAGCGCACGTCACTTCGTAATCTTCAACCCGGCCTCGGGTAGAGGGCGGGGCCTCCGACGGCTCGCGACCTACCGGTCGCTTCTCGGCGAGGCGCTAACGGACGTGACCTTCGCGGAGACGTCGAGGGCCGGGGAGGAGCGCGAGTTGGCCGACCGGGCCGTCGCCGAGGGATACGACGTCGTGGTGGCCGTGGGCGGCGACGGGACCTGGAGCAACGTGGCGGATCGGCTGGTCGCGAGCGGCCGCACGGACGTCTCGCTCGGTGTCCTGCCGAATGGCACCGGAAACGATTTCGGTCGCAACCTGGGGTTCCGGCCGGACGGAGCTTCGGAGGCCGTCGCGGTGCTCGCTCGGGGCATCACGCGCCGGGTGGACGTCGGACGGCTCGAGACCCCGAGCGCGTCAGAGCATACCCCCACCCAGTTCGAGGCGCGGCACTTCCTGAACCTGGTCGGGTTCGGCTTCGACATCGCCGTGATCGACGCGGCCGCCCGAGCCCGTCTCCTGAAAGGTGCGCTGCTCTACAAGGTCAGCGCGCTGGGACAGCTGTTCCGGTTCCCGGGAGCGGACATCGGCATCCGCTCCGCCGACGGCCGCGAGCGCGAGGGACGCTACCTGATGCTTACGATCTCGAACGGCCGCTACTTCGGCGGAGGCTTTCCGATCGCTCCGGACGCCACCGTGGACGACGGAAAGCTCCACGCTTGCCGGATCCTGGACGCCCGACCGTTCGAGCGTCTCCGGCTCTTCAACCGGGCCGAAAAGGGACAGCACGTCTCGTCCGACCTGGTGGAGGTGCTGGATGACCGGGCGTTCACGGTGCGCTTCCCGGAACCGCCCCGCTTCGAGATGGACGGCGAGGTGCGCGTCGCGGCGGAGCGGACGCTCGAGGTGACGGTCCTGCCAGGGGCCCTTTCAGTGGTGGCTCCGACGCCTGAGACCTGAATCGACCGGGGAGACCAGCCGCTCGGGATGACTTTGTCGGACAAAGTGCTTGACGGGACCGTCCCGCACGTCGATGCTGACAGCATGAACCTACCTGCTCGCAAGCTTCGCACCACCCAACGCCCGCCGCTCACCCTGCACGACCGGGCGATGGACGACCTCCGCTATATCCGTGAGACGATGGAGCGCTCCGGGTCGTTCACGCACGTCTCCGGGCTCGGGGTGATCGCCATGGGCCTGGCAGCCTTAACCGCGGCCGTGGTCGCGTGGGGCACTCAGGAGCTGTGGGTGTGGCTGGGCGTCTGGCTGGGTGCCGCGGTGGTGTCCTTCGCGGCCGCGACCTACCTCATGGACCGGAAGTCGCGCGCCGAGGGGATGACGCTCCTCACGGGGCCGGGCCGCAAGTTCGCATGGAACGTCGTGCCGCCGCTGGTGGTCGGGGCCGTCCTCACCCTCGCCTGTGTTCAAGCCGGCGCGGTCAGGCTGCTGCCCGGCAGCTGGCTCATGTTGTACGGTGCGGCCGTGGTCGCGGCCGGGTCCCATTCCGTGCGGCCCGTCCCGCTCATGGGGGTGTCGTTCATGGCGGTCGGGATGGCCGCGCTCCTGAGCCCGGCCGCATGGGGCGACGGGTTCATGGCCGCCGGATTCGGTGGGCTGCACCTGTTGTTCGGCATGGTGATCTGGAGGCGACATGGGGGCTGAGCGTGGCGCTACCGCGACACACGGCCGCTCCGCGTCGGGCGCGCCTCCACCGCTGCGTGGGGTCGAGGGACAGCCGGAAGGGTCCGCGCTCGAGCTCGACCGGATCATCCACGAGCGTGTGAGACTCGGCATCGTCAGCGCCCTCGCGGTGAACGGATCGCTGACCTTCACCGACCTGAGGGCGCTCCTCGGCACCACCGACGGCAACTTGAGCGCGCACGCGCGCCGACTCGAGGATGCCGGGTACGTGCTTTGCAGCAAGACGTTCGACGGTCGAACGCCACGCACCGAGTATCAGCTCACCGCGCTCGGCCGGCAGGAGCTCGAAGGGTATCTGGACCACATGGAGGCCATCATCCACGCAACGCGCGATCAGACGGAGGAGTCGGAGTGAGGGGCTGGGCGCACGGGTTCGACGCAATGGGCCGCACGGCATGAGTGAGTCCCCTTCACGCAACGGCACGGGGTCGCATCGCGGCACGGATGATGGCGTGCACGTCGCGATCATCATGGACGGCAACGGTCGCTGGGCGAACGCTCGCGGCCGACCACGGGAGTGGGGTCACCGGCAAGGCGCGAAGACCGTCCGCCGAGTCGTGGAAGCGGCGCCGGATCTTGGTATCCGTACGCTCACGCTCTACGCCTTCTCGTCGGACAACTGGCAGCGTCCTCCGCGTGAGGTGGGGCTGCTGATGCGCCTGTTCGCCCGGTATCTCCGGACCGAAGTCGCCGAGCTCGCCGAGAACGGCGTCGAGCTCAAGGTCGTCGGCCGGAGGGACCGGCTGGAGGCGCCCCTCGTGTGCGCCATCGAGCGCGCCGAGGCCCTGACGCGTGGGAATCAGCGGATGCGGCTTCGGCTCGCGGTGGACTACTCTGCCCGCGATCTGCTTGCCGCCGCGGTGCGCGAAGCGACGGCAAACGGCGGCGCGACCAAGGACGAGCTCGCGGCGCTGCTCGGACGCGTGATGCACGACACCGGACCGACCCCGGACGTCGACCTGCTCATCCGCACGGGCGGGGAGCAGCGTTTGAGCGACTTCCTCCTCTGGGAGTCCGCCTACGCGGAGCTGCTCTTCACGCCCCGCATGTGGCCCGACTTCGACGCCGCCGACCTGGCACGCGCCATGGAGGAGTACCACGGGCGCGACCGACGTTTCGGCCGCGTGGCCGTCGCGGTCTGACCGCCTCGGGCTCAAACGCCGCGCGAACGCAGGTCGTGCTCCGTCCAACGTCGCGACGGATCGGCATCGACCGCGTCGAGGAGGGGTGCGAGCCAGTCGGGATCCGTGCCGGGCACCTCGAGCGGTGTTCATGACTCAATCTCGAACGGCCGGTCGTCTCGTGCTACCGGAAATCCGACACCGAATTCGGCTCGGCGCGCTCGACGCCGCTCACCTTGCCCGCCGCGCGGACCCGCCGATCTTTCGGGCATGACAGAAAACGACGGCACACCGGTGTCGAAAACGGAGATCACGGTCCGGAGCTCCGAGCTCGACTCGTTCGGGCACGTGAACCACGCGGTCTTCCTGAACTATTTCGAGCACGCCCGCTTCGAAGCGCTCGAAGCTGCGGGCTTCACGTGGTCTCTCCTCGCGGAACGGGGATGGGGCATCTACGTGGTGCGCATCGAGGTGGACTATCTCGCCGAGACCCGGAGGGGCGACCGGCTGAAGGTACGGACGTGGGCCGACTCGTTCCGGCGCACGAGCATGCTGCTCGCCCAGACCCTCGATCGTGCCGAAGCGGACGGAGGCCGGACGCGCGTCGCCGAGGCCCGCGTGACCGCCGTTTGGGTCGGCCCGGACCGCCGCCCCATGCGGGTGCCCGACGACGTGCGCGCGGGGCTCAGTGGAGGCTCGTGACCGCGGGGGTCCGGCCGGTATGAGCGTCGGCAACGACGTGGTCGACCTGACCGCGGCGCGAGCGACAGCAATGGCGGCTCACCCACGCTTCGTCGAGCGCGTGTTCACCGAGACCGAACGGGAGCGCATACGCAGTAGCCGTGACGCCGATCTGGAGGTGTGGTTCGGATGGGCAGCGAAGGAGGCCGCCTACAAGGTGGCCTCGAAACTCCGGGGCGAGCCGCCGGTGTTCGTCCACCGGGCATTCGAAGTGGCTTGGTCTACCGGGCTGGAGAATTCGGGCGGCCCCCGTCACGGAAGCGTCCGGTACGAAGGGAGCGTGTACCCGGTCCGCGCCGAGGTCGCCCCGGACCGGGGGTACGTCCACGCGCTCTCGTTCTGCACCGCCGACGCCGCGCCGGACGCCGGCCCCTCCCTGCGGCCGATGCTCGGCGCCGACCGACCGGCGCCGCTCCCGCGGGGCGCCCGCTACACCGTCGAGCGCGTCGACCGGGTGGGCGCGCCGTGGGTCGATACGCTCGATGCGCTGAGAGCTCGTCTTACCCAGCGGGAGCGCGACGCGGTGCATTCCCTTCTGTCGGCGGCGGTCCGGATCGGCGCGCGGGCCGATGCGGCGGACCTGCTCGACATCGAAGCGGACCGCCTCGAAATCGTCTGCGGCCCCGGCAGGCTCGGACGCCGACCGCCGCGCGTGCTGGTGGACGGCGCCCCGGCGAACATCGACGTTTCGCTTTCGCACGATGGACCCTGGATCGCCTGGGCGTTCACCCCACCGGGCACACCCGTCCTCGCCCCCACCTTCGACCCTGGAACGAAGAGCTCATGACAGACGACCGCGAACGCCTGAAAGCCCTCCTGATCGAGCGTTCCGTGCGGCTCGGCGACTTCACGCTCGCGAGCGGCGCGCACTCCGACTACTACGTCGACGCCCGGCGCACGACGATGTCGGCCGAGGGTCAGGCCCTGGTCGGACGGGTCGCGCTGGCCGCGCTGCGCGGGAGCGGGCTCGAGCCGACCCACGTGGGCGGTCTCACCATGGGTGCGGATCCGATCTCCTACGCGATCGCCCACCGGAGCTTTCTCGACGGCGCGCCCCTCGACGCCTTCTCCGTGCGCAAGCAGGCGAAGAAGCACGGAACCGGCCAGCGCATCGAGGGAGGCCTGCCGAGCGACGCGCGTTGTGTCATGATCGAAGACGCGATGACGACGGGGGGAAGCACGCTCGACGCGATCGACGCGGTCCTGGAGCACGGAGCCGACGTCATCGGCGTGCTGACCCTCGTAGACCGCTCCGAAGATGCCGCCGCTCGCTTCGGAGCACGGGGGCTACCCCTGATCGCGCTCTACACCGGCGAAGCCCTCCTGCGGGCCGCCAAGGCTGCCGGGCAGTCTCGACGGGGGGCACCGCCCGGTCCCGGTGAGAAGTCGCCCCGATGAGGCTCCCCTCGGCCGGGTGTCGCAGCTCCGTCAGTCGAGCAGGCGGAGCGGCATGACCAAGCAGAGGTAGTCGAGCTCGCCGCCGTCGGTCGGCACAATCGTGGCCGCTCTCTCGGGAGCCTTGAATGCGATGTCGACCTCGTCCGTGGGCATATACTTGAGCACCTCGAGCAGGTAGTTCGCGTTGAACCCGATTTCGATCTCGTCGGAGTCGTACCCGATCTCGATCTCGTCGTGGCCCTCGCCCAGGTCGGGAGTCAGCACGTTCAAGTGCACCCGGCCAGGCTCGAACTTCAGCCGGATACGGTGCGTCTGATCGGACGCCACGACGGCCATCCTGCGGACGGCGGACTCGAGCGCCTTCTTCTGCACCGTGGCGACTTTGTCGTTGTCCTTGGGGATGACCTGATCGTAGTTCGGATACGTGCCTTCGATGAGGCGCGTGTAGACCTCGGTGCGCTCGCCCTTGAAGCCGAGATGGTTGCCGCTACGGGCGACCTGGAGCGCGTCGTCGTCCTTGAACAGCCGCTGCACCTGTTGGAGCGCGGTGGGCGGCACGATGAAGTCGGCGGACGTCGTGCCCGTGTCCTCCACCTTCACGCCCATGCGAGCCAGACGGTGCCCGTTCGTGGCCACCATGCGCATCTCGCCAGCCCGGAGCTCCCAGAGCACGCCGTTCAGGATCGGGCGGCTCTCCTCCGTCGAGACCGCGAAGGCCGTGTGATGGATGAGTCGGTTCAGGTCCTTTCCGGTCACCGACAGGCCAGTCGAGAAATCCACTTCCGCGAGCTTCGGAAATTCCTCCGCCGGCAAGCCGTTCAGCTTGAAATGGCTGCGGCCGCACCGCATCTCGATCTGGTCACCGCGCGTCGATACGTCGATGGCCTGGTCGGGAAGCTCCCGTGTGATCTCCTGCAGCTTCTTGCCCGGAGCCGTGAGGCTGCCTTTCTCCTTCACGTCCGCCGGAACGCGAACGCGAACGGCCACGTCGAGATCCGTGCCGCTCATCCATACGGCGTCTTCATCGGCTTCGAAGAGGATGTTCGAAAGCACGGGGAGCGTCGTCTTGGACGGAATGCTGGCAGACACGGCTGCGAGACCTGTGTGAAGATTCTGCCTTGTGATGGTGAAATTCATCGAATCATGGCTCCTGACATGCGGGTCGCCCGGGCGGCGGAAAGAGCTGAGAGTGGAGCGTCATCCACAACCCTCAGATACTACCTTCCTTCTTTATAAAAACATAGTCGTAGTAGGCGATGTGGATCTGTGGAAGAACGATCGTGCGATCGTTCGATCCTGTAACGGGTGCGCGTGTTTCCGGTGTGCGCGCCGTGTCGGAAAAATCCGGGGATAATTCGAATGTGTCCACGGGACCCGCGCATGCCCCGCTGGGACGGTGTGTAGAACCGGTACGATATCCACGGTTTCCCACATCATCGTTCAAAAAGTCCTCCCCCCGCTCTCCATGAGCTCCCGCCGGGCGGCGTCCACCTCTTCCCGGAAGTCGACGTCGCGCTCCATCTCGTGCTCCACCTTCCGGATGGAGTGGATGACGGTGGAGTGATCCCTGCCGCCGAACAGCTCTCCGATGCGAACGAGGGACATCCCGAGCATGTCCTTGATGAGATACATCGCGATCTGACGGGGAACGGTCAGATCTTTGGTCCTTCGTTTCGAAGCCAACGCTTCCGGACGCACGCGCCAGCGACGGGCGACGATGTCGCGGATCTTCTCCGGTGAGAAGGCAGGTCCCGACGGATCGCCGCGCCCCAGCACGCCGCGCAGAGCCGTGCGCGCGAGCTCGATCGTGACCTCCTGGTGGGTGAGCGAGGAGTACGCGAGCAGCTTGATGACCGCACCCTCCAGCTCCCGAACCGAGGAGGTGCACGAAGCCGCGATGAACTCGATGATCTCGTCGTCCAAGGAAAGTCCGTCGTCGTCGGCCTTCTTCCTGAGAATGGCCATTCGGGTCTCGAAGTCCGGCGGACGGAGGTCGACCACGAGGCCCCACTCGAACCGAGACACGAGCCGGTCCTCGAGCCGCGCCATCTCCTTGGGCGGGCGGTCGCTCGTCAGCACGATCTGGCGCTGCGCGTCGTAGAGGGCGTTGAAGGTGTGGAAGAACTCCTCCTGCGTGCTCTCCTTCCCTTCGAGGAAGTGGACGTCGTCGACCAGGAGGATGTCCATGTCACGGTACCGGCCCCGGAACTGGGCCGTTCGTCCTTCACGAATCGAGGCGACCAGCTCGTTCATGAACTTCTCGGATGAGACGTAGGCGATCCGGCTGTCAGGGTCCTGCGAGAGCATCTGATTCCCGATCGCGTGCATGAGATGTGTCTTGCCGAGGCCGACACCGCCGTAGAGGAAGAGGGGGTTGTACATGCGAGCCGGCGTGTCCGCGACCGCGCGACACGCTGCTGAGGCGAGTTGGTTGTTCGCACCGACGACGAAGCGGTCGAAGGTATAGCGGTCGTTCAGGGGAGGCCGGGGCACGTCGGCTCGTGGGGTTCGTTCCTGCTGGGCCGGGGCCCTCGCGCGCCGATCTTCGGGGGGCGCGATCTCCATGGAGGGGATGATGGAGGATGGGTCGGGCTGCGCGGCCGCACGCACCGAGATCTTGAGAGGCCGGCCGAGCACTTGTTCGGCGGCGGCAGCCAACACGTGCCCGAACTTGTCTTCCAGCCACTCGACGTGGAACGGATTCTGAGCCTCGAGAAACAGCTCGTCGGACGTGGTTGCCACGGCGGTCGCGCTGGCGATCCAGGTGTTGAAGCTGTGCTCGGGTACGGAGGCCCGGACACCTTCCTGGATCTTCGACCAGAGCTCGTCCGCCGTCAGCTCCATCGCCGCTCCGTGCCACCTGGCTTACCCTCGCTCTCGGCTCGTCGCATCGGGCTCGAGATGGGAGGGTGCGAAGGCATCGGAGGATGCGTGCTCGGCGTGGGGCGTGGGGCTGTGGAGGGACTCCCGTTTTGGACGGGCGCCGAAGCTATCCAGGGGGTGTGGAAAAGTCAAACCGCGCCCGGCGGACCTTGAAGTATGCGGGGGCGGGGGCGATTCGAGGGGTTGGCGTTGACGCTGTTCGGCGCCTTGACTTATCTTTTTAAGCTCGTTTACAAACGTGGCAATCCATGGACCAGGCTGGCAGAAATGAAGCCGACATACAAGCCCCGCAACCGCAAGCGGGTCAACAAACACGGGTTTCGCGCCCGCATGAAGACGAATGGCGGACGGAAGGCGCTCAATCGGCGTCGTCGCCGGGGGCGCGCTCAACTCGTCGTGAAGGTCGGCGGGAAGTAGGCGGCGTCCTGCGTCCCCGCGGAGCGAAGTTTCCGCGGAAGGCGCGCATCAGGCTCAGCGCCGAGATTCGGGCGCTGCTCGAGCGGGGGAAGCGCAGGAGGACGAAGAATCTTGACGTCTTCTTCGCGGCGTCCCCCGCTTCGCATTCCAGACTCGGCGTGATCGTCCCGAAGCACGGGCACACGATCGTCGAACGGAATCTGGTCAAGCGGAGGTTGCGAGAGATCGGACGCCGAGAGGCGCTTCCGCGCCTCGCCGACGCCGGAGCGGATACCGATGTCCTGGTACGCGCCCGGCGCACGGCGTACGGTGTGACGTACGAGGCACTGAGGGACGAATTTCTGGAAACTCTGGAGAAGATGTGGTCGCAAAGCTCTTGATGGGGCTCGTCCGGTTCTACCGGGCCGCGATCTCGCCGTGGACACCAGCCGCGTGCCGCTACACGCCCACCTGCTCCGCCTACGCGTTGGGCGCTATCGAAGGGCACGGTGCCGCGCGCGGCGGCTGGCTCGCGGTGCGGCGAGTCTGCCGATGCCACCCCTGGGGAGGGCACGGATTCGACCCCGTGCCCGAGCCGGAACCTCGTGACAAGAGATTGACGACCGGATGAGAACCGAGATCCGTTTCCTGCTGGCCATACTTCTGATGTTGGGCGTGCTCATCGGCACGAACTTCCTGTTCCCGCCCGTGGTGCCCGAGGAAGGTGCGACGGAGCCGGACACGTCCGGCGCCGTCGCGACGCCCGACGCGACGACACCGAGCGGAGGCGCGGCCGAGACGGGTCCGGATACCACTCCGGCCGCAGAGCCCTCCGCCATCGGGCCGGCGGTGGAAGATCCTGCCGATGTCGCGGAGCCGGAGACCACGGAGCTCGAGACGCAGGCGGTGCCCGAGCAAATCGTGACCGTGGAGGGGCCCCTCTTCCGCTACGAGTTCTCCACGTACGGCGCCCGCATGCTGACTGCCGAGATGGCGCGGTTCGACGCGCTCAACCGTGAAGGGCGCGTGGACCTGATTCCGGAGGGTGCAGGCGGATACTTCGGACATCGGGTCGTCGTGGGCAGCGACACGCTGGACCTGTCGAGCGTGCCGTACAGCGTGACCCCTGAGGACGGGCTGACGATCGAAGAGGGCGGCGAGTCCCAGACGTTGCGGTTCTCATACGCGGCGCCGAACGGTGCCGCGGCGATCGAGGTGGCCTACACGTTCCACCCCGACCTCTACCAGGTCGACGTCGAAGGCCGTCTGGTGGGGCTGGACCGGCCGCTGCTGCTGACGGATCTCGGAGACGGGATCGCCTACGCGGAGGCGGACTCGGCGGACGAGGCCAGGATGATGGCCTACGTCTACAATCACCTGCAGGACGGAATCGAGTCGACCAACCTCGACGATGCTTCGACGGGAATCGTGGAAGGGCCGCTGCTATGGTCCGCGGTGCGCTCAAAGTTCTTCGTGATGGCGATGCTGGCCGGCCGAGACGAGGCCACCAGCACAGCGAACGGAGACTACTTCGGCGGAATGCTTCTCGTGGAGAGCCCGCTACCGGACCGGATCGGGATCTGGGTGGCCCAGAGCGTGCCCGACGAGACCTTCGGCTACAGGCTTTTTGCCGGCCCGCAGGACTACGGGCGGCTGACGACGCTGGGTCAGGGCATGGAGGAGGTGAACCCATACGGGTGGCGCTTCTTCCGGCCGATCATCCGGCCGTTCGTGTCGATCATCATGACCATCCTGGTGTTCTTCCACACGAACCTGGATCTCGGTTACGGCTGGGTGCTCATCCTCTTCGGTGTACTGATGCGCGTGGTGCTCTTCCCGCTGAACCACAAGGCGATGAAAGCCCAGCTGCGCAACATGGCCGTGCAGCCGTTGGTACAGGAGATCCAGGCCAAGCACAAGGACAACCCCGAGAAGCTGCAGAAGGAGATGATGCGGCTCTACAAGGAGCACGGCTTCAACCCGCTGGCGGGGTGTTTGCCCATGCTCCTGCCCTGGCCCGTGCTCATCGCGCTCTTCTTCGTGTTCCAGAATACGATCGAGCTCCGGGGTGTCGAGTTCCTCTGGCTGCCCGACCTTTCGGCGAAGGACCCGCTCTACATCCTGCCGGTCATCCTGGCCGTCTCGATGTTCTTGATGCAGTGGGTGAGCCTGAAGTCGCTCGATCAGCCGAATCCGCAAATGAAGATGATGATGTGGATCATGCCCGGCATGATGCTCTTCATCTTCCTCAACCTGGCGAGCGGATTGAACCTCTACTACGCGACCGCGAACCTGGCCACGATCCCGCAGCAGATCTGGATCGCGAACGAACGCAAAAAGATGAAGGGCCGACCTCCACCGAAGCTGAAGGGCGACTAAGCCGCTGGAGGGGCCATGGACGTCGATACGATCGTGGCGCTGTCCACCGCGCCGGGCGTGGGTGCGGTCGCGTTGGTGCGGGTGTCGGGGCCGGATGCATTCGGTGTCCTGGAACGGGTAGCCCCTGAGCTTTCGTTGGCTGCTGCGCCGGCCCGTACCGCGACGCTGGCGCGCATCGTTTCGCCGGATGACGGGAGTGTGCTCGACCAGGCGCTCGTGACCCGCTTCGTCGGGCCGGATAGCTACACCGGCGAGGATGTGGTCGAGATCTCGTGTCATGGGGGCGTCCTGGTTCCTCAGCTCGTGCTCGAGGCTTGCAGGGAGGCGGGTGCCAGGACGGCGGAGGCGGGGGAGTTCACCCGGCGGGCGTATCTCCACGGCCGCATGGATCTGGTACAGGCCGAGGCTGTGAGCGATATGATCCACGCGCGCAGCCGGGCGCTCCACAGCGCCGCCGTGACCCAGCTCGACCGTGGTTTGTCGGAGCGCGTGGGCGAGTTGCGAGCCGATCTGGTTCAGCTCGAAGGGCTGCTCGCCCACCACATCGACTTTCCCGAAGAGGACGATCCACCCGTGCCGCTCGGTCAGATCCGGACGCGAGCCGACGCGTTGGTCGAGCGGTTGAGCCGCATGTTGGCCACGGCGCCGGAGGGAGAGCTGTTGCGGGAGGGGGCGCTGGTCGTCCTGGCCGGCCGCCCGAACGTGGGGAAGTCTTCGCTGTACAACGCACTGCTCGGTCGCGAGCGGGCGATCGTCACCGAGGAGCCTGGGACCACGAGGGATGCGCTGGAGGCCGGCGTGGAGTTGGGGGGCTTCCCCTTCCGGTTGGTGGATACGGCGGGGCTGCGTGAAACCGAGCGACGGGTGGAGAAGCTCGGGATCGAGGTCACGAGGCGCTATCTCGGTGAGGCCGACGTGGTGCTGCTGTGCGTCGAGGCGGGGGCCGGCGTGCTTGAGGCCGAGCGGGGGTTCCTCCGCGATGTGGATGGACGGAAGGTGGTTGTGGTGGAGACCAAGGCGGACGAGATGGGCGACGAAGAAGGTCCGGGCGGTGAAGCCCGTGGGGCGGAGGTTACGGATCGTGTACGCGTGTCGGCGCTTACCGGGGACGGCCTGGACCGACTTAGGGCGGTGTTGTCCGAACGGGTGTTTGCGGGGTTGGTGAGCATGTCGCCGGACGTGCCCGTCATCACGAGGCGCCGGCACGCACGTGCCCTGGAGAAAGCGAGGGACGCGGTGATCGCATTCTCCGGCGCGCTGGACGACGGCGTGCCGCCGGAGGTGGCGTCTGCGCATCTGAAGGATGGCGAGAGTGCCCTCGAGGACGTGCTCGGGGTGATCTCCACCGAGGATGTGCTGGATGTCGTGTTCCGAGAGTTTTGCGTGGGAAAATGAGGGCCTGAATGAATGAGGCGAGGCTGTGATGAAGGACGAGGTCGACGTGCGGAAATATCGCGTCGTCGGACGTGTCCAGGGCGTGGGGTTTCGCTGGTGGACGCAAAAGATGGCGGGCGGACTGGGCCTGGTGGGGCGCGTGCGGAACGTGCCCGATGGGTCGGTGGACGTGCGGGTTGCAGGTGCGCCGGACGCGCTCGGCCGGTTCGAGGAGGTACTGAGGGAGGGGCCGCTCGCGGCGAGGGTCGACGGCGTGGACGGATCGACGGCCACGCCCGGAGCGGACGGCGTGCCGGCGGAGTTGTGGACGGACTTTTCCATTGAGAGCGTGTAGCATGCGCAGCGGGTAAGGAGCGAGGTGTGCGAAACCGTTATGGGGTGATCGTGGTGGGAGGGGGACACGCGGGGAGTGAGGCCGCCGCGGCTTCGGCCCGCGCTGGCGTACGCACACTGCTCGTGTCGCCCGACCTGTCACGCCTCGGTCAAATGAGCTGCAACCCGGCCATAGGAGGTGTCGCGAAGGGTGTGGTCGCGCGCGAGGTCGATGCGCTTGGCGGCATCATGGGGCGGGCTACGGACGCTTCGCGTATCCAGTTCCGCATGCTGAACCGGTCGAAGGGACCGGCGGTGTGGAGTCCTCGGGCACAGTGCGACCGGGCGCTCTACCCGATGGCGGTGCGCCGCGCGCTGGACGAGCTCCCCGAGCTCGACCTGTTCCAGGAGATGGTCACGGGTTTGTTGGCCGAGGACGGAAGGGTGTTGGGGATCCGGACCCGCGGAGGGCTGGAGTTCGAGGCGGATGCCGTGGTCGTGACGACCGGGACATTCCTGCGGGGACGCATCCACGTCGGAGGAAGCGCGGGGGTGGCGGCGGGACGTGACGGCGAAGCGCCGTCGGTCGAACTGGCGGAAGGACTAGAGGGGTTGGGTCTGACCGTGGCGCGCTTCAAGACGGGCACGCCGCCACGGGTGGATGGCCGGACGGTGGACCTCGACCGCCTGGAGCGTCAGGACGGTGAGCCAGGGAGTTACCGATTCTCCGCTTATGCCCGAGAGGCGATCCCGGACCAGCGTCCGTGCTGGATCACCTGGGCGAGCGACGCGCTCAAGCGGGTGGTGACGGAGAACCTGGAGCGCAGCGCGCTTTACGGTGGGGAGATCGCCGGGCGGGGGCCGCGGTACTGCCCGTCGATCGAGGACAAGGTCGTGCGCTTCCCGGACGCACCGCGGCACCAGGTGTTTTTGGAGCCTGAAGGGCTCCACACGCACGAGCTGTACGTGAATGGCCTGTCGACGTCTCTACCCGCCGACGTGCAGCTCGAATTCCTCCGCACGGTGCCGGGCATGGAGGAGGTCGTCATGACGAAAATCGGTTACGCGATCGAGTACGACTACTTCCCACCCCACCAGCTGCGGCACACGCTGGAGGTCAAGGACATCCCCGGGCTCTTCTTCGCCGGACAGATCAACGGGACGACCGGATACGAGGAGGCGGCGGGGCAGGGGGTGATCGCGGGAATCAACGCCGCGCTCCAGGTGAAGGGGGAAGACCCGTTCGTCCTGGAAAGGGACCAGGCGTACATCGGGGTTCTGATCGACGATCTCGTGACGCGCGGAGTGGATGAGCCCTACCGTTTGTTCACGTCACGCGCAGAGTTCCGCTTGCTTCTACGGCAAGACAACGCGCCGCGCAGGCTGGGTTCGCTGGCGGCCGCTCGGGGTTTGCTCACTGGCGGACAGGTGGAGGCTCTCGGAACACGCATGGCGACCGAAGACCGGGTCGTGTCCTGGTTCCGAGATACGAACATCGAGCCCGAGGCGGCCGCCAAGCTCCTGTCCGACGCCGATACGAGCCCGCTGGCGGAGCCCACTCGCGCGATCGAGTTGCTCAAGCGACCACGGGTTGGGGCTCGGGCGGTCATGGAGGCGGGGGGGGCGGCTATTTCTGACTTCGACGACGACGGAGCCGCGCTGGCGGCGGTGGAGGTCGAGCTGAAGTACGAAGGCTATGTGATGCGGGAGCGGGAACGCGCGGAGCGGTTGCGCAGACAGGCCGACGTCGTGCTGGACGAGGGGCTTCCATACCGCGAGTTCGAGACGCTTTCCTTCGAGGCCCGCGAAAAGTTGGCTCGAGTGCGGCCTGGAACGCTGGCCCAAGCGGGCCGGATCGCGGGGGTGTCTCCGGCCGATCTGCAGAATCTCTTGCTCGAGGTGCGTCGCCGGAGGATGGCTGTCGGCGCGTAGGCCGACCTCGAGATGGCGTGCTCGCCGTATCATAGCCCCCAATCGGAGGCTTCGAGGTTCCACTCTTGGTCTCCACGTGCTGGTCGCGCGGTCAACAAGTGGCGCGGAGCCGTGTGTCCGCAGTGCCACGGGGTCGTGTGGGCACGAACAGTGATGGAGTTGTTGTTTCACGTGAAACAACAAAGAGTCACGCGTGCGCGAGGTGGCCGCTGTGCGGGAGAGCCCTTCCTGCGGACTTCAGGCGCGCATCGCTGAATGGAGGTCGACGCTGGGGCGATCGGTAGTCCGAACCCCCTGTTTCACGTGAAACAAGTCCGTGAAGCCCGCGCCCTCCCGCGCACCCGTCATGCGATCCCTCCGCACGGTGGGCCTGCCTCGGAAAGGCGCTTGTCTCGCCACGCCACGCTTCCGGAGCCGATCACCTTCTCTGCCCCCCCGGCGAGCGAGCGCCGTGACCGTCGACCTCACGTCGACGCTCTACGAAACACGCTGCAGCACGATGTGAGCCTCCCCGGGCTCAGGCGTGCCGTCCCGGTTGAAGTCGAACTCCGTCGGGCCGTCCAGGGTCAGCCTGTCCGATCCCTGGAACTCATAGGAGGACGTGGCCGGCGTTCCACCTTGGGGGCGCAGAGTGATCGAGTTCCCGACAACACTCATCTGCCCCACCTCGACGACCGGGGTCGGGAGCTCGGGAAACTCGAGGATCGCCGTGTACTGCCCGCTCGGCTGGACATTGATGGTGAAGGATCCACCCTCGGTGACGTCGAATGGATCGGTGGTGTCCGCGCTGTTGGTCACGGTGAACTCGGAAGCCTCCCAGTCGCCCACGAACGGCTCGACCTCGGGGTCGGGCTCGACGATCCCCGTGGGCTCGGCTCCGCCGCACCCGGCGCTGAGCACCACGGCCAGGATCAGCCATCCCTTCGAAAGCGCACCCATCCCACGTTCCCGCATGCCGTTCGTCTCCTGGCTGGTCGCGCTCCGCCACGAGGGCTGGAGGCCGTTCGGGCGGTGCGGCGTCCGCACCCCGCTCCACCGGTCGAAGCTCGGGTTCTGTCCCACCCCGGTCAAGCCCAAGCCACATCCTCGCATTCCACACGGGCTCCGATGGCGTATATTGGGTTTCCCGTACGTCCTCTGTCTCGAATCCTCACGGCATGTCCCACGTCATTGCGATTGCCAACCAGAAGGGCGGGGTCGGTAAGACCACGACCGCCATCAACCTGGGGGCCTCCCTCGCGGTGGCCGAGCGGCGAACCCTCGTCGTGGACATCGATCCCCAGGGAAACGCGAGCAGCGGGCTCGGCATCAAGGATCGAGCGAGTCGGCCCACCATCTACGATGTGCTCATTGGGAATCGCTCGATGTCCGAGGCGATCGTGGAGGCGGTCCATCTGCCGGGCCTCGATGTCGTGCCCTCGACCCGGGATCTGGTCGGGGCCGAAATCGAGCTGGTCTCCACCCCGAACCGCGAGACCATCCTCCGGGACGCGCTCCGTGAGGTCCGAGACCAATACGACTACGTGTTGGTGGATTGCCCTCCGTCGCTCGGCCTTCTCACGCTCAACACACTTACGGCTGCGGATTCGGTGCTGATTCCGATCCAGTGCGAATTCTATGCGCTCGAAGGGTTGAGCCAGCTCCTCAACACGGTCCGCCTCGTGCAGCGGGGCTTGAATCCCAACCTCGACATCGAGGGCGTGCTCCTCACGATGTTCGACCGAAGGTTGAACCTTTCTCGTCAGGTGGCTGAAGAGGCCCGCGACTACTTCGGAGACAAGGTCTACGAGTCGACCATTCCAAGGAACGTGCGTCTGGCGGAGGCGCCCAGCTTCGGTCAGCCGATCGTCCAATACGATGTTCTCTCGAGCGGCGCAGAGGCGTATCTTGCTCTCGCCCAAGAGGTTATGGCACGTCACCGTGCGCCGCCGCAGGCCTCCTCATGACCGACCGACCGCGTCTGGGGAAAGGGCTCAGTGCCCTGATCGGGGAGTATCTGGATCCCGAGGCCGACGCAGGGGAGATCCGCACCCTGAGCCTCGCGGCCATCGTGCCGAACCCGCTCCAACCTCGCTCGGTCTTCACCGAGGCCGAGCTCGGCGAGTTGGCGGCCTCCATCCAGGCAAATGGCCTTCTTCAACCTCTGGTTGTGCGCGTCGCGCCCGGGGCCACCGACCGGTGGGAGCTGATCGCCGGCGAGCGCCGGTTTCGCGCAATCAAGAGTCTCGGGTGGTCCGAAGCGCCGGTCCTCGTGCGAGAGGCCACCGACGAGACCCTCCTCGTGCTGGCTCTCGTCGAGAACCTGCAGCGGGAGGCGCTCAGCGCACTCGAGGAAGCCGAGGGATACATGGCGCTCACCGAGCAGTTCGGCATGAACCATTCGGAGATCGCCGAGGCCGTCGGGAAGGATCGTTCCACTGTTGCGAACCTCGTGCGCCTCCTGAACCTTCCGTCTGCGGTTCGTCGCCTGCTTCAGGAGCGCTCCATAACCCCAGGGCACGCGCGCGCACTCTTGGCGGTCGAGGACCCGGGGAAGGCGGGCGAGCTGGCGCGGCAGGCCGCAAAGGAAGGCTGGTCGGTTCGGGAGACCGAGCGTCGGGCCGGCGCGACCCGGCCTGCCCGTAAGCGGAAAGCGCCTCCGACGGACCCGGTCGTGCAGACCCTGGAAGAGGCGCTACGCGACCACCTGGCTACGAGGGTCTCCGTGAAGCCGGCCCGCGGGGGTGGCGGCAACATCCAGATCGCCTACCACGACGACACCGATTTCGAGCGGGTTTTCGAGCTCTTGACCGGGCGACCGGCAACCGACGTCGTGCAATGAGCGACAAGGGAGAGCAGCGGCGCCTCTCCATCGTCATCGTGCCGCACGGCGGGCGGGACAGCCGCACGTACCATCTCTCCTATCGACGGCTCCGGTGGCTCACGTTGCTTGCTACGGGCGTCGCGGTGGCACTCGCACTGATGGCGGGGAGCTGGTGGTATCTGGCGGCGCGAGCCTTACGTGCTGGCGACCTCGAACGGGAAGTCGCCGTGATGGCTCGGGACAGCGACCGGGTCGCTGCCCTGGTTCAGCGGCTCGAGACGATCGAGGCGCAGTACGACAACATCCGCCGGATGTTCGGCGCAGCCGCTATAGATCAACCGTCCGACGTATGGCTCCCGCCCACCGCAGGCTCCAGATCCGGCGGGTCGGGCCCCGAGGCCCGTACGGCCGGACCGAGCGCTCCGACAGCGTGGCCCCTGACCGAGCGTGGATTCGTCACGCAGGGCCTCCACCAGGGCTTCGAGGGCGGCCATCCCGGCCTGGACATCGCGGTCCCTTCGGACTCCTACATTCGTGCGGCCGGTGGGGGAACGGTCGCCGATGTGGGTGAGGATGCGGTCTACGGTCGCTTTGTCGTCATCGATCACGGAGGGGGCTATTCGACCCTGTATGGTCACGCTTCCATGACACTGGTCTCTCTCGGAGAGCAGATCCGCGAACGACAGGTGCTCGCCCTGTCCGGATCCACCGGCCGATCTACGGCACCGCACTTGCACTTCGAAGTCCTCCTCGACGGAGAACCGGTCGATCCCCTGACGATGGTCCGGCAACCGTCCTAGATTGGTCTCCACCGTATTCATCCCGTATCGGAGCAGTCCGCATGGCGCGTGATCGAACATCCCAGGGCACCGCACCTGAAGCGGTGATCTCCATCATCGCACCCGGCATGAAGGTCGTCGGCGACTGTGAGACCGACGGCACCCTACGTATCGAAGGAGCCGTGCAGGGATCGATCAAGGCGGCCAAGGCCGTGGTCGTCGGAAAGGACGGGCTGGTCATCGGGGACGTGTCGACGCAGGACGCGGTGATCTCCGGCCGGGTCGAGGGTTCCGTGACGGCACACTCGCGCCTCGAGCTTCAGGCTTCCTGCCGGATCGACGGAGAGGTGCACACGCCCAGGCTGCAGCTGGAAGAAGGCGCCGTCTTCAACGGCAGCGTGCATATGGTCAAGCCGGACCGGAAGCCGGCGTCGCGGGGTGGGGCTCCCAACGAGGAGCCCCCGAGCAAGAACTCACAGGCCGAGCAGGGCTGATCAGAGGCGTGGTTCTTTTTCAGTTGTCCCCATGCCTTGGGGGCTGGGGAAACAATTTGTTCCTAACTGGCCGTGTTGCGCGCAAATCTCTATATCGCAGCGTGTTACGGAGCCGGACCATGTGTGGAAAACCGTCTGGCTCTGGAGCGTTTTTCCACTTGTCCACACGTTCTCCACGCCAGGGGGCTCCGCCGATCATGAACCGTCGCAACGCCGTGCACCGTGGGCGTCCGAACTCCGTTGAGACCCGGACATTGTTTTGAAACTAGAATCTATTGTCTCGTATGTGGACTCGTACCTGGCCGTGCACGAGCATCCCGATTATCCGCCGGCCTTCAATGGTCTTCAGGTCGAGGGGCCGCCGAATATTCTGTGTGTGGCGGCGGCGGTCGACGCCTCACTCGCGACGATCACCGAAGCAGCCCAGCGGGGCGCTGACCTGCTGCTGGTCCATCACGGCCTCTTCTGGGCCGGGACCGCACCGCTGACCGGGCGACGCTTCGAACGGGTCCGCGCACTCGTAGATGGGAAGCTGGGCTTGTACAGTTGTCATCTTCCCCTGGACGCGCACGCGGAGGTTGGGAACTGCGCACTCCTCGCCAGGGCGATCGGGCTGGAGCCGAGCCGTCGCTTCGGAGAGTACGAGGGCACGGGTATCGGATGGGAGGGTGCCCTCGATGAGGCTGTCCCCGTCTCCGTGCTCGTGGATCGGGTTCGCGAAGCCGTGGGCGGTGGGGCGGTGCACCTCATCGAGGGTGGGCCGAAGAGCGTCGAGCGTGTCGGGGTGATCACGGGTGGCGGCGCGTCCTTCCTGCACGAAGCGGCTCGGCTTGGGCTCGACGCCCTCGTGACGGGAGAGGGGCCGCACCACACCCACATCGACGCCATGGAGCTGGGGGTGCACGTGCTCCTGGGAGGCCATTACGCGACCGAGACCTTCGGCGTCCGCGCCCTGGCCGCCCATCTGGCCGAACGCTTCGAGGTGGACTGGTTCTTCATCGATCAGCCGACCGGCCTCTGAGCCTGGGTGCGGGCGTGCTTGGTCGCCGGACACCCCCTCCACTCCGTTGCAGCCCCGGGCTTGGTGCGGTACCATCCCCGAACTGAGGAAGCCTTAACGCGAAGCCCGTGCCGGCCCCGCAGCCTATCTGGAGCGGGGTCCAGGGCCGCGACGATTGATCTGGAGTCGAACCGGATGAGCCCGAAAGCCTCGGGACCTTTTTGCCCCGAATGCCAGAAGCCGGCCACGGGGAATTTTTGCCAAAGCTGCGGCGCCACGCTCGGTGGCCGCTTCTGCGGCCAGTGCGGCGCGAAGCTGAGCGCGTCGGCCGCCTTCTGCAGCCAGTGCGGCACCAAGAGCGATCCGGCCACCGCTCCCCGCCGTGCCGCGGCCGCGGCCACGGTCGGTGGACAGAACCTACCGTGGTGGATCGCGGGCGCGGCGATGTTCGCCCTGATCGTCTACATCGGGGTGACGATGGTCAGCCCGTCCGGTCCGGCGCCGACCCCGACCGCAACCGGACCCGCGCCAGCCGGCGCTGGCGCGGTCGACCTCAACTCGATGACTCCGCGGGAAGCGGCGGATCGGCTCTTTACACGGGTCATGACGAGTGTCTCTCAAGGGGACTCGGCCGGAGCCCAGGCCTTCGTGCCCATGGCGGTCGGTGCTTACGAGCGCGCGCGCCCACTCGATCACGACGGTTTCTTCCATCTGTCACTCCTGCAACGCACGGCGATGGACCTCGAGGGAGCGCTCGCGAGCGCACTCGCCATACTGGAGGAAGATCCGAATCATATCCTGGGCCTGAGCGCGGCTGCTGACGCGGCGCGGGAGATGGGCCGTGACGAGGAAGCCGCGGGGTACTTCGAGCGGATTCTCGCGGAGTACGACGCTCAGGTTGCCCGGGGCCTACCCGAGTATCTCGACCATGCGCCGATCATGAATTCGGTGCGCGACACGGCGGAGGCATTCCTGCGGGCGCGGTGACGCCCGATCAGGATGCCCACGACCATGCGCGTTTTCGTGACGGGTGCCAGCGGACTCATCGGCTCCCACGTCTCGAAGGAGCTGGTGGACGCCGGCCACGAGGTGGTCGCGCTATGCCGGGGCTCGTCGGACACCGCCTACCTCGACCACCTGGGATGCCGGATCGTGCGTGGGGACGTGCGCTCTGATGCCGACACGCTGGTCCCGTTGATGGCGGGCTGCCAGCGCGTCGTGCATGCCGCCGCCCAGGTCTACGCGGGGGGGTCGTGGCCGAAAGTCCGGGAGAGCAACGTCGACGGAACGCGTAACGTCCTTACCGCCGCACGACTGGCAGGTGCGGAGCACGTGGTGCACCTCTCGACCGTCGCCGTCTACGGCGGTGTGTCGGGCCCGACGGACGAGGAAGCCCCGGTCGACAATCCGATCCCGCCTGGTGATCTTTACGCCCGCTCGAAGCGGGAAGCGGAGGAGGTCGTACTCGGGATTCAGGACCGTCGTGGGCTGCCGGTCACCATCGTGCGCCCCTCCGCCGTCTACGGAGAGAGGGACCGGCTCATGACCCCGGCGATCGCCGGGGTGCTCCGCTTTCCTGTGGTCGCGCTTCTCGGGCCGGGCCACAACACACTCCCCGTCGTGTACGCGGGAAACGTCGCAACCGCCATACGCTTGATGGTCGAAAACTGCAGCGGGGGAGAGATTTTCAACGTGGCCATGGATTATCCGCTCACGCAGCGTTCTCTGTTCGAGGGCTTGGCCGCAGGGCTCGGGAAGGCTCCCCGCTTCGTCACCGTGCCCGCGACCGTGGTGCGAGCGGTGGGCGGGGTCCTGGCGAGACTCGGCGTGTCCGCGCCGGGGGCGCAGCACCTTCCTCTGGAGCGCGTGATCGACCTCGCGCTCGGAGAGAACCCCTTCGTCTCGCAGCGGGTGCGTGCGCGACTCGGATGGGAGCCGCCGTTCGCCCACGAAACCGCGCTCACCCGCACCGGCCAATGGCTCTTGGCGGCGCGATGAGCGACTTCCTCGACGAGGACCGCGCGCCTCATCCCGAGCCCGCTGCTCGGTCACGAAGACCTTCCCAAACGGAGGACGAACGGCTCCTCGACGTCCAGAACGGGCTCAACCTCGGGATGGACGCTTGGCGCGTGTTCCGGATCATGGGCGAGTTCGTCGAGGGGTTCGAGGATCTCGCGTCCCTCGGTCAGGCCGTCTCGATCTTCGGGTCGGCGCGGGTACCGGATGGCCATCCGCAGTACGAGGCATGCGTGGAAACGGCCCGTCTCCTGGGAGAGACGGGCTACGCCGTCATCACGGGAGGGGGCCCCGGCATCATGGAAGCCGCCAACAAGGGCGCGCGGCTCGCCGGCGCCACGTCCGTCGGCTGCAACATCGAGCTGCCCTTCGAGCAGAGCGGCAACGCGTACCTCGATATCTCCATCGACTTCCGGTACTTCTTCGTCCGCAAGACCATGTTTATGAAGTACGCCCAGGCGTTCGTCATCTTTCCCGGTGGCTTTGGCACGATGGACGAGCTCTTCGAGGCGCTGACGCTCATCCAGACCGGGAAGGTCAAGGACTTTCCGGTCGTCCTGTTCGGCACCGAGTACTTTGGCGGGTTGATCGACTGGATTCGCGGGACGTTGGCCGAAGAGGGCAAGATCGCACCCGAGGACCTCGATCTGATGCTGGTGACCGATGACCCCGAGGCGGTGCGCGACCACATCGTTGCGCACGGCAAGCGCCGACGCTCCCGGCCGGGCGGAGGCCGTCGGGCTACCGACCACTCCAAAGGATCCTTGTAACCTCGGCCCGGCTCCGGCTACCTTTTCTGGCTCCGCCGGGGCTCCCGAACGGGGCTCGCGGCGGGGTTTTCGAATACCGTATCGATCCTTCCGTGCTGCGAGCGACTTTCCGGTCTCGCGCAGCGGAGGTCATAAAGAGTGAGTACCACCACAGACCAGGCTCCCCGCGGCTACGCCCCGACCGGTAAGGACACCGGGCTGGTCAAGCCGAAGGGGACGTCACGCATCCGGGCCCACGAGGGTCTGGACACGATCGACATCCGTTCCCGCAAGCCGGACTGGCTCAAGGTCCGCTCGCCCGGGGGCCCCAACTACCTGCGCCTGCAGAAGCAGATGCGCACGGAAGAGCTCCACACGGTCTGCGAAGAGGCCAGCTGTCCCAACATCGGCGAGTGCTGGGAGGCGGGGACCGCGACCTTCATGATTCTCGGTGACGTGTGCACGCGCGCCTGCAAGTATTGTGGGGTCGCACACGGCATGCCCAGCGGGCTCGACACCGATGAACCGGCTCGCGTCGCCCGCACGGTCGCGAGCATGTCCCTCGAGCACGTGGTCATCACGAGTGTGAACCGCGACGAGCTTCCGGACGGCGGAGCCGGCATCTATGCCGACACCATCCGCCGCATCCATGCAGCCGTCCCCGGGTGCTCCGTCGAGGTGCTCATTCCGGACTTCAAGGGCGACGAGGCGTCCCTGCAGATCGTGATCGATGCCAAGCCCGCTATCCTCGGACACAATCTGGAGACGGTCGAGCGACTGCATCCGGATGTGCGCCCCGGTGGTCGTTACTGGCGTTCCATCTCGTTCCTGGGCGCCGTGAAGAAGCTCGAGTCCGGCATGCTGACCAAGACCGGCATCATCCTCGGGATGGGGGAGGATCCCGACGAGATCCGGCAGGCGATGGTGGATCTGCGCGAGGCCGCGGTGGATATTCTCACACTCGGACAGTATCTCCGGCCCTCGCCAATGCACATTCCGGTGGCCCGCTGGGTGACGCCCGCCGAGTTTGCCGAGTGGAAGCGGATCGGCGAGGACGAGCTCGGCTTCAAGCACGTCGAGTCCGGACCCCTCGTGCGCTCCAGCTATCACGCCAAGGAGCAGGCCCGTGAAGTCGAAGCCGGCGGCCCTGGAGCGATTCAAAGCGTGATGGAAGCCGATATCCCCGCACCCGCCGAGGTCAAGCTGGATCTGGTCCAGCTCGAGCTCGGCCGACCCGGCCGACCCGCCAACGGAGCCTGAGATGGCCGAGACGAAGACCCGTAAGAAGAAGAGCGCCGCCCCGAAGGGTGAGAAGTCCGGAGGCGCCGATACCCTGAAAAAGCACGGCATCGACGAGGAGCTTGCACGCGACTTGTTGCGCGACATGCTCCTCTACCGGCGCTTCGAGGAGAAGGCCGAGGAGGGCTACGCCATCGGAAAGATCGGTGGCTTCTGTCATCTGCACATCGGGCAGGAGGCGGGCGCGGCTGGGTGCATCAAGGCCCTCCGCAAGGACGATTACGTCATCACGGCGTACCGCGAGCATACCCAGGCCATCGCGAAGGGAATCGAGCCGAACGCCGTGATGGCCGAGCTCTACGGTCGCACGGGTGGCCCTTCTCGCGGAAAGGGCGGCTCCATGCACATGTACGGGGCCGAAGTCCGCTTCATGGGGGGGCACGGCATCGTGGGCGGCCAGGTCCCGTTGGGCGCGGGGATCGCCTGGAAGATCAAGTACAAGAAGGAGGACAGCGTCGTCGTCTGCTTCATGGGCGACGCCGCCGTGAACCAGGGGGGGTTCCACGAGGCGCTGAACATGGCCGCCATCTGGAGCCTGCCCGCGATCTTCGTGGTCGAGAACAACGAGTATGGGATGGGCACGGCGTTCAGCCGTGTGTCCGCGACGGAGGTCGCCGAGCGGTCCATCTCCTACGGGATCCCGGCGAGCTCGGTGAACGGCCAGGACGTGCTCGAGACCTACGCGCACTTCCGCGATCTCGCGGAGGAGGTCCGCGAGGGTGGAGGCCCGCGGTTCGTCGATCTCCAGACGTACCGATTCCGGGGCCACTCCATGTCGGACCCCGTCTCAGGGACCTACCGGCCCACCGAGGAGGTCGACGAGCGGAAGGAGAAGCACGACCCCATCACCCTCCTCCGTGACACGCTTTTCGACGCGGGGCTGCTCGATCAGGAGGAGCTGGAGAAGATGGACCAGGAGGCTCGGCGCATCGCCGGCGAGGCCGCGGACTACGCGGACGGGTCGCCCGTGCCGGACCCCGAGGAGCTGTATCAGCACGTTTGGGCCCAGGAAAACCACGGCAGGCTCTTCTTCGACGGACGGGAGCGCGGGAACTGATGGCGGTCATCACCTACCGGGAGGCGCTGAACCAGGCGCTTCGTGAAGAGATGGAGCGGGACCCGGACGTCTTTCTCATGGGCGAAGAGGTCGCGGAGTACGACGGCGCCTACAAGGTCTCCAAGGGACTGCTCGAGGAGTTCGGAGACCAACGGGTCGTCGACTCGCCGATCAGCGAGTTGGGCTTTACGGGGCTCGGCGTCGGGGCTGCGATGGCGGGGCTACGGCCGGTCATCGAGTTCATGACCTTCAACTTCGCCTTTCTGGCCATCGATCAGGTCATCAACAGCGCGGCGAAGATGTACTACATGTCCGCGGGCCAGTTCCCGATGCCGATCGTGTTCCGGGGCCCTACGGGCGCGGCGCTCCAGCTGTCCGCGCAGCACTCGCAGGCCTGCGAGACCTACTATTCGCATGCGCCCGGGTGCAAGGTCGTGACGCCGGGGACGCCTGCCGACGCGAAGGGCCTGTTGAAGGCGTCGATTCGCGACGACGACCCGGTCGCCTTCATGGAGGGCGAGCTCCTCTACAATATCAAGGGCGAGGTTCCGGACGACGACGACTTCGTGATTCCCCTGGGGGTCGCGGATCTCAAGCGGAAGGGGTCCGATATCTCGATCATCACCCACGGGAAGATGATCCACGTAGCCCTCCAGGCAGCGACGAAGCTCGAGAAGGAAGGGATCGAAGCCGACGTACTCGACCTCCGGACCATTCGTCCGCTCGACGTGGACGCCATCCTCGACACTGTCGCGAAGACGAACCGGGTGGTGTACGTCGAGGAAGGATGGCCGTACGCCGGGACGGGCGCACAGATCGTATCGATGATTCAGGACGAGGCGTTCGATCACCTCGACGCGCCCGTCGTGCGTGTGACGCAGGCCGATGTGCCGATGCCGTACGCGAAGAACCTCGAGGCGCTCGCCAAGCCGTCGGTCGACCGCGTCCTCGACGCATGCAACCGCGTACTCTACCGCTGAACCCGCTCACCCAGACACCGAGACGCCAAACAGGCGCCCGTTCCGAGACCGAGACAGAATCATGGTAACGAAGGTCCACATGGAGGCCCTGAGCCCCACGATGGAGGAGGGCCAGCTCGTCCGCTGGCTCAAGTCGGAGGACGACGAGATCTCCAACGGCGACGTCCTCGCGGAGATCGAGACCGACAAGGCCACCATGGAGCTGGTGGCCCGCGGTGACGGAGTGCTGCGGAAGATCTTCCTCGGGGAAGGCGGCACAGCCGCGGTCGGCGCGGTCATCGCGGTCATCGCGGGCGCGGACGAGGATATCTCGGACGTGGAGGGTGCCGCGGCCGCTTCCGAAGCAGGCGCGGAGGAAGAGGAAGAGGAAGAGGAAGAGGAAGAGAAGGACGGTGCCGAGGATGAGGCCGCGGGGGACGACGCGCCCGATGACGACGAGTCCGCCTCGGA
The DNA here is from genome assembly GCA_040904885.1 of Gemmatimonadota bacterium. GTDB lineage: Bacteria > Gemmatimonadota > Gemmatimonadetes > Longimicrobiales > Gaopeijiaceae > JAWLHJ01. Next base: position 22,100 of record JBBDSN010000041.1, on the reverse strand, counting down.
GGACGCGCCGAAGGCCAAGGGCGGGAAGGCCGAGAAGGAGCAGCCGAAGAAGCGGGAATCCGGCGGCGAGCCGGCACCCTCCAGCCAGGCGGCCAGGACGTCGAGCGGGAGGGTCAAAGCCTCTCCGGTGGCGCGGCGACTCGCCGACGAAGCCGGCATCGACATCGAGCGGGTGCAGGGCTCGGGCCCCGGCGGACGTGTGATCAAGCGCGACGTCGAGGAGGCCAAGGAGAAGGGCGTGGCGGAGCCGGGCGTCGCGGCGACGGGGCCGGAGTACGAGGACGTGCCCATCTCGCAGATGCGGAAGGCGATCGCCAAGCGGCTCGTCACCTCCATCGGGCCTGTTCCGACCTTCTATCTCACCATCGATGTGGATATGGGTCGGGTGCTCGAGGCGCGTCGCAGCATCAACGCCATGCTCGAGGAAGAAGGCGCCAAGGTCTCGATCAACGACTTCGTGCTGAAGGCCACCGCGGCCGCGCTCAAGCGTCATCCGGAGTGCAACGCGCAGTGGCACGACGGCTTCATCCGTCGTTACAACACGGTCCACCTCGGGGTCGCCGTCGCCATCGAGGACGGACTCATCACACCGATCGTCCGGAACGCCGAGACCAAGGGCATCGCGAACGTCAGCCAGGAGGTACGTGAGCTGGCCGGAAGAGCGCGCGACAAGAAGCTCCAGCCCGACGAGTACACGGGTGCGACGTTCTCGGTGTCGAACCTCGGTATGTTCGGGATTCACGAGTTCACGGCGATCATCAATCCGCCCGAGGCCGGAATCCTGGCGGTCGGCGGCGTCGAGGAGACGCCGGTCGTCGCCGACGGGGAAGTCGTCGTTCGGCCGCGGATGCGGGTCACCATGAGCTGCGACCACCGCGTCATCGACGGCGCCCAGGGATCGCGCTACCTGCAGACGCTGAAGCGTATGCTCGAGGAGCCGGCGGCGATCCTCGTGTAGCACGGGCTGCCAGGGGCTCCTGCCGATCTTCACGACGGGAGCGCGGCCCCGGCCCGGCTTCCCGCGTAGCCCCGCCTCCGCCTCGCGCCTCGCGCGGCCGCGGCTTGGTCCGTACGTTGCCCTGGACATGTGATTCCAGGGAGGCACTCATGTACGCATCGTTGAAGCGCCAGGCCGCCGTCTTGTCGGTCACGTTGATCACGGCCTGCTCCGGAGCCCCTTCGCCGACCCCGGGGTTCGAAGCGGTCGACCCCGAAGCCCCGACCGAAACGACCGCCCTGATGCTCCGGCACTTCGACCATGCGCGGACGCTCAGCTCCGCGGCGATCTTCGGCAACCCGACACGCGCCCGCAGGGCCGCTGCCGCGATCCTTGCCGAAGGAAGCGTCGCGGACATGCCGGACGACGCCGCACCGGCCTATGACGCGTTCGTCGCGTCCGTCGCCGCGGTGGAGCAGGCCAGCGGCCGGAGCGACCTCGCGTCGTCCGCCGCCGCCGTGGCGCGTCGGTGCGGTGCGTGTCACCTCGCGTCGGGGCTCGGTCCGTCGTTCGCCGTCGGGAGACCGGAGGAGCCCGTGTCGCCGCGCGATCACATCCGTGTGCTCGCCTGGGGCTCGTCGCGCATGTGGGAGTCGCTCGTCGGCGGCTCCGACCTGGCGTGGCGGGCCGGCGCCCGCGCCCTGTCGGGCGAGCTCCTGCGCGAGGACCTGTACGCGTCACGCGCGTCCGATCTCGATGCCGCGAGGGCGCTGAGCAGGCAGCTCCACGAGCTCGGTGTCGAGGCGCTGTCGACGTCCGGAGCCGACGAGCGGGCCGCGCTGCTCGGTGAGGTCTGGGGCACCTGCTCGGGGTGCCACGAGGTGATCGGGCTCGCGGGGTGACGTCTGCTGCTCAGTCGTACCGGAGCGCCCTGGCGGGCTCCACCGCCGCCGCTCTCCGTGCCGGGATGTAGATGGCCAGTCCCGCCACGGAAAGAGCAGCACGGGCACGCCGAGGAACGCCACCGGATCGAAGCCTCCGGCGCCGTAGGTCTGGAAGAAGTTGGCGCTCACGAGCATCCCGATCACGCGCTCGGCCCGCTCGTCGGACGTGATGGACATGGGGCCGAAGAACCACGCCGCCACGTCCTCGAAGACGTCTCCCGAGCGGTCGCGCACGTCCGGGTAGTGGGGAATCGAGTTCGATCCGAACTCGATGCCCCCCCCACCGGCGGTAGATTCGCACCTCATCGCCACTCGACAGGGGCTACGTGCCCCGCGGGGATGCGGTCTCGGGCGGCGGGTCGGGGGGTCTGCTCGCGCGGGTTGGCGGAGGCTGGATCGTGCGGTGGCGCGCCCGGTGGACGGGCCGGTCCGTCAGAGGGCTCGCTCGTAGATCCGCCAACGCTTATACGCCTCGAGCCCCATCGCCTCGAGCGGCGCCACGAGGGCCGTGTTGTCGGCCAGAATCCAGGATGCTTCGGCCCCCTCCGCGCCGATGTCGAGGGCGCGTCGGGCCGCCTCGTGCGCGAAGAGCGGAAAGAGCCCGCGGTTCCGGAACTCGGATCGCAGCCCGAGCAACACGACGCGGCCCCGGAGCACCTTCGGAATTCCCCGCCACAAGCGAACGATGTTCCAGGGCCAGAGCCTGCCGGACGGGACCTTGCGGAGCACCTCGTTCACGTCGTGCGTGATCATCATGAACCCGACCACCTCGCCGTCGACCTCCGCGACGAACGAGAACCCGTCGGCGAGGATCGACTTCAGGTCACGGGCCGTGTGCCAGAACTCCTCCCACGCCGGGGGGACGAAGCCCCAGTTCCCGCTCCACGCGTCCTCGTAGAGAGCCAACACGTTCCTGGCCTCGCGCTCGAGCACCTTCACGTCCAGCTCCCGGAACGTGATTCCGCTCCGCTGACGCGCGCGCTCCGCCAGCCGTGCCACCCGCTCGGGCACCGCCAACCGGTCTCCCGCCGGCACCCAGTATCCGAGAAGGTCCTGCGCCCCCGTGTAGCCCGCGAGCTCCAACAACTCGGCGTAGTACGGGGGATTCCATGGGGTCATGATCGCCGGCGGATGCTCGAAGCCGTCGACCAGCAGGCCGCACTCGTGGTTCATGGACGGGCTCGTGGGGCCACGCACGTGGCCGAGCCCGCGCGCACGAAGCCAGCCCTCGGCCGCCCGCAGCAGCGCCTCCGCCGCCTCCGGGTCGTCCACACACTCGAAGAATCCGAAGAACCCCACCCGGTCTGCGTGGTGCTCGTTGTGCCAGCGGTTCTCGATGGCCGCCACCCGCCCCACCGGTGTGCCGTCGCGATGCGCGATGAACAGCGCACGCTCGGCACGTGCGTAGAACGGGTTCCTCTTCTCGTCGAGCAGATCCTTCACCATGGCGCGGAGCGGCGGGATCCAGGGGGTTCCCCTGCCGGCCTGCACGGTCCACGCGACATCGATGAAGCGATAAAGCCCTTTGCGTCCCTCGACCTGCTCCACGTCGACCAAACGCTCCCTTCCTCCCCGGAGGTCCCCGGCCGGCGGCGTCCGTCCGCGCCGCGCTCGTCCGGAGTCTAGGCGCTACCTCCCTGCTCGGGAAGCGCGCTCGATCGCGTCGACATGCCGTGACGGCGCCTCGGCCACCCAGCTCCGGAACGCCTGCACACGCTCGTCGCTGGGCGCTACGAGCCGTCGCCAGAAGTCGGACAGGTTTTCGTAGTCGCCGGCGCGGGCGGCGCCATGGCGCTCTGCGTCCCACGCGTTCAACTTCTGCTCGTAGTGTCCCGAGGTCGGCACGGCGAGTACGGGCTTCCCGAGGTGGAACGCTTCACAGATCGACTCGAACCCCGCCGAGCCCACGAACGCGCGGCAGTGTCCGAGATCCGTGAGGAAGCGCTCCTGATGGAGAGGCAGAGCCGCAAAGCCCGGACCCGGCTCGGCACGGAGGGCTCCGGGGCCTCCATCCAGATAGCAGCGCACGGGGACTTCGGGGTGAGCGCGCTGCCATGCGGCCAGCAGGTCGCCGTACCCGGAGTTGAGCGCGTACGCCAGCAGGAAGCCATCGTCCCTCCGGTCCACTCGGTCGAGACCGGGCCGGAGCAAAGGCGGGACCACCTCGAGGCGTTCGCCCGGGGCCGGCGCCCCGGGGGAGAACGAGAGCGCGAGCCTGAGCTCGGTTCGGGCCGCGGTAGCCCGCATCCAGCCCAACACGGACCGTCGCACCCAGGTCGCGCCCGGCACCGGCTGGAGGTCCGGGTGGAGGAACAGATAGTTGTGGGCGACGGCCACCGCCGGGACGGTGCTCGAGTGGATCACCCGGGACATGCCGGCAAGGAGATCGAGAAAGTTGACGACGACGTCGAGGGTGCGCGTCCCTTCGTGTAGGCGCCTCGCCGCCCGCGCGAACGCCGGAGCTCGCCGCAGCGCGTCGGCCACGGTCGCCGTGGGGGACACGGCCACGCCGCGGCGATCGGGGACCTGGACCGGCGAAGCGAATCCCTCCACGGGGGCCCCCATCCCTTCGGTGAAATATTGCGGGACCGACCGGTACGGGCTGGTCCCGACCCACACCCGGGACACCGCGTGCCCGGCATCTCGAAGAAACCCGGCGAGCGCCAGCGCCTGGGTCATGTGGCCGCGCCCTTCGCCCTGGACGACGAAGCCCACCCGAAGCCCGCTCATTCCCGAAGCAGCCTTGTCACTTTACCCTCCACCCCCCCGGCTCTACCTTCGTAGTCTCCGAATCCCATCGAACCTCTCGGGGCGATTCCGCCCCCTTCATTGAGCGAGGAATCCGCGTGGCTGGTAAGAACGGCGAACGTTTCGACCTGATCGTGATCGGCAGCGGCCCTGGCGGCTACGTTGCCGCCATTCGTGCCTCTCAGCTTGGGATGAATGTCGCATGTGTCGAGACCGAGGACCTCGGCGGCGTCTGCCTGAACATCGGCTGTATCCCGACCAAGGCCATGCTCACGAGCGCGTTGCTCGTGAACGAGATGAAGGAGGGGGAACGGCACGGGATCATGGCCGAGGACCTGACCTTCGATCTGGGTCCGGCCCAGGAGCGGAGCCGCAAGGTCGCCGAGCAGATGCGTAATGGTATCGGCTTCCTCTTCAAGAAGAACAAGGTCACGCACCTCGAGGGCTTCGGCCGGTTGAAAGGCAAGGGGAAGGTCGAAGTCGAGGGGGCCGACGGCAAGCGGACGTCGTACGAGGCCGACCACGTGATCGTCGCCACCGGCTCGCGCTCCCGGGACCTGCCGATCCTCAAGATCGACGAGGACCGTATCTGGTCGTCCACGGGCGCGCTCATGCAGAAGAAGGCTCCCGCCTCGTTGTTCATCGTCGGGGCCGGTGCCATCGGCATGGAATTCGCCGACGTCTACGCCTCCTACGGCACCAAGGTCACGATCGTCGAGGCGCTCGACCGGATCCTTCCGCTCGAAGACGCCGAGATCTCGAAGTTCATGGAGCGCACCTACAAGAAGCGCGGCATGGACATCCACACCGGCGCCCGCTTCGAAAAGGCCGAAGTCCGCGACGACGGGGTCACGGTCACCTTCAAGGACGCCAAGGGTGAGGAGCAGACGCTCGACGTCGAGTACGTCCTGTCCGCGGTGGGCCGCGTGCCCAACTCGCAGGACCTCGGGCTCGAGTCGGTCGGGGTGAAGGTCGACGACCGGGGCTTCATCACCATCGATGAGCACCTCCAGACGAACGTGCCGGGCGTCTACGCGCTCGGGGACGTGGCCGGGAACCAGCTTCTGGCCCACAAGGCCATGCACGAGGGCATCGTCTGCGTCGAGCACATTGCGGGAGAGGGCCACGGGACGGTCGATTACGCGAACGTGCCCAACTGCACCTACTGCCATCCGGAAGTCGCGTCGGTCGGGCTCACCGAGGCTCAGGCGAAGGAAGAAGGCTACGATATCCAGGTCGGAAAGATGCCGTGGGTCGGCGTCGGACGGGCCGTGGCGTCGGGCCACTCCGAAGGCTTCATCAAGGTCATCCGCGACAAGAAGTACTCCGAGATCCTCGGTGCGCACATCGTCGGGCCGCACGCGACCGAGCTCATCGCCGAGTTCGTGCTGGGCCGGCATCTCGAGTCGACCGTCGAGGAGATCGAAAAAGCGATGCATCCGCATCCGACCCTGTCGGAAGGTGTGGCTGAGGGAGCCCTGGCGGCCCTGGGTCGCCCGATCCACGTCTGACGAATGGGAGGGCCCGAAACCGTGACGATCACGTCGCCAGACCTCGACCAACCGGCGCCGCGCGAGTGGTCCGAGGGCCAAGAGGAGGCGCTGCGGCTCTGGATCGCGCTCGCGCGATGTTATTCCAGCTTCGCGAAGGCCGTCTCCACCAAGATCCAGGAGTACGGCCTCACGACCCCTCAGTTCGGAGTGCTCGAGGCGCTGTATCACCTCGGGCCTTTGTCTTTGGGGGAGCTGGCAGACAAGCTCCTCGTCACCGGCGGGAACGTGACGTACGTGATGGACCGGCTCGAGCAGCAGGAGCTCGTCTATCGTGATCGGTCGCAGGACGACCGCCGTGTGATCCAGGCGAAGCTCACCGCCGAGGGCCGGTCTCTGGTCGAGGGTGTCTTTCTGGGCCACGCCGAGTACATCGAGCACCTCACGCGTCACCTCGACGCGGAGGAGCGGTGCGAGCTGAAGGAGCTCCTCAAGAAGCTCGGAAAGGGCGTGGCGCGCGAAGACCTTTAGGCTGGGACACTAGGCCGGCTGGCCTGCCACTTCGGTGCCCAACTCGATGCCGCGGGTACTGAGCACCCGGAGGAGCGCCTCACCGATCTTGTTGTTCGGCGTCGAAGCGCCCGCGGTGATGCCCAGCTGGAACGGTCCTTCAGGCAGCCAATCCTCGTCGACGAGCTCGGTCGCCGTCGGATTCAGCTCCGGCTTGTGTCGGATTGTCCCGCGCTCCACGTCGATGCACGCCGCATCCTCCACGTGGAAGGTCCGGGTGTGTTGGCGGCAGAGGTGCGCGAGGTGGTTGGTGTTCGACGAGTTGTAGCCGCCGATGACCAACATGATGTCCGGCGGCTCCTGCATCATCTCGGCGACCGCGTCCTGACGCTCCTGCGTCGCGGAGCAAATCGTGCCGAACGAGCGGAAGTGCTCGGCCGCGTGCGCTTCCCCGAAGCGCTCGACCATCGCCCCGTGCACCTTCATCCCGATCGCCAGCGACTCCTTGGCGAGCATGGTCGTCTGGTTCGCGACGCCCACCTTCGCGAGGTGCACGTCCGGATCGAAGCCCGGTGTGGCCTTGGCGCGGAAGTGCTCCATGAACGCGTCGCGCGACAGGTGTCCTGGGCGCCCGCCGATGTAGTCGAACACCAGCGACGCCTCGTCCATGTCCCGCACGATGATGTAGGTGCCGCCCTCGTGCTTGGTGACCTGCGAGGCGGTCGCCCGGGACTCCTCATGCGTGTACTTCCCGTGGATGAGCGCCGTGAAGCCGTCACGCGCGTAGTTCTCGACGCGCTTCCAGACGTGGAGCACCGAGCCGCATGTCGTGTCCACCAGGATGCATCCGATGTCGCGCAGCGTGTCGAAGTCTTCGAGCGTGACGCCGAACGCCGGCATGATCACCACGTCGTCGGCTCCGACCTCCCCGAAATCGAAGTTCCCGTCGTCGTCAGGGTAGACGAACTGGATGCCCATCTCGGTCATCCGCTGGTTCACGTGCGGATTGTGGATGATCTCGCCGACCAGGAAGATCCGCTTGTCGGGAAACTTGTGGACCGTCTCGTAGGCGTAGTCGACCGCGCGATCGACCCCGTAACAAAAGCCGAACTCCTGCGCGAGCCGCACGGTCACGTCGCCGAACTCGTCGCGGTAGCCCCGCGAGCGGATACGCTCGACCAGCCCCGACTGATACTCCGCGTCGATGAGCGGGCGGAGCTCCTTTTTGAGTCCGAAGCCCTTGCGGAAGTACGTCTGCTCCATGGTGGTCTCGTGTGGCGGCGGAAGGGATCGTTGCGTGCATCCGGGTACACCCACGGAAGCGTGCCGGTCCACGGCGACGTGGCCGATTGCAGCCGGACGTCGCGTGAACGCGTGGAAGGCTTCGCGACAGGCCTGTAAAGGTGACGGAGGCGAATCTGGGCTTCAACCCCGGCGGAGGGCGCCGGGCCACCTCCCCGCGGGGGCCCGAGCGTCACGGGGCGCCGGAGCCAGGAACCCGCCACCGGCCGTCCGGTAGCACCCTGCATGAATGTCCTCGGTCGGCTCTTCGTCCTGTTCGTACTCGTTCCCGTTCTCGAGCTCGCGCTCCTCATCCAGCTCGGGAGGGTCCTGGGCCTCCTCCCGACCGTGGGACTGGTGCTGCTCACGGGTGCGCTCGGAGCTTGGCTGGCCCGAGCCGAGGGTGTCCGGGTGTTCTTCCGCTTCCAGAGCGAGCTCGCGTCGGGTCGCCTGCCCCACCAATCCCTTTTCGACGGGATCTGCGTGCTCGTCGGCGGAGCGCTTCTGCTGACCCCCGGCGTTCTCACGGACCTGGTCGGCTTCGCGTTGCTTCTCCCGCCGTCGCGGCGTTGGCTGCAGAAGAGGATGCGCCGCAGCCTGGAGAGCAGGATCCAGGAGGGTTCGATACGGGTGGTCACTTTCGGCGCGGGCAGCGGATTCGGAGGCTTCGCGGGCACGGAGGGGCCGCCATCCGGCGAACCGGAGGCCGGTCCCGAAGAGCTCGACGGTCTCGATCCCCGGCACGGCATCGAGGTTCCGCGGGACGAGCGCTAGCGACGACGTTCCCTCCTGAATCCCGGGCGCCTTGACCGGGTCGGACATCACGCCGGCGCATTCTATCGTGGACCGAGGCGGGACTCGCGCATACCTTCCGGTCCATGAGCCACGATATCGCCTTTCTCGAGCGTCTCCTCGACGCGCCCGGTCCGTCCGGGTTCGAAGTCCGCGCCGCCCGGATCTGGCGCGAAGAAGCCACCACCTTCGCTTCCGACGTCGAGGTGGACGTCAGCGGCAACTCCTACGCGACCGTCGCAGGGAGCGGGGGGAAGCGCGTCATGCTCGCCGGCCATATCGACGAGATCGGTCTGCAGATCACGCATGTCGACAAGGAGGGCTACCTCTACGTCGACGGGATCGGGGGATGGGACCCGCAGGTCCTCGTCGGGCAGCGCGTCACGATCCTCGCGCGCGGTGGCGACGTCACGGGGGTCGTCGGCAAGAAGGCGATCCACCTCATGTCGCCGGAGGATCGCAAAGAGGCCTCGAAGATCAAGAATCTCTGGGTCGATATCGGCGCCTCGTCACGCGACGAAGTGGTCGAGATCGGTGTCCGCGTGGGCGATCCCATGGTGATCTCGCAGCCGATGGCGCGCCTCGCCGGCGACCGTATCGCGAGCCGGGCCATCGACAACCGCATCGGAGCCTTCGTCGTTCTCGAGGCGCTACGCATGCTGTCGGCCGAGAAGGCGCCGTCCGCCACGACGACCGCCGTCGCCACCGTTCAGGAGGAGATCGGCTACTCCGGAGGCGGTGCGCGCACGAGCGCCTACGCGCTGGAACCGGACCTTGCCCTCGTCGTTGACGTGACCTTCAGCACCGACGTCCCCGACATCGAGAAGAAGGAGTTGGGGGAACACGAGCTCGGAGGCGGTCCGGTGCTGAGCCGCGGCTCAGCCTCGCACAACGAGGTCTTCGAGGCTCTGGCCACGACCGCCGAAGAAGCGGGCATCCCGTTCACGGTCCAGGCTTCGCCCGTCGCGACGCGCACGGATGCCGACGGCATCCACCTGACGCGCCGGGGTGTGCCGACGGCGGTCATCTCGGTCCCGAACCGCTACATGCACTCACCGAACGAGGTCGTGAGCGTGCGCGACCTTTTCAGCACGGCGGAGCTGATCGCCGCCTTCGTCCGTCGCATCGAGAACGGGACGGACTTCACGCCGCGCTGACGGGGCTCGCCTCCGGCGCCACGTTGACGGCCATCTTCCGTCCGTCTACCGTTCGGCTCCCCGGAGCCGGGGCCGCGGCGCACTCTCGTCCGGAGAGACGACGGCCAGGGGTCAGGAACAGCGGGAAGCCGACATCGGGGCCGCGCCGAAGTCGGTGGCACATTCTGATGGAAGCAATCGATGGTCGAGGCAGGGGCAGTAATCAAGGAGTTGCAGGGGATGCGCGATGACGGACATTTGTCCGACGCGCTCCTGCGTTACGCGGTGCGTTCGATCGCCAAGTCGGACGAGCGGTACAACTGGACCGGCGTCTACCTCCTGGGCGAGGGCGACGAGCTATGGTTGCACAACTATGTCGGCGAGCCCACCGAGCATGCGAAGATTCCCGTCGGCGAGGGAGTCTGCGGGCGCGCGGTGGCGGAGCGTACGAACCTGAACATTCCGGACGTCAGCAAGGAGGAGAACTACCTCGCGTGCTCGCCGGACGTTCAGAGCGAGATCGTGGTGCTGATCCGGGCGGGGGATGACATCTTCGGTCAGATCGACATCGACTCGGAGGACCAGGCCGTGTTCACGGAGGATGACGAGATGGCCCTCATCCAGATCGCGGACAAGCTGGCGGAACAGTTGGCTGCGGAGCGTCGCGGCTGACCGAGCGTGTTCGCTGGATCAACGCGGGGAACGTCGGGCCGTTCACGTTTGACGGAACCCGGACCTACCTCGTTGGAGCGCGCAATCTCGTCGTGATCGATCCGGGCCCGGACGTGCATATCCACGTCCGGGCCTTGTTCGTCGCGGCGGCGGGGGCCGACGACGTGCGCGTCGTGCTCACGCACGGCCACCCCGACCATGCGGCCGCCGCACGTCCCCTCGCCGATCGCCTGGACGCCGAGGTGCTGGGTCCCGAGCTGCCCGGAATCGTGGACCGGGTCCTGAACGATGGGGAGATGGTGACCACCGACCACGGAGACCTCATCGCCCTCCATACTCCGGGGCACACCGAGGACCATCTGTGCTTCCATTGGCCCGCGGAGCACGCCCTCTTCGCCGGGGACCTGCTGCTGGGGCAGGGAGACACGACCTGGGTCGCCGAGTACCCCGGATGCGTGGCGGACTACTTCGCCTCCCTGGAGCGGATTCGCCAGCTCGACCTCCACGTGATCTATCCGGCGCATGGACCCCCGCTCGAGGACCCCGCGGAGGCCATCGAGCGGTTCGAGCGTCATCGACGTGAACGGGTCCGGCAGGTGGAGGAGGCGCTCGCGACACTGTCGAGCGAAGACGTCCACGACCTGCTCGACAGGGTCTACGGCGACACGGTTCCCTCAGGGCTCGAGGGAGCGGCCCTGCGGAGCCTCGGAGCGCTGGTCGACTACGTGAAGGGAGTCCGCCGGTCGTGACCGGTGCGTTGCACGCGCCGGCCGCACCGGGGTATCCTCCGGCATGAGCCTTCCGCTGAGTCCCGACCTGGTCACCCACCTCAATGACGCGGTGGGCCGCGACCACGTGATCACCGATCCGAACCGGCTGTTCGTCTACGAGTCGGACGGGCTGACCCAGTACCGCGTCGCGCCGAGGGCCGTGGTCCTGCCGGCTACGACCGACGAGTTGGCGGCGGTGGTGAGCCTGCTCCACGGCGAGCGGATTCCTGTCGTGCCGCGGGGCTCGGGCACGGGGCTGTCGGGCGGCGCGCTCCCCTCGGAGGACGCCGTGGTGGTCGGCACCGCGCGGATGAACCGCATTCTCGCGATCGATTCGGAGAACCGGCTCGCGAGGGTGCAGCCCGGTGTGGTCAACGGCCGCCTGACCGAGGCGGCCCAGCCCCATGGACTCTATTACGCTCCGGACCCCTCCTCACAGAGCACGTGCACGCTCGGCGGCAACGTCGCGGAGAACTCGGGCGGGCCCCACTGCCTCAAGTACGGAGTCACGGGACGGTACGTCACCGGGCTCACGGTGGTGCTCGCTGACGGTGAGGTGGTCCGTCTGGGCGGGGCTGGCCGGATGCCGGACGGAGCCCTCGATCTGGTCGGGCTCTTCGTCGGCTCGGAGGGGTGTTTCGGGATCGCCGCCGAGATCGAAGTCCGACTGCTTCCCGTCAGCGAAGGGGTGCGCACGCTCCTCGGTATCTTCGACTCGATGGAGGACGCGGGACGGGCCGTGACCGCGATCATCGCCGCAGGAATGTTGCCCGCTGCCCTCGAGATCGTGGATCAGGCGACCATCCGCGCGGTCGAGGCCAGCGTGTACGCCGCCGGCTATCCGGTCGACGCCGGAGCCGCGCTCGTCATCGAGTTCGATGGGACCGAGGCCGGACTCGACGCCGACGCCGCGCAGGCCGAGAAGTGCTGCCGGGAGGCCGGTGCCCGCGACGTGCAGCATGCCGTCGACGAAGCGCATCGCGCCGCCCTGTGGAAGGGCCGCAAGAAGGCGTTCGGCGCCATGGGCCGGATCGCGCCCGACCTGTTGGTGCAGGACGCCACCGTTCCCCGGACCCGCTTGCCCGACGTGCTGGCGGGGGTCGCCGACATCGGACGTCGTTACGGCCTGGAGATCGCGAACGTGTTCCACGCGGGAGACGGCAACCTCCATCCGAACATCATCTTCGACCGGCACGACCCGGACCAGCTCGCTCGTGTCGAGAAGGCGTCGAAAGAGATCATGGCGCTCTGCGTGGACGCTGGAGGGACCATCACCGGAGAGCACGGGGTCGGCGTCGACAAGCGTCAGTACATGCACCTGGTGCACGGACCTCGGGAGCTCGCGGCCATGGCCGAGGTGAAGGCCGCGTTCGACCCGGACGGGCTCTTCAACCCCGGCAAGGTCTTGCCGGCGGTAGAGAGCGACGGGGTCGGGCCCACCGGGGTGTCTCGTGGCACGAAGGTCGGTGGGGCGCGGGCCGAGACGGAGCCGTCCGCGGAGCAAGTGGCCGAACGAGGGACCGCCGCACGCCCGGCCGATACGGTCGAGGTCGTGGAGATGGTCATGGACGCCGGGCGCCAGGGTCACTGCGTCGTACCGATCGGAACCGGGCGCCACCTCGACCGGGCCATCGACGAGGAGCGCTGCCTCGTGCTCAGCACCGAGCAGGTGGCCGGGATCGAGATCTACGAGCCCGCGGACCTCACGCTCACGGCACGGGCCGGCACGCCACTCCGCGAGCTCGCTGAGACGCTCGCCCCCCACGATCAGTGGCTCCCGTTCGATCCTCCGGACGTCGGCGGACGCACGCTGGGCGGACTCGTCGCCTCGGGTTTGTCCGGGCCCCTGGGATGCGGATATGGCGCGCTCCGCAACCATGTGCTCGGCGCGACGGTGGTGTGCGGAGACGGCCGTGAACTCCGTTTGGGCGGACGGGTGGTGAAGAATGTCGCCGGGTTCGACCTGCTCCGGCCCGTGGTCGGGAGCCGGGGCTCGCTGGCGGTCGTTACGTCCGTATGCGTGCGTCTCTTTCCCGTCCCGCAGGTCGACCGGGTGCTCGTCGCCCGTGCGGCTTCGACGGCGGGGTTGGTGGAGGCCGCGCGGGCCGTCGCGTGCGCGCCGCTGCTGCCGGCCTCGACGGTGCTCGCGGTGGGAGCCTCTGGCTTGGACGGCGGGGCCGCACTGCTCGTGCGTCTCCATGGAGCGCGTGCGACGGTCGACGCCGACCAGGCGACGCTCGAGCGGGTGGCGGGCCGCGCGTTCGATGCGCTCGAGGGCGGTGAGGCGCGCGGCTTCACCGAGGTCGTTCGCGACCATCCCTCGGCTGCGGGCGTCGGCTGTTTGGCCGTCTTCCCGAGTCGGTTGGGCGAGGCGCTCGGGACCCTCGACGCAACGCTCGGGGCGGTACCGTTGGTCGCCGACGCGTACGAAGGCCGGATCCGGTTCGGGTTCGACGCCGATGCCGTCCTGAGGCTCGGCGAGCTTCGCCGCCTCGTGGAGGCGTCCGGAGGCTCGCTGGGGTTCGAGCGGGCGCCGTCGGGCACGCACACGGAGATCGAGGCTGCGCGGACGCCGCTCGACCCCCGCGCGTCGGCGTTGGCCGAACGCGTCCGGAAGGTGTTCGACCCGGGGGGAACCTTCTCCCCGATGCGCGCCGCCAGCGTCCTGTCGGGAGGCGAACGATGAGCGGGACTGCGGTGACGGCCGGGCTCACGACGGCCATCGCGGAGCAGAAGGATCGGCTGCTGCCGTGTGTGCACTGCGGCTTCTGTCTTCCAGCGTGCCCGACCTACAACCGGCTCGGTGACGAAGCGGATTCACCCCGCGGTCGGCTCCACCTGATGCAGGCGGTGGTGGAAGGCCGGTTGGATCCCGCCAGTGATGCGTTCCGCACGCACATCGATCGATGTCTCGGGTGCCGCGCCTGCGAGCCGGTGTGTCCCTCGGGCGTGGAGTACGGAATCCTGCTCGAGTACGCGCGCGAAACCTCTGCTGCGGCGAACCCACCCGACCTCCTGACGCGCGCGCTCCTCGCCGTCATGGGCTCGGCCCCCGCTCGCGCGTTCTTCTTTCTGGGGGGCCGGTTGCTTCGGGGCACCGGGATCGCGGCGGCGGCAACGCGCGTTCTGCCCGGAAGGGGCGTTCTCGGGAGCGCGCGGTTGGGCCTGGCGATGTTGGCGTCGAGCACGCCATGGCGCGCCGGAAGCGGGCGCGGGACGAGGGTCGGCGCTGACGCGGCGGCGGGTGCGGACACTCCCGCCACCTCTTCCGCCCGGGTCGGCATGCTCTCAGGCTGTGTGCAACAAGGGCTCTATGGCCGGGTGAACGAGGCGACCCGGCGGGTCCTCCGGGCGAACGGCTTCGAGGTCGTCGAGGTCCGCGGACAGGACTGCTGCGGCGCGCTGCATGCGCACGCGGGAGCGCTCGAGGGTGCCCGTGCGCTTGCCCGACGCAACATCGACGCGTTCGAGCGAGCCGGGGTCGAACTGGTCGTCGTGAACGCGGCCGGATGCGGCGCGAGCATGAAGGAATACGGTACGCTTCTGGAGCACGACGACCTGTACGCGGACCGTGCCCGCCTCTTTTCGGAGACCGTGCGCGATGTGACCGAGCTGCTCGCCGCCGCGGGCCCGAGGGCCGGTGCCGAGGTGGCGTGCCGCGTCGCGTATGACCATCCCTGTCACCTGCTCCACGCTCAGGGGATCCGCGACGCGCCCCTCCGCGTCCTGGCTGCCGTGCCCGGCGTCGACGTCCATGTGGTCGAGAATGCGGACGAGTGCTGTGGCGGCGCCGGCATCTACGGCATCACCCACCCGGACCTCGGCGGCCGTATCGGTGGGGACAAGGTCCGGGCGGTCTCGGCGGTGGACCCCGACGCGGTGACGACACCGAATCCAGGGTGTATGATGCAGATCGCGGCGGGCCTCCGCCTCGAAGGCTCGTCCGCCGGCGCGGTGCATCCGGTCGAGCTATTGGACGAGAGCTACCGACGAGCGGGGTACTACCGAGCATGAGCGATTCGAACCGACCGAGTTCCGAGCACGACTCCCAGGCGAGCGACTTCGTGACCCTCGGCGTCGAGCAGCCGATCTGGAATCGATTCTTCCACGTCGCGCCGCTCATCGTCGTGGGGACCCGGGAGCCCGACGGGAGCTACGACCTGGCGCCCAAGCACATGGCCGCGCCCATGGGATGGGGCAACTACTTCGGCTTCGTGTGCACGCCCGCTCATGGGACGTATGGGAACGCCCAACGGGAAGGCGTGTTCACGGTGAGCTACCCCCGCCCGTCACAGATTCTGGCCGCGAGCCTGGCCGCGGCGCCGCGGTGCGAGGGGGACGACAAGCCCAGCCTCCGGGCGGTGCCGACGGTTCCGGCGACGGTGGTGGACGGCGTGCTTCTCGAAGACGCCTATCTCCACGTCGAATGCGAAACACACAAGATCGTCGACGGGTTCGACGAGAACAGCCTCATCACGGGCAAGGTGGTCGGGGCTCGCGTCTCGCACCAAGCGATCCGGCGGGCCGACACGGACGACCAGGACCTGATCCTCCGAGCACCGCTGCTCGTGTATCTGGCCCCGGGTCGCTACGCCGAGGTGTCGGAGTCCTTCGCGTTTCCGTTTCACGCGGGATGGGCGCGGTGACCATGACGCGCAGCGCATCCGATCCAGAGCAAAAGGCCGATGAAGCGCGTGCGGTACTGGCACACGTGCGTGCCATGCGGGACGAGTTCGTCGAGTTTTTGTCGCGCCTCGCCAACCTCGAGTCCCCGACGGACAACCCGGAGACCCAGGCCCCGGTACAAGCGCTGTTGGGCTCCGCCCTCGAGGATCTCGGATACGAGACGCGGATCATTCCCGGACGTGGTACGGGTGGGCATCTCTACGCGCGTCCGGCCCGCCGGAGCCGCGGGACTCCGGCTCAGATGTTGGTCGGGCATACGGATACCGTCTGGCCCATCGGGACCCTCGAGCAGATGCCGGTCGAGGTGGTCGACGGCCGATTGCACGGGCCCGGCACGCTGGACATGAAGGGCGGGCTGACCCAGATCGTCTTCGCCTTGAGAGCGCTCCGTGCGCTGGGCCTGGAGCCTGCGGCGACCCCGGTGGTGTTCATGAACTCCGACGAAGAAGTCGGGAGCCCCGATTCCAAGCGCTATGTGCGGAAGCTCTCCCGCCGCGCCTGCCGGGCATTCGTTTTGGAGCCGGCGCTGGGACCCGACGCCCGGATCAAGACGGCCCGCAAGGGCATCGGAAGATTCGAAGTCACCATCCGTGGACGCGCGTCCCACGCGGGTCTCGACCCCGAAGCCGGCGCGAGCGCCATCGTCGAGCTCTCCCACGTCATTCAGCTGATGCATGCCTTGAACGATCCGGAGCGGGGCACGACGGTCAACGTCGGGGTCATCGACGGCGGTATCCGGCCCAACGTCGTCGCGGCGGCGGCCCGCGCGAGCGTCGACGTGCGGGTGCGGACGATGGATGATGCGCGGGCGATCGAAGCTGCCGTGGCCGGCTTCCGGCCGACGACACCCGGCGTGGAGCTCGAGTTCACCGGGGGCGTCGCGGTTCCTCCGATGGAGCGGACGCCGAGGAATCGCGCGCTCTGGGCCGCGACCCGGTCCGCCGGCGCGGATCTCGGCTTCGAGCTCGAGGAGGGGATGGCCGGTGGTGGATCCGACGGCAACACCACGAGCCAGTTCACCGCCACGATCGACGGGCTCGGTTGCATCGGCGCGGGTGCGCACGCCGAGCACGAACACATCGAGATCGATCCGTCCGTCGATCGCTGCGCATTGCTCGCTCAACTTCTACGCGTTCCTCCCGACGCAACCTCCAGGTGAGCCGCACCCGCATGGGAGGGACTCGATGCACCGTGTGACGCTGGGATCCGTGACCCGCATCGCCGATCTCGGGCAGCCTCCGTTCGAGATGGAGCGGGTGGCCTCGGACGAGTGGGCCTTCGGCGACTACGTGGTCGCGGAGGTCCTGCACGTGCCGAGCGGAGAGGGGGCGCACATCGAGGTGGCGAGTGGGCGCCGCGTGATACCGATGGTCGGCGACCTGCTGGTGGGAGCGCTCGCCCGCCGCTTCGCCACGCTCGAGGCCACCGGATCGTTCGAAGCCGTGGGAGACGACGGCGTGATGCACCTCCTCACGGGCGCGGGGTGCCTGGGCACGTTGACTTCCCGGTCGCGCTTCTCTCCGGAGCTTCCCGAAGTGCGGTACACGGGCCACGTGGTCATCGAAGGCAGGCGTGCGCGCATGAAGGACTCGGCGCTTGCTCATACGGGCGAGCCCTTCCGGCTACCGGTGGTGCTGGTCGTCGGCACGTCGATGTCCGCCGGGAAGACGCACGCGGCCCGCCTGGCCGTACGCGCGCTCAAGGACATGGGGCATGGCGTCGTGGCCGCGAAGTTGACGGGTGCCGGCCGGCGGCGCGATGTGCTTTCGCTGGGCGACGTGGGCGCGGACCACATGTTCGACTTCATGGATGCCGGGCTCCCTACGACCGTCTGTCCTCCGGACGAGTATCGTGAAGCGATGGACGCGCTCCTCTCGAACATGGCTCCGCCCGACGCGACCGTGGTCGTGATCGAGGCGGGGGCTTCACCGCTTGAGCCCTACAACGGAGCCACCCTGGTCGATCTGCTCGGCGAGACCGTCGCGTATACCATCCTGTGTGCGTCCGATCCCTACGCCGTCGGAGGCATCGAGACGGCCTGGGGCCGGGATTTCGATCTCGTGGCCGGACCGGCCGCGAACACGGCGGCCGGCATCCAACTGGTGCGACGGCTCACTTCGCTGCATGCGCTCGACCTCACGGACGAGGCGTCCACACCGGAGTTGAGCCGACGACTCGAAGAGAGGATCGGCCGTGGGCCCGGCACGGGATGACGCTGCGCTATGAGCTAAGACCCTTCCGGGCCCTGGAGGACTACCGGGCCTGCGTCGCGCTGCAGGAGGAGACGTGGGGTGTCGGATTTTCGGAACGGGTGCCCACCGCCATCCTGAAGGTCGCCCAATCGCTGGGGGGCGTGGCGGCCGGGGCGTTCGACGGGGAGGGGCGTCTGGCCGGCTTCGTCTTCGGGATGACCGGACCGGACGAGTCGGGCGAGGTTGTCCATTGGTCCGACATGCTCGCGGTCCGGGCCGAGGCGGCGGGTTCGGGACTCGGCGTCCGGTTGAAGGCGTGGCAGCGCGACAGCGTCGTGGCCCGGGGGGTCCGCCGCATGCTGTGGACCTTCGATCCGCTCCGGGCGCGCAACGCCCACCTGAACCTGAACAAGCTCGGCGCCGTGGTTCGAGAGTACCGCCGTGACATGTACGGCGATACCGATTCGGTGCTGCACCGCGGCATCGGGACGGACCGGTTCGTCGCGGTCTGGCTCCTGGAGAGCGAGCGGGTCGCCGGCCGGATGGAGCGCGCGCTCAGCGAGCGCTCGTCGGGGCGCGCGGACCCCGGACGGCCCGCGCCGCCTCCCGACCAAGACGTGCCCGATCCCGCGTTGCTACCGTTTGCGCTGCAGGCCGTCGGGCCGGCCGAGGCGCTCCGGCCGGGTTCCGCCCGGCTCGACCTCGACAGCGAGCGGGTGGGCGTCGCCATCCCGGCAGACATCGGGGCGGTCATGCACCGCGACGCCGGGCTTGCCGTCGCCTGGCGCGAAGCCACCCGTGAAACGCTCATGCACTATCTCGAACGTGGCTACGAGGTCCGGGCCCTCATGCGCAGGGAAGGGGCCGCCCCCGTCTACGTCCTGTCACGGACCCACCGACCAGACCGAAGGGAAGACCCATGAAGATCGAACGTGCCGTGCTCCGGGAGATCCCGCTCCGCCTTCGGGAACCCTTCGAGATCAGCAGCGGGTCGACCCATGCGCGCCGAATCGTGCTCCTCACCCTCGACGGAGGCGGCATCGAGGGGTGGGGGGAATGCGTTGCGGGGGAGCTGCCCTCGTACGCCTACGAAACCACGGATACCGCCTGGCACGTGCTCACCGAGCTGATCCTCCCCGGCATCGTGGGGCGAGAGGTGTCCGGTCCGGAGGACCTGTTGACGCCGGTCGGCTGGATCAGGGGCCACCGCATGGCCCGGGCCGCCGTGGAGATGGCCGGATGGGACCTCGCCGCCCGCATGGAAGGCGTGTCGCTCGCCTCGCTGCTCGGCGGGGAGCGTGCGGCGGTTCCGGTCGGGGTGAGCGTCGGGCTCCAACGCACCGACGAGGCGCTGCTCGAGCGCGTGGCCGCCTTCGTCGCGGACGGGTATGCGCGGGTGAAGATCAAGATCAAGCCGGGCCGGGACGTCGAGATGCTCTCGGCGCTCCGGACCCGCTTTCCGGATCTGCACATCATGGCGGACGCCAACTCGGCGTATACGCTCGACGACATCGATCGTCTGAAGGCTCTGGACGCCCTCGAACTCATGATGATCGAGCAGCCCTTGAGCCACGAAGACTTCCTGCACCATGCCCGCCTCCAGCGCCTCATCGACACGCCGGTCTGCCTCGACGAGTCCATCCGTTCCGAAGCGGATCTCGAGCTCGCGCTCGAGCTCGGAAGCTGCAGGATCGTGAACATCAAGCCCGGGAGGGTCGGTGGGCACGGCGTGAGCAAGCGTCTACAGGACACGATGCGGAAGCGCGGACTCCCGGTCTGGTGCGGGGGGATGCTCGAGAGCGGGGTGGGTCGGGCCCACAACGTCGCACTGGCCTCCCTTCCCGGCTTCACGCTGCCCGGGGACATCTCATCGAGCCGCCGGTACTGGGAGCGGGACATCGTGACCCCCGAGTTCGAGGTCCGTCCGGACGGGCACATGGACGTGCCCACAGGAGCCGGGATCGGGGTGGAGATCGACGAGGAGCGCATCGAGGCGCTCAGCGTGCGGGAAGCCGAGTTCACGGGGTAGGACGAGCCCGTCGAGGGCTCACACCGACGTCTCCGTCGGCTTGATGCACCAGGGACAGTACCGCCACCCCTGCTCGATCCGCTCGCCACAGGTGCACATCCGCACCATACGGCCTCCGCACTGCGGGCAGGCGAGCGCGCCCACCGGTACGGCGGCTTCACAGCTCCCGCAGGGCAGCGTGGCGCCCGCGGCCGCATGGATGAGCCGGGTGATCTCGTGCGGCGTGGTGAGCCCGGACGCCACGGCCCGCCGGGCGTCGGTGTCCATGCCGACCATGCCCGTCTCTCGGGCGAGCCGGCGCAGCCGCGACGACGACGCCCCGCGCGACACCTCGTCGCGCATCGCATCGCTCATAGCCAACACCTGGTAGACGCCGGTCCGGCCGCGGTGTCCGTCTCCGCAGTCGTCGCAGCCGTGTGCCCTGCACTTGGGGCACGCCCTGCGCACGAGACGCTGCGCCACCACGCCCGATAGCCCGCCCGCGACGAGGAAGGGCGGCACGCCCATGTCGAGCAGCCGAGTCACCGCGCCGGGCGCATCCGTGGTGTGAATGGTCGAGAGCACGAGGTGGCCCGTCACGGCGGCGGTCATCGCGATCTCGGCGGTCTCGCGGTCCCGGATCTCGCCGACCATCACCACGTCGGGATCCTGGCGCAGCACCGCGCGCAGCGCCTCCGGGAACCCCAGCCCGGCCGGCCGGTCGACCTGGATCTGGCTCGCGCCGGGGAGGCGGTACTCCACGGGATCCTCCAGAGTGACGACGTTCCTGGTGTCCCGGTCGAGCTCGGACAACGCAGCGAAGAGGGTCGTGCTCTTCCCGCTTCCGGTGGGGCCCGCCGACAAGATCACGCCCTCGCCTCGCGCCACGAGTCGCCGGAGCAAGCGCAGGTCGGCGCGCCGCATTCCAAGCCCCTCGAGGCTCCTCGGCGCGTTGTCCCCGTCCAGGATTCGGACGACCGCCTTCTCCCCCCCGTTTACGGGAAGCGTGCTCACGCGCAGCGTCAGGTGCCGGCCATCGTGCGCGAGCGGAATGCGCCCGTCCTGGGCGCGCCGCCGAACCGAGATGTCCATGCCCCCGAGGACCTTCACCCGCGACAGCACCGCACGCCGCGCGGCGGACGGGAGCTCGAGCGCCTGCCGCAGGACGCCGTCGACCCGGAAGCGGACCCGGACGTCGTCGCCCGTCTCCTCGATATGGACGTCGCTGGCGCCTTCATCCACCGCGTTCCGTAGGATGCGATCGACCAGCCGCACGACCGGGACGGTGCGGGTCGCGCGCTCGAGCTCGATGCCCGGCACCGCGCTCGTCCCGCGTAGCTCCTCCGGAAGGGCCTGGACCAGCTCCGCCAGGTCGCTGCCGTAGGCGTCCTCGATGCCGTCCATCACGGCGTCGGGCGACGACACGATGGGCGACACTCGCCGGCCGGTCTGAAACTGGAGGTCGTCGATCGCTGAAAGGTCGAGCGGGTCGGCCATGCACACGCCGAGCGTCCGGGGACCCACCTCCATCGGGAGCACGCAGTGCGCCCGCACCAGCGAGGCCCGGACCGCCTGCACGGCGTCGGGGGCGGGGACGAGCGGTGGGGGGCGGTAGGGAAGACCGAGCTGCACAGCGAGCGCCCGGGCGACGTCCTCCGCGGTGGTCATGCCGAGGCGCACGAGCATCTCCCCGATACGCTCGCCGCCACGTCGCTCGCATCCGAGCGCGTCCTCCAACTGTGCCTCACGTAAATGCCCCGTCTCGATGAGGAGCCGGCCCAGGATCTTCGGTCGTGTCGCCATGCGTCATGTTCACGCGACGGCAGGGGCGCGGGGATGGCCGTTCCGGCCTGATGTAAAACGCCGGTGCGCGGCAGGCACGCGGGGTCAGCTCGGAGGGTGTGCACCTCTCTTCGCCACATTGGGAATCGTTC
>JBBDSN010000040.1:7337-10178 GCA_040904885.1 Gemmatimonadota bacterium | reverse complement strand
CGGTGACGACGTGAACAACCCGGGTGTCAAAACCGGCAAGGTCATCTTCTACTAGGCCACATGCGCCAGACCCACCGGAACGCGGTCACGGCCGTCACAGCGGAATTCTTCGCCGTGGCGGCCGTTGCCGTCTCTCGTTCAGGCGTCGTACGTTGGCGGCACGGTCCCGCTTCCCCGGAGATTTCGCCATGCACCGTGCCCCGATCTTCATTATCGCGTTCGTCCTGGCCTCCACACTTGCCACGGATGCGGCATCGCAGGCGCTCGCGGCCTCGACCGCGAGCCAGGGAGATCTTCGGCCCTTGGCGCTCGAGGATCACTACCTCCTCCGGGACGTCGGCTCCCCGCGGATCTCCCCTGAAGGCGGATGGGTCACGTACACCGTGTCGACCCCCGTCGAGGAGACGAATGACGATGTCGTCGCGACGTGGATCGTACCCGCCGACGGTTCGGCACCTCCTGCTCGCGTGACCCACGAGGGGCTCGATGTGTCGGAGCCCCGCTGGGCGGAGGGCGGTCTTCTGCGGTACACCGCGCCCGACTCGACCCTATGGCTCGTGAGCCCCGAGCGGCCCGCCGGCCCGGCCGATCTCGATCGGAGCACCGAGCCCTCCGGCATTGTGAGCCCGGACGGCCGTTGGCGTGCGGTCACGCGGAAGATACCAACGCCCGCAGAGTCCCAGCCGACCCGGACGGCGTTCGAGCGGCGTCACGAGGACCGGTTCGAAGGCGTACAGCTCGACTGGTATCCGTTCGTACGGAACGGCCAACCCTTCCCCCTTCCCGACCCACGCCACGAGCCGTCCGAAGAGATCTTCCTCGAGCCCGTGGACGGTGGCGAAGCTCGCCAGCTCACCCGGTTGGGGCTGCGGCCCGATGACCTCGCATGGCGGGCGGACGGCAGCGCGCTCCTGTTCACGGCGGACGAAGCCGTGCTCGACGAGCTCGCCTATGGCCGGCCGGATCTCTTTCTGGTCACGACGGAAGGCGAAGTCACGCGCCTGACGGACGACGGTTACAGCTATTCCGGCCTTGGCTTCTCGCCGAATGGCCGCTGGATCTCCTACGTGCGGTCGTACGGCACGGACTTCATCATCGATCGCGAGCTGGACCACGGCGGCCCGCGAGACCTGTACGTGCGGCCGGCCGACGGCGGCGAGCCCGTGAACCTGACCGTGGATTGGGACCTGGACGCGGGCTCACCGATGTGGTCGCCCGACAGCGGGCACATCTATTTCACAACGGGCATCGGGGGCGCCACCCACCTGTTCAGGGTCGCCCCCACGGGTGGCCCCGTGGAGCAGGTGACGACGGGCGAGCGGCGCATCCAGGGCCTCGATATCGACGACGCCTTCGAGCGCATGACCTACACCGTCGGTGTGTTCGATCGCCCGGCGGACGTCTGGACCGCGGATATCGACGGAGGCAACGAGCGGCGCCTGACCGACGTGCACGCGGACTTCCTCGGCGAGATCGCGACCAGTCCCGCGGAGCGCATCCAGTGGCAGAGCTACGACGGCACCGCCATCGAGGGCTTCCTGCTTCATCCGCAGGGGTACGACCCGCAGGGCGGCCCGTATCCCTTGATCGTGATGAACCACGGAGGGCCGCACGCGGCCTCGGGGTACGGCTTCAACTTCAAGAACCAACTCTTCGCCGCGCACGGATACTTCGTGTTCCTGCCGAACTTCCGCAGCTCGACGGGCTACGGCGACGACTTCAAATGGGCGACCTGGGGTGGGTGGGGCACGCTGGACGGAGAGGACGTGCTGGCCGGCGTCGACCACTTGATCGAGCGCCTCCCGGTCGACCCCGAGCGGGTCGGCACCACGGGACACTCGTACGGCGGTATCCTGACCAACTGGCTGATCACCCGCTATCCCGACCGATTCAAGGCCGCCATCAGCGGTGCGGGGGCCTCCAACTGGACCAGCAACTACGCGCACTCCGACGTCGCGCGCACCAAGGAGACGGAGTTCTTCGGGAGACCCTGGGAGCCGCGCGCCCGTGAAATCATGATCCGGCAGTCCGCCTACCTCAACTCCGGCGGCGTGCGGACCCCGACGCTGTTCGTGCACGGCGAGGTCGACTACCGCGTACCGCTCGAAGGCTCCATCCAGCTCTACACGTCGCTCAAGAAGCAGCGCGTGCCCGCCAAGCTCATCATCTACGAGGGCATGCCGCACGGCATCCGCGGCCACTGGAACGTCGTCCACCGCATGATGCACGAACTCGACTGGTGGGAGACGTACCTGAAGTAAAGCGGCCCAGATACGAAGAGGGCCCGCCCCGGCGTGACATGGCCACCCCCTGTTCCGTCGCGGCCCGGGACCGTACGTATATCAGCACCCCACAAAGAGGAGTCCATCCCATGCCCGTGACACTGCGTTGGGCCCTGCCGGCCCTCGTCGTCGTCCTATCTGCGCCCGACCTCGCGCACGCCCAGGACCCCGCCATCGACGCCGCCGTCGACCGCTTCGCCGAGCAGATCATCGAGCTTCGGCGCCACATCCATCAGTACCCGGAGCTCGGGAACCGCGAGTTCGAGACCGCGGCGCTCATCGCGGGTCACCTGCGCGCGCTCGGCTTCGATGACGTGACGGAGAACGTGGCGCATACGGGGGTCGTGGGGATACTCCGCGGAGGGCTTCCGGGAGATACCGTGGCGGTCCGCGCCGACATGGACGCGCTGCCGGTCACGGAGGACACGCCCTACCCCTTCGCCTCGACGGTCCGTACCGAGTACCTCGGACAGGAGGTGGGCGTGATGCACGCTTGCGGGCACGACATCCACGTGGCGGTGCAACTCGGCGTCGCATCCGTGCTGGCTTCGATGCGGGA
>JBBDSN010000040.1:0-7237 GCA_040904885.1 Gemmatimonadota bacterium | reverse complement strand
ACATCCACGTGGCGGTGCAACTCGGCGTCGCATCCGTGCTGGCTTCGATGCGGGACGAGATTCCAGGCGTGGTCAAGTTCATCTTCCAGCCGGCGGAGGAAGGACCGCCGCCGGGTGAGGAAGGGGGCGCGGACCTCATGGTGCGCGAAGGAGCGCTCGAAAACCCACGCCCATCGGCCATCTTCGGGCTCCACGCCCTGGCGAACATGCCGGTCGGCACGCTCGGCTATGCGCCTGGCCCCATGCTCGCCGCCGTCGACCACTTCCAGATCACCGTCATCGGGCAGCAGGCACACGGCGCCTATCCTGAGCTCGGGGTCGACCCCGTCGTCATGGCGTCCCAGGTCGTCATGGGCCTCCAGACGATCCGCTCCCGGAACCTGCCCTCCCTCGAACCCAGCGTCGTGACGGTGGGCATCATGCAGGGCGGCACGCGCTTCAACATCATTCCCGACCGGATGCACCTGGAGGGCACCGTGCGCACCTACGACCCGGACGTGCGTGACACCGTCGAGAGGCGCATGGAAGAGATCGTCGCCGGCATCACCGCGGCCGGAGGTGGTACGTACGAGTTCGAGTATGATCGCGGCACCCCGGCGACCATCAACGACGCCTCACTCGTCGAGCGCATGGCGCCTACGCTGGGCCGTGTCGCCGGGGACGACAACGTCGATGTCCTCGACCCGGTCATGGGCGGAGAGGATTTCGCATACTTCGCCAACGAGGTGCCTGCGTTCTTCTACCGGCTCGGCACCCAGGCGCCCGGCGTGGTCTCGGGCGGCCATCACACTCCGACGTTCATGGCCGACGACTCGTCGATCCCGGTCGGAATGCGGGCGATGTCGAATCTCCTCCTTGACTACCTACGCGAACGGCCCCTGTCCGATTGACGTGTCGCGACCGTGACACACCCCGGTGTGCGGGAGCCGCGCCCCCGCAGCACTCCCGCACCTTGAAAAGCCCCAAGGGCGCATACCACGGCAGCGTACGTCGTTATTCCGTAGCATGATACGCCACCCACCCACTTCCCCGACCTTCCGGCGGCATCGTTCGTGAACCGTAGGGTCCCGGATCGACGAGGCGATCGCGGCCCCCACCGCGACGCACCTCCGGCCATCCGATTCGGTGTCCATGCGGTCGAACGGCCAAGGAGCGGGATATGCGGGGGACGAGATCGCGAAGTAGGTGGATGCCCGAGCTCGCACATACACTGATGCTGGCGTCGACGCTCGGCGTAGGGGTCATCGCCGGTATCGCGGCCATACCGGGCGTGACGACAGGACCGGGGATGGCGATGATCCGGGGCATGGACGACCTGCTCAACCGGGTCGAGAGTCGCGTACGGGCGGCCGAAGCGGAAGCACACGGCTGGGATGAGCGTTACGCGATCGAAGTGGAACCCCTCGTCGACGCGCTCACCCTGCTGCGCGACGACCGGGCGTACGCGACCCGGATCGCCCTGGGGCTTGTGCGCGAGGGCCGGCGGACCCGTATCGATCCCCGGCTGCTCCTGGCGGTCATGACGGTCGAGAACCCCTGGCTGGAACTCGCCATCCGAAGCCCCATGGGCGCGGTGGGCCTCATGCAGGTCATGCCGTTCCACGCCGGCAACTGGGGTTGCGGGAGCGACGACCTCACCGACCTCGACGCGAACATCTGCCACGGAGCCGAGATCCTCGCCCATGCCATCCAACGGACGAATGGCGACCTCGACCGGGCGCTTCTGCGTTACAACGGATGCGTGCGAGGCACCAACACGCCTGACTGCCACCTCTACCCTTCGTGGGTGCTCAGCCACCCCGGCCTCACATCGATGGGTCTGTGAGGGGCACGGTCGCGCGAGCGAGGCCGCTCACATGGGATCGAGCTCGGAGATGAACAGGGTCGGGTCGGCGTCCGACTCCGCGTAGATGGGGATGGCGGTGGCGATCCCGACAGACGTTGGAGGGGACCCTCAGCCGATGTTCGGAGCCCCGACCAGCATGGCGGCGGCGGCGGACGGCGGCGCCTCGAGGAGCACATTCGTCCGTCCGCTCGCGACCACCCTTCCCCGGTCGATCAGCACGAGCCCGGCGGCCAGCGCGCGTACATCCTCGAGCGCGTGGGTGACCAGCACCATCGGCACACCGGTGTGCCGATGGATCTCCGCCAGACCCTCTCTGAGTCCTGCCCGGATCCGGAAATCCAAGGCGGCGAAAGGCTCATCGAGCAGGAGAAGCTCAGGCTCGGGCGCGAGCGCCCGGGCAAGCGCCACCCTCTGGCGCTCTCCGCCGGAAAGGCTCCGCGGCGTACGAGCCTCGTACCCGGGGAGTCCGACGAGCTCGAGCAGCGCCTCCACGCGCCGTAGCCGCTCCGCTCGCGACCGGCCGTGGAGCCCGTATCCGACGTTTCCCTGCACGCTCAGGTGCGGAAAGAGCGCGTAGTCCTGGAAGACCAGTCCGATGCGGCGCTCGCGGGGAGGCCGATGCACACCCGCGTCGGCGTCGAAAAGCACCCGGTCGCCCAGCGCGACACGGCCCCGCATGGCCCGCTCGAGCCCAGCGAGGTGTCTGAGCGTGAGGGTTTTACCCGCACCCGAGGGCCCGAACAACGCGGTAATCCCTTCGGATGTATCGAACGCCACGTCGAGAGCGAAGTCCGAGACACGGGCCTCGAGCCGCACCGAGAGGGTTACCATCCGGCGCTTCGTCCCACGCGGGTCAACACGAACAGCGCCCCGGCAGCCGCGAGGGCCAACCCCAGCGCGAGGAAGCCGGCTTCGTCCATGCGCCCCGCCTGGACATGGTCGTAGATCGCGATGCTCCCGGTGCGAGTCCGTCCCGGGATACTCCCCGCGACCATGACCGTCGCACCGAACTCACCGACCGCACGCGCGAACGCGAGCGCCACGCCCGCCAGCACGGCCCGCCACGCGAGGGGGAGGGTGACCGTGAACCAGATCGCAAGCTCACTGCGACCGAGTGTGCGTGCAGCTTCTTCGTACGCCGGGTCGACCTGCTCGAAGCCCGCCTGGGCCGACCGGATGAGAAACGGCACGGACGCCACGAACGCGGCGATCACTGCCGCCGTGCGGGTGAACACGATACGGCCGAGCCCCATCGCTTCGGCCCACTCCCCAACCAGCCCGCCCTGCCCCAGCAAGACCAGGAGCAGGTATCCGAGTACCGTCGGAGGCAGGACCATGGGCAAAAGAACCAGCACCGTGAGGACATCCCGCGCGGGGAGCGTCTTCCGCGAGAGGAGCCACGCGAACGGCAGGCCGGCCAGAAGCGCAAGCAGCGTGGCATTCAGCGCCACCCAGAACGAGAGGGCGAGCGGCGGGAGGGTCACGGCGCTCCCGGAGCCGACAGTTCGGGCCGCTCGAATCCGAAGCGCGCCAGGATCTCCCTCCCCTCCGGCGAGAGCACGAACGTGAGGAACGCCCGGGCACGATCGGCGCGTCGACTCGTCGTCACCACACCCGCGACCTGGCGTAGCGGCCGGTGGAGCACGTCGTCCAGGAGGACGTAAGGCAGCGGCTCTCCCGGTGCACCCCGCAGGAGGCTCAGTGCCACGATTCCCAGATCGGCATTCCCGGTGCGGACGAACTGTAGGGTCTGCGCGACATTCTCACCGAGCACGAGACGCGGCTCCACCGCGTTCCAGAGGCCCAAGGCCTCGAGCACCTCGCGTGCGGCAACGCCGTACGGCGCGTGATCGGGGTTGGCGATCGCGACCACACGGAGCGAGGGATCTTCAATCGCTTCGGGCCCGGTCGGAGCCGACCGACCATGAGGGACCACGACGGCGACTCGACCGATCGCGTAGACGCTCCGAGAAGCCGGCTCGATGCGACCTGCATCGATGAGGCCGTCCAGAAACGCCTCGTTCGCCGAGAAGAAGAGATCTCCGGGCGCGCCGTGCCGCAACTGCGCCGCGAGGTTTCCCGTGGAGCCGAACACGACCGAGATGCTCT
Source organism: Gemmatimonadota bacterium (assembly GCA_040904885.1). Classification (GTDB taxonomy): domain Bacteria; phylum Gemmatimonadota; class Gemmatimonadetes; order Longimicrobiales; family Gaopeijiaceae; genus JAWLHJ01. The sequence continues at coordinate 3,282 of JBBDSN010000040.1, read as the reverse complement.
CACCCGTGCGCGCCTCGTAAAGGGGGACCAGCTCATCGAAGGCGACCGCGAGGTCGGCCGCGGCGAGCACGAGCAGGGAGTCGGCACCCGCTTCTTCGCCCTCGCCGCCGCACGCCGAAAGGAAGGTGGCGGCCAGGAGAGTGGCCGTCGGAACACCCTGCGCGAGCCACCGCCATCCTGGGCTCATACCGACCGTCCCATCGCTGCCGCGTCGTACCCCGTGAGAGCTTCGACCTGCGCGCGCAATGCCGGGCGCCGGAGCACACGCATCAGCGCATCGACGGCGGGGAGCTCGAGGAAATGGTTCGCGACCACGAGCTCGTACGGCTCCTCGGCAAGCGGAACCATGTCCAGATCGAGCGCGTGGCCGACTGCGCGGATCGCCACGCCCGCGTGCGCGGCTCCCGAAGCGATTGCGCGCGCCACGGTCTCGTGTCCGTCCGCCGACGTGTCGAGGAAGCCCGGGATCGCGGCACCGTCGACCCCACGCTCCTCGAGCGCGCGCTCCACGAGGGCCCGGCTTCCGGAGCCCGGCTCCCGGTTCAGGAACCGCACGTCCGGTCGCGCCAGATCCTGGACGTCCTCGACGTGGAGCGGATTGCCGCGGCCGAGCATGAGCACCTGCTGCCATGTCGCGAAACCGACGCGCGTCGCCCGAAACGGAACGACCCGATCCACCCACGGTCCGTTGTAGCGTCCCGACTCTGGGTCCCGCAGGTGCACGCCGGCCACATGCACCACGCCACGGGCCAGAGCGTCGAGGGCGGCACGGCTTCCGGTGCGGAGCCAGAGCACCTCCAGCCCATGCTCGCGCTGCAGCCGGTCGCGCACCAATCCGAAGGCGGGATCGCATCCGGCCACGACCAGGTCGGGGGGCGGAGGCCTTTCGTCCAGCAGTCGGACACGGACCCTCACCCGACGCTCGGACCCCTCTCCTTCGGGCTCGCCCACGCCATCGGCCTGTGGCCCGCCGGAGCCGTCCGCGAGGCCGAGCCCGTACGCGAACCCACGCCCTCCCACGGTCGCGACGCGCACCCGCCCCGGAAGTCGCGCTCCGAGCCCCGCAGCCTCCACGAGCTCGGTGGCCGGAGGCGCGTCCTCCAGCCGGAACAGCGTCTCGACCGGCACCGCGAGCGCCCTCGCGAGCCGGAGCGCCACCTCCGTCGAGGGCACCGCGCCGCCGCTCTCGATGGCCGAGAGACTCTGGCGCGTCAGCCCGACCAGGTCCCCTAGATGTGTCTGTGACCAACCGGCCCGGAGCCGGAGCCCACGTACGGACGAATGGATGGGAGATGACATAGCCTCCAATGGAAGGTCGCCATGACACCAATGTCAAGCATGCACCACCTTCCTGCCGTGCCGTCAGCGTATCGGCCGGTTGGCACATTTCTTCCGCTGCACGAGGGTGCGGATGATCGGATACCCATACTGGGATGAGCTCCAAGCATGCATCGCACGCGCACTTGTCAGGCCGCTCGGGCTCGCGGCCGTTATCGACCGAACATGAGTCGAGCCATGCTCCTGGCCTTCATCCTGCCTGGCGTCCTCGCAGCTTGCGACGGCGGCGCGCTCGAGCCCGAGCTCGATCTGGAGCCTGAGCTCCAATCGTTCGTGGACCAGATGAACGATCATCGAGAGTCGGTCGGCTGCCCGCGGCTGGTATGGAACGAGGAGGTAGGCGACGTCGCGCGAGCGCACTCCCAGGACATGATCGACCGCGACTTCTTCGCCCACACGAACCCGGACGGCGCCTCACCCGCCGATCGCCTACGGGAGGCCGGCATCGACTACCGGCGCATGGCCGAGAACATCGCCTGGGGGTACCCTACGGGGTCGGCCGTCCTTCAAGGATGGCTCGGCAGTTCCGGACACCGGGCGAACATCGAGAACTGCGCCCTCTTGGAGCACGGTGCGGGCCTCGTCGGCACCCACTGGACCCACAAGTTCGTGACGATGTGAGTTCTATCCACGTGAACAGGAAGTGCGATGCTGGTCGTCTTGGTCGAGGTTCTCGTCATCGCGATGCTCATCCTGGCGAACGGTGCGCTGGCCGGATCAGAGATCGCCCTCGTCTCCGCCGGGAAGGGTAGACTCCAGTCCAGGGCGAAGGCGGGCGACGAACGCGCGGCGGTGGCCCTCGCGCTCACCGAGTCACCCAACCGCTTCCTGTCCGCCATCCAGATCGGCATCACGCTGGTCGGAATCACGGCAGGCGCGGTGGGCGCCACAGCATTGGCAGGCAGCCTTGCGGCCGGGCTCGTCGAAATGGGCATGCCGTCAGGTCAGGCGACGGTGTTGGGGATCGTGGTGGTCGTCGGCATGATCTCCTTTCTCACCCTCGTCGTCGGCGAGCTCGTCCCGAAGCGGCTGGCGCTGGGGGACCCCGAGGGCGTCGCGGTGCGTGTCGCCCGTCCGATGACAGCCCTGGCCCGTGTCGCCACGCCCGTGATCCACCTCCTGTCGGCCGCCACCGACCTCGTGCTGCGGCTGCTTCCCTGGAAGCTCACCTTGCAGCCGACGGTGACCGAAGAGGACATCGAGCGGCTCGTGGCCGAGGCCACGGCGTCAGGCATTCTCGAGAAGACGGAGCAGGACGTGGTGCGGCGTCTCTTCCGTTTGAGCGACCGGACGGTCGAGACCCTCATGACGCCTCGGGAACGCATCTTCTGGCTCGATCTGGGTGCGTCGCAGTCGGAACGCCGGCTCGGGATGACGGGCGCCGGGCACTCGAGGTTCATCGTGTGTGACGGTGAGCTCGACCGGGTGCGCGGGTACGTCAAGGTTCAGGATCTCCTCGATATGTGCGTGCAGGGTGAAGAGCCCGACCCCGAGTCGGCCCTCCACCGCCCCCATATGGTGTCTCCGTGGACGCCCGCCTTCCGCATCCTCGAGCAGTTCCAGCAGTCCGGAGACCACATCGCCCTCGTACGGAGCGCCGCCGGACGTGTCATCGGGCTGGTCACCCTCAACGACGTGCTGAAGAACATCGTGGGCACCTTCCCCGAACCGCACGAGATGGCGCCGCCGGGGGCAGTGCGTCGGCCCGACGGATCATGGCTCATGGACGGGCTCCTCCCGCTCGAGGACGCGCTCGGCCGCATCGGTCGTGACCGCTCGTCTGCGGAGGGGTTCCTGACGCTGCACGCGTTCGTCGTGCACCATCTCGGGGAGGACCCTTCCGCCGCGGATCGGTTCGAGTGGGACGGACTCGGCTTCGAGGTCGTGGACATGGACGGGAGCCGGGTCGACAAGGTGCTGGTGGAACAGCTCGTCCCGGGGACC
>JBBDSN010000039.1:0-10209 GCA_040904885.1 Gemmatimonadota bacterium | reverse complement strand
GTGTGGGGTCGTGGCGCTAATGTGGCCCGCCCCACTTCTTCAAGCGTCGTACTTACCCCAGACGTCTCGCAAAGCGTCGCTGATCTCGCCCAGGGTGACGTCCGCGCGCACGGCGTCGATGATGGGCGGCATCAGGTTCTCGTCGGTGCCCGCGGCCGACCGGATCCGCTCGAGAGCGCCCCGCACCACCGTCGCGTCACGCCGGGCCTTGAGTGCGGCGAGCCGCTCGCGCTGTCCGGTCTCGAGCGCAGAATAGTCGGGCTGCCCGATGCGGGCTGAGCCCTCCTCTTCGACCTGCTCGTTGACGCCCACCACCTTGCGGCTTCCGGACTCGACGTCCATCTGGAACGCGTAGGCGGCGCGGTGGATCTCGTCCTGCATGTACTCGATCGCCTTCGCGGCCCCGCCGAGCTCATCGATCCGCTCGAGGTACCCGCGGGCGCGCTGCTCCACTTCGTCGGTGAGGGATTCCACGTAGTGCGAGCCACCGAGCGGATCGGCGGTGCGCGTCACGCCCGACTCAGAAGCCAGGATCTGCTGCGTGCGGAGCGCGAGCTTGGCCGATTCGGTCGTCGGGAGCGCCAGCGCCTCGTCGTAGCCGTTCGTGTGCAGCGACTGCGTTCCGCCCAACACGGCGGAGAGCGCCTGGATCGCGACCCGCACCACATTGTTCAGCGGCTGCTGCGCCGTGAGCGTCGAACCCCCCGTCTGGGTATGGAAGCGCAGGCGTGCCGCCTGGTCCGACGCGCCGAAGCGTTCCCGCATCACCGAAGCCCAGAGGCGTCGGGCCGCGCGGAACTTCGCGACTTCCTCGAAGAGGTCGTTGTGCGCCGCGAAGAAGAACGAGAGGCGGGGCGCGAAGGCCTCGAGCTCGAGCCCCGAAGCCAGCGCGCGCTCCACGTACTCGATGCCGTTGGCGAACGTGAAGGCGATCTCCTGGGGTGCCGTCGAGCCGGCCTCGCGGATGTGGTAGCCCGAGATCGAGATCGTATTCCAGCGAGGCACCTCGTCGGCGCAGAAGGCCAGGATGTCGGACACCAGGCGGAGGCTCTCCTCCACCGGATAGATGTACGTGCCCCGGGCGATGTACTCCTTGAGCACGTCGTTCTGGACGGTGCCGGACAGCTTTTGCCGGGGCACGCCCTGTTCGTCGCCGAGCGCGACGTAGAACGCCAGCAGGATCCCCGCGGTGGCGTTGATGGTCATCGAGGTCGACACCTCGTCGAGGCGGATCCCCTGGAAGAGCCGCCGCATGTCGTCGAGGGAGTCGATCGCAACCCCGACCCGCCCCACCTCGCCCGCAGCCATCGCGGCGTCCGAATCGTAGCCCATCTGGGTGGGAAGATCGAAGGCCACGGAAAGGCCCGTCTGGCCACGCTCGAGGAGGTAGCGGAACCGCTCGTTGGTCTCCTCGGCCGTCCCGAATCCGGCGTACTGGCGCATGGTCCAGACACGCCCCCGATACATGTCGGGGTAGACGCCGCGGGTATACGGAAAGGCCCCGGGTTCCCCGGTGGCTCCGTGCTCGGCGGGGCCGTAGACGGCTTCGACGGGAATCCCGCTATCGGTCTCGTGCGCGTCGCTCATGTCAGGCCTCCTCGGCCGCGGGCGCCTGGAAATCGACCAGCACCTGACCTTTCTCGACCGTATCACCCGGCGCGACGTGAATCTTCTCGACGACACCGGTGGCCTGGGCTTTGAGCTCGTTCTCCATCTTCATGGCCTCCACGATGACCACCCCCTGGCCGGACTGCACCTCGTCGCCCTCGGAGACCTCGATCTTCACGATCAGGCCCGGCATGGGCGCGGTGATCGGCTTCGGCCCGGCGGCCGCGGCCGCCGAGCCGGTCAGCTCGCGGATCGCCCGCGTGCGCTCGTCGACGACCTCGGCTTCGACCGGGTGCCCGCTCACGTTGACGTTCCAGCTTCCCCGCCCCGTGTGATGCGCGACCACACGGTGGGAAGCACCGTCCAGTCGAAGCCCCCATACCGGCGTTCCGGGAAGCGTCGAGAGATCAGCCTCGACGCGTCGGCCGTCCACCTCGACGCCTTCGCTTCCGAAACGGACCTCGAACGTCCGGTCCCGGACCGTGACGTGATACAGCATCACTCGCCCCCCCGCAGGTTCATGGTGACGACCGTCTCGACGTGGGCCGTCTGTGGAAAGAGATCGAAGCACTCGAGCCGGCTCACCTCGTAACGCTCGGAGAGGATCCCGAGATCGCGGGCGAGCGTCGCCGGGTCGCAGCTCACGTAGACGAGACGCGCGGGAGGCTCGCCCAGGACCGCCTGGCGAACCTCCACCGCGAGCCCGGACCGGGGTGGATTCACGATGAGCAGGTCCGTCGGCAGCGCGTCGGACAGCTGCGCTTCGACCGATCCCGTCCGGACGGTGAACGACTCCGGGGCATCGCGAAGCGCTACGGCAGCCGCCTCGGCATCGAGCTCGATGCCGACCACCGTCGCGCCCCGCTCGGCGAGAGCGCGACCGTAGGGCCCCGTGCCGCAGTATGCGTCGACGACGCGCGGCGCGTCCGCGGACTGCTCGACGACGTACGCGCGCAGAAGCGCCGCGGCCTCCGTGTTCACCTGCTCGAAGCCGGTCGCGGCCATGTCGCTCCCCTCGTCCGTGGCGGTCGCGGTCGTCTCGGCGCCGTCGGGCCGGTGCACGACCGCGGACAGCTCCGACACCGACTCCAGCAGCCCCGCCGGAGACCACCCCTCCGCACCCCCCGCCACCACGAGTGTGACGTCGCCGCCACCGTCGTGCCGGAGCGTGAGGCGCAGGCGCCCGCCGTCCGGAAGCGCACGCGCCCCCGGTCCCCACGCGCGACGCAGCGCCTTCCATGCGCGTTGGATCGCCTGTTCGGGCAACACGCACTCGTCCCGGATCTCGATGACGTGGGCCGGACGATCCAAGGCGTGGAGTCCCGCGATCATCCGGCCGCCGCGCACGCGCCGTAGCGTGAACGACATCCGGTTCCGGTAGCCGACCGCCTTCGGGGAACCGACCACCTCCGGCGCTTCGAACCGGCCGAGGCCCCCGATCCGGTCGAGCGCTTCCGTCACGATGCGGCCCTTCCACGCCCGCTGCACCGATTCGGGAAGATGCTGGAGCTGGCATCCACCGCACTCGTCGTACTTGGTGCACAGGGGCGCACGACGGTCCGGAGAAGCCGACAGCACCTCGACGAGCGACGCTTCCGCCCATCGCGGCTTCACGCGACCCAGTCGGATCCGGACCCGTTCGCCCGGCGCGGTCCTGGGCACGAAGACCGTGCGCCCGTCTTCGAGCCGTCCGACCCCGGACCCCTGGGAGGACATTCCGTGGATCTCGACCTCCGCGAGCGCGCCGGAGACGGGCGCCTCCTGCTTCATCGCATCCATGGTCGCCCCACCTTGCGCCAGGCGGACATCTCGGCGCCGGAGCCCGCTCCGACCCGCGGTGTCCTGTGTCGCTCCCGGTCTTCATGTTCGAGGAATGCCGCCGCGACCGCAGCGGCCGTGAGCACGTCCTCCGAGCCTTCGAACTCGAGCAGCTCGGGGTGCTCCTCCAGATACCGGATGGTCAGATCGCCGGCCCGGAAGGACGCCTCCCCCATCACCCGGCGGTGGAAGCCCGCACAACTCTCCAGGCCGGCGATCACGAGCTCGTCCAATGCCCGGCTCATCCGCTCGATGGCGTGCGCCCGGTCACTCCCATGCACGATGAGCTTCGCCAGAAGCGGGTCGTAGTGCAGGGTGATCTCGGACCCCTCGAAGACGCCTCCGTCCCACCGCACCCCAGGCCCGGTCGGAATCGACAGGTGGGTGAGCGTACCGGTCGACGGCAGGAAGCCATGGTTCGGGTCCTCGGAGGTGATCCGGCACTCGATGGCATGGCCGCTGAGCGTGATGTCGTCCTGAGTGAAGGTGAGCGGCTCGCCCGACGCCACGCGGAGCTGCCAGTCCACCAGGTCGATGCCCGTCACCAGCTCGGTGACCGGATGCTCGACCTGGATGCGTGTGTTCATCTCCAGGAAGAAGAACCCGCCGTCCTGGTACAGGAACTCGATGGTGCCCGCACCCCGGTAGGAGACGGCCTGGGCGGCGAGCACCGCCGCTTCCCCCATGGCCGCCCGCTCTTCGGGGCTCAGCACGGGGGACGGGGCCTCTTCGATGAGTTTCTGATGCCGGCGCTGGATGGAGCACTCGCGCTCACCCAGGTGCACCAGGTTTCCATGCGCGTCGCCGAGCACCTGGATCTCGATGTGCCGCGGCCGGTCGAGGTAGCGCTCGAGATACACCGAGCCGTCACCGAACGCGGCGAGCGCCTCGCGGGTCGCCGCCTCGAACGCGCGTGGCAGCTCCCCCGGCTCCTCCACGACCCGCATACCCTTCCCACCGCCACCCGCGGCCGCCTTGAGCAGCACCGGATACCCGATCTCGGCGGCTGCGGCAACCGCGGCTTCCGGGTCGGCGACCGCGTCGGTCAGTCCGGGCACGATGGGCACGCCGGCCGCCGTCATGCGACGCCTCGCCTCGGTCTTGTCTCCCATGGCCGAGATCGTGTCCGATGTCGGCCCGACGAAGACGAGGCCAGCATCCTCGACCGCCCGGGCGAAATCCGCCCGTTCGGCCAGGAAGCCGTACCCCGGGTGGATGGCGTCCGCGCCCGCCTCGAGGGCCACCTCGATGAGGCGATCAGCCTTCAGATAGCTCTCGGCCGACGGAGCGGCGCCGATCAGGTAGGCTTCGTCCGCGGCGAGGACGTGCGGCGCGAGCCGGTCGACTTCGGAGTACACGGCGACCGTTCGAATGCCGCGCTCGCGGGCGGCACGCACGATGCGAACTGCGATCTCACCACGGTTGGCGACGAGCAGGGACCGGATCACGCGTATGAACCCTTGTGACTTCGGAGCGGGGAGACCCGGCGAGTCCCGGGTTTCGAGCCCCGAAGTTTAGAGCCCGCGGCAGATGTCTGGTAGCCCGCGCGCCTCCGACGCCCGCGAACGACCGGGCCTCAACCGCCCGTGCGCCCCGACACGTCGACCTCCCGTCCGTCCCGCCGGACGCGGAAGGTCACGGCCTCGTCCGGGTCGTACGTGGCCAGAATCGAGCGCACCCTGTGCGGGGTCTCGACCGCGCGCCCGTCGACCTCGAGGATGACGTCGCCGGCCCTCAGGCCGAGTCCACCGTCTTCCGTCACGGAAGTCACCAGCACGCCCCGTTCCGCACCGAAATAGCTCCCGAGCTCCGGATTCAACGGCACCATCTCCAGACCGGAGGCGGCGCCGCGCCCGAAATGGAACCAGGCACCCCGAGGCCCGTCGGGGCCGTCCACCTCGAACCGGAAGCCGTCGAGGGGAGGCCTGGGCGCATCGGGAGATCCTGGGGCACGGGGCGCGCGGGGAGCCCGCATCCCGCGCATCCGATCGGACAGCGAGCGCATCCGCTCGCCGAAGGCCTGGGCGTCCCAGTCCGGCGCCGGTAAGCTGAATATCCGGCCCCAGTCGGCGAGATCCTCGGCTTCGACCGTGGTGCTGCGGGCTTCCCCGTCTCTCAGGTACTCGATCTCCAGCCGGTCTCCGGGCTCGAGCTCGCGTGCCAGAGCCAGCAGGCGCTGGGCCGGGAGGGAGCCGTCCACATCGAAGGCGCTCTCTCGGTCGGCGTCGAGCGGCTCGACCAGAGACCGTCCGTCGATGTGCGTCACCACGTCCCCTTCCTCGAGCCCGGCTCGATCGGCCGGCCCGTCTTCTAGCACATTGGAGATCCGGGCTCCGCGTTCTTCGTCCGCCCGGTCCGTCACGTCCAGGGAAATTCCGATTCTGGGGCGGCGATCAGCCTCGGCCCAAGGGCTGATCACGATCCGCTCCATCCGGGGCGTCCGCACACAGACGCAGTTCTCGAGCTCCGTCCCGTCCCGATCGACACACCGGCACTCCGCCTCCCGCTCCTGCGCCGTCGACGGGGAGGCTACGCCAAGCCCCATCGCGCCCGTGAGCAGGAATGCGAACGCCGCTTCTCTCACCCGACCCGTCATCATCGTATCGCTCCCGCGAAGAGGTGTGTTCACCTCTACGACGCCGGAGGGGCGCCGGATGGTTGCCGGATCGGTGGAGAGGGTGCGCGGGCGGGCAGGCGGGCGAGGCCCGAGGGAACGTTAGAGCGGGATGTTCCCGTGCTTCTTCGGCGGATTCTCGTCTCGCTTGTTGCGCAGCATATCGAGCGCGGAGATGAGCCGCGGGCGCGTCTCGCGCGGATCGATCACGTCGTCGACATACCCTCGGGCCGCGGCGACATACGGGTGCGCGAACTTCTCGCGATACTCCTCGATGCGCTGGTCGGTGGCCGCCTGCGGGTCGTCCGCCGCGGCAATCTCCTTCCGGAACAGGACCTCGACGGCGCCCTTCGGACCCATGACGGCGATCTCTGCCTGCGGCCAGGCCAGGTTCACGTCGCCCCGGATGTGCTTCGAGTTCATGACGTCGTAGGCGCCGCCGTACGCCTTCCGCGTGATCACGGTCACCTTGGGCACGGTGGCCTCGGCGAACGCGTAGAGCAGCTTGGCTCCGTGACGGATGATGCCGCCATGCTCCTGGGCCACGCCCGGGAGGAAGCCCGGAACGTCTTCGAGCACCACGAGCGGGATGTTGAATGCGTCGCAGAAGCGGACGAAGCGGGCGCCCTTGTCCGATGAGTCGATGTCGAGCACACCGGCCAGCACGGCGGGTTGGTTCGCGATGATGCCGACGGACTGTCCACCCAGGTGCGCGAACCCGACCAGGATGTTCGCCGCGAACTGCTCGTGCACCTCGTAGAACTCCCCCCGGTCCGTGATCCTGCGGATGACATCGCGCATATCGTACGGCCGGTTCGGGTTCTCCGGGACCAGGTCGAGAAGCTGCTCGTCCTGACGGTCATGGGGGTCCTCGGCCTCGAGCGTCGGAGGCAGCTCCCGGTTGTTCTGGGGGATGAAGCGGAAGAGCTCCCGTACCGCGGCGATGCACTCGGGCTCCGAGTCCATGGCGAAATGGGCCACGCCGGAGGTCGAGGCGTGCACGTCCGCCCCGCCGAGACCTTCCATGTCGATGTCCTCGTGGGTCACCGTCTTCACCACGTTCGGCCCGGTGACGAACATGTAGCTCGAGCCTCGCACCATGTAGACGAAGTCGGTGATCGCCGGCGAGTAGACGGCGCCCCCCGCGCAGGGGCCCAGGATGAGGCTGATCTGCGGCACCACGCCGGACGCGAGGGTGTTGCGCAGGAAGATGTCGGCGTATCCGCCGAGGCTCGCGACGCCCTCCTGGATGCGCGCGCCGCCGGAGTCGTTCAGCCCGATGATGGGCGCGCCGTTCTTGAGCGCCATGTCCTGGAGCTTCACGATCTTCTCGGCGTGCGCCTCCGAGAGCGAGCCGCCGAAGACCGTGAAGTCCTGGCTGAAGACGTAGACCAGACGACCGAGCACGGTCCCGTAACCGGTCACCACCCCGTCGCCGAGGATCTTCTTGTCCGCGAGGCCGAAATCGGTCGAACGGTGGGTCACGAACCGGTCCAGTTCCACGAACGAGTCTTCATCCAGAAGCAGATCGAGACGCTCGCGCGCGGAGAGCTTGCCGCGAGCATGCTGGGCCTTCACACGCTCGGGTCCCCCACCCTCCTCGGCGGCCGCCCGGAGTTCCTTCAGCTGGTCCAGCTTGTCTTGGATCGACATCAACCTATCGGGATCGGAGTCAAGGTTCCTGCTCGGATGAGCACCACGTGTGTTCGCCGCACAATCCGGCCATCTATGACCGAGAAGACACCGGTCGCGCCTTCCACTTCTGCGATCCCCTCCAACGTCTGCGTGCCGTCGGCAGACCCCCTCCAGCCGCTCCGTAGCCCTTCGAGAAGCAACAGCGCCGCATCGTAGCCGGCCGCGGGGATCGGGCTCACCAGGGTGCGCTGAAAGTGCTCTTCGTAGGCCTCTTTGAAGCGTAGATACCCGTCCGCATCGGGTCCCGCGCCCACAGGGCCTGTCGCGACGACCCCGTTCGTATGGCGAGGATCGACGGTGCGCAACGTTTGCGGATCCGCCCACCCGGAGGTTCCGAGCACGTCGATTCCGAGCGTGTCGAGGCCGAAGTGGGTGATCTGGGGTGCAAGCAGCTCGACGTCTTCGGCGGGCACAGGAACGAAGATCGCGACAGGATCGAGGGTTTCCACGCGCAGCGTGTCGTCTTCGGTCAGCCCGAGCGCCGCGATCTCCTGGGCACGCAGCGAATCGCGCGCGGCGAGAAGCTGCTGTCCGAAGAAGGTCGCGCCCTCCTGGAACGAGAAGCGACCCGCGGTCCGGATGCCGAACTGCTCGATCTCCCGGCTGAACACCGTCGCGGCTTCGACGGACAACGGCGACGTGGACTCGATGAACGCGACCCGCTGATATCCCATCGAAGCGGCATATCGCGCCAGATCCCGAAGCCCGAGCGGATCCACGCCCTCGAGCGAGTAGACGCCGGGTTGGGTGAACGACGCGACCCGTGCGGTCGGTGAGATGAGGGGGACATCCGACTCGCGCGACCCCGCCGCGATCTCGAGCGAGATGTCCTGGAGGAAGCCGATGACGCCGGATGCGCCTTCGCGCTCGAGCTCCGCCACCAGCTCGCCGGTGCGCTCCGGATCACCGCCGTCGTCACGCACGACCAGCTCGACCTCGAAGTCGGGTCCCATCGCCGTCGCCACCGCGACCTCGATTCCTTCCAGCAGCAAGCGCGAGAACGAAGAGAGCGCGGGTGCGCCGTCCATCGGCAAGACCGCCGCGATGCTCAACCGACGAACCGTGACGTACCCTTCCGGCAGCGTACCCGCGAGCACGGCCTCCGCGAGCATCGCGTCCGGACCCGTCGCGCCGTGGGCGATCGCAGCACGCGCGAGCTCGCCCGAGCGCGGATCGTCACCGGCACGCAAGAGCAGCGCGGCCATCCGGGCCTCGAGCACCGGGCGGACCGGCGCGCGCTCCCCGGCGGTTTCGACCGCCCGCTCCAACGCGTCGAAGGAGGCGTCCATGACGGACTCCCGCGCGAGCGAGACCGCATCCGCGCCGTAGGCTGCCGCGGCGCCAGCTTCGAGCCGGGCGAGCCGGTCTACGGCCTCGTTCGGTTGGTCCATCAGGGCTCGCGCCTGCAACACACGCAGCTGGGCGACCCGCGGATCGTCCGCGTCCACCAGCCCGATGAACCGCGCGGCAGCGGCATCGGCCGTCGCTCCGTCGCCGGCCTCGAGGGCGGCCTGGGCTTGGAGCAACAGCGCGCGACCCGAGACGGCCGCCGCGGGAAACTCCGCGACGATCCGGCTGGTCAACGCGAGCGCCTCGTCGGCGTCACCCGCCGCCAGTGCGTCCTCCGCACGGCCGAGAAGCTCCCCTGCCTGAGCCTGACGCGAGGCTCCGATGGGTCCGGAGGCCAGCACCGGATCGTCCGGCGCGCGCGGCGCCGGCGCTTCCCCGCCCCGAGGTTCCGAAGCGGCACACCCGGCCACGAGGGCCAGAAGCGACGCCCATACGAAGCGCCCGGACGCGAATCGCATCCGGGCGCTCGCACGACGCATCAGCACCGTTCGGCCAGATGGGAGCGACCCGTCACCGGGCTCAGTCCTCCTTCTCGGCGACTGCGGCTTCCTGCCCGCCCTCACCCGCTTCCGCCTCCGCGGCGCGCATCCGGGCAGCGTCGATCTCTTCCTGGGACTTCCGCGCGGGCACTTCGGTGACTTCGAGGACGATCCGGCGATTCGCCGCGTCCGACTCGGTCACCCGAAGGGAGACGGTGTCCCCCTGGCCGTAGTACTCCTCGAGTCGGTCCGCGTCTTCGACGCCCGTGTGCGAAGCCGGCACGAAACCCTCGATGTCGTCTCCGAGGTCCATGACCACGCCCTTGTCCTGGACGCGAGCCACGGTGCCTTCGAGCTCGACACCGGGAGCCAAACGCTCCGAGATGGTCGGCCACGGATCATCCGCGAGCTGCTTCATGCCGAGGCTGATCCGCTTGTTCTCGGCGTCCACGTCGAGGACCATGACCTCGAGCTCCTGGCCCTTCTGCACGATCTCCGACGGATGCTCGACGCGCCGCGTCCAGCTCATGTCCGACACGTGAACGAGTCCGTCGATGCCCGGCTCGATCTCCACGAACGCACCGAACGAGGTCAGGTTGCGGACCGTACCCGTCAGCGTGGTGCTGGTCGGGTACTTCACCGGCA
>JBBDSN010000038.1:0-10364 GCA_040904885.1 Gemmatimonadota bacterium | reverse complement strand
TGATCTTCTGGGTGGCGATGCCGGTCCTGATCGCCGCCTTCGGGAACTTCCTGATTCCGCTCATGATCGGCGCGGACGACATGGTGTTCCCGCGCATCAACCGTCTCTCGTACCAGATCTTCTTGCTCAGCGCGCTGATCCTGCTCGCGTCGCTGTTCGTCGAGGGGGGTGGCTTCGGGGGTGCTTGGACCTCGTATCCGCCGCTGTCCGCCTCCGGTGACTACAACCAGACGAACATCGGGGCCACCATGTGGCTCATTGCCGTCGCTCTGGAGTTCGTGGCGTTCCTGCTCGGCGGAATCAACTTCATCACGACGCTCATGAACTCGCGCGCGCCCGGGATGAAGGCCTACGACATCCCTCTCACCGCGTGGATGATCGTGATCGCGAGCGTGCTCTTCATGCTCTCCGTCGGCCCGCTCATCGCCGGCGCGGCGATGCTCCTGTTCGATCAGACCCTCGGTACCGGCTTCTTCGACCCCGCGCGCGGCGGCGACCCGATCCTCTGGCAGCACCTGTTCTGGTTCTTCGGACACCCCGAGGTCTACGTGGTGCTTCTGCCGGCGATCGGGTTCGTGATCGACATCACGTCGACCTTTTCCCGCAAGAAGGTCTTCGGGTACAAGATCATGCTCTATACGGCCGTCGCGACCGCCGTGCTGAGTTTCTTCGTCTGGGCGCACCATCAGTTCGTGGCGGGCATCGACCCGCGCATGGCGAACGTGTTCACCATCACCACGCTGCTCATTTCGGTGCCCATCGCGGAGTTGTTGTTCGTGATGATCGCCACGCTCTACGGAGGCTCGATCAGGCTCACCGTTCCGATGCTGTGGGCGCTCGGCTTCATTGCCACGTTCCTGCTCGGCGGCGTGACCGGCATCTTCCTGGGGGCGAGCGGGGCGGACATCTACTTCCACGACACCTACTTCGTGCTCGCGCACTTCCACTACACGTTCTTCCCGATCGCGATCATCGGGACATTCGCAGCGTTCACATATTGGTTCCCGAAGATGTTCGGCAGGATGATGGACGAGACCCTGGGCAAGATCCACTTCTGGGGCACGATCATCCCGTTCAACTGCATCTTCATTCCGCTCTTCATGCTGGGTGGGATCGGGCAGCACAGGCGTATCTACAACTTCGAGCACTTTCCGGAGCTGGCCGAGCCCTGGATGTACAACCTACGGGCGATCGCCACGATCTCGCTCGTGATCATGCTGCTCTTCCAGTTCGTCTTCTTCTACAACGTGATCTCGTCCTGGATCAGCGGTAAGAAGGCGGGGAACAACCCCTGGAGGGCGAACACGCTCGAGTGGTCGACCGTCTCGCCGCCGCCGCACGGCAACTGGGCCCCGGCTGATCTGCCGAAGGTCTATCGCGGCCCGTACGAGTACAGTCACCCGGATCGTGAAGAAGACTACTGGCCCCAGAACGAACCCAACTGATGTCACACGCCAAGCCTATCGCCACGCTCCGTTCCGCGACGGGGATCCCCACCGGCCGCCTCGCGATCTGGTGGGTTCTCGCCTCCGAGGTCGTCATCTTCGGCGGGCTCATCGGGGCCTACCTGATGCACCGTCTCGGCCACCCCGAGTGGGCCGACGCGGCCGCGCTCACCAACACGACCATCGGGGCCGTCAACACCTTCGTGCTGCTCACCTCGAGCTTCACGGCAGTGCTCGCGCACCAGGCCGCGGAGAACGGAGACGGCAAGAAGGCGGCGAAGTTCCTGCTCTTCACCATCGGCGGGGCCCTCACCTTCGTGTGCATCAAGGGGTACGAGTGGTGGTACGAGATCAGCCACGGATACACCATCACCGCCAACACCTTCTGGTCGTTCTACTACACGATGGCCGGACTGCACGCACTCCACGTCATCGCCGGGGCGATCATCATGGGAGTCGTCGCGTTCGACGCGTTCCGGGGCCGTGAGCTGCATCGCGTCGAGCTCATCGGCATCTACTGGCACTTCGTGGACGTGGTCTGGATCTTCCTGTTCCCGCTGCTCTACATCGCGAAGTAGGTCTGGAGAACGATGTCCGAACATCATGATGTGAATTACAAGAAGATCTATTTCACGCTGCTCTTCCTTCTGGGCGTCAGCATCCTCGGTCCCGAGTTCGGGATCCTCTGGGTGACGCTCGTGACCGCCTTCGGGATCGCGCTGGTCAAAGCGTACCTCGTCATCGAAAACTTCATGCATCTTCGGTGGGAGAAGAAGCTCATGAAGTGGATGCTGACGGCGTCTCTGGCGGTGCTCGCGCTGATGTTCGCGGGCATCTCGCCGGACGTCATGAAGCACGAGGGCAGGAACTGGGTGAACGAGTCCGCGATCGCCGCCGTCGATCGGGGCATCGCGGGGCACGACGACGCGGCCGACACGGGACCCGTCGCCGTGGCCGATGCCGGAGAGCCGGGCGAGTTCAGCGCGAGCACCGCGTTTGGCCAGGCGTGCGCAGCCTGCCACGGCCAGGCCGGTGACGGAAACGGGCCGGCCGGAAGTGTGCTCGACCCCGCGCCGGCGGACTTCACCGATTCGGAGTTCTGGGTCGAACGCGACGAGGAGCGGATCTATACCGTCATCCGGGACGGAGCCGCTGCGGTGGGCGGCTCGCCCCTGATGGTCGCGTGGCGCAACACGTACGACGATGAACAGATCCAGGCCCTGACCGACTACGTCATGGACTTCAGGCCGCAGGAGTAAATCGGAGACCCCATGTCCACACAGACCGCCACCGCCGACTTCAGTCGGGCGCCGGAGCCCGTTCGCCGCGAGCAGTTGATCCCGAACGGCGTCATGGGGATGCTGATGTTCATCTTCACCGAGCTGATGTTTTTCGGCGGATTGATCTCGGCGCACACCATCGTGCGCTCGCAGGTGGCGGGACAAATGTGGCCTCCGTTCGGGCAGCCACGCCTACCAGTCGAGGAGACGGCCGTCAACACGACCGCCCTCATGGCGAGCGGCTTCGTGCTGCTGCTCACCTGGTTCGCGTTCCGTCGCGACCCCGAGCGCGCGCGCATCCCGCTCATCATCTCCATCGGGCTGGGCGCGTTTTTCGTGCTTTTCCAGGGGGCGGAGTGGGTCGCGCTCCTCGGGGAGGGGCTCACCATGACGTCGAGCACCTACGGTGGCTTCTTCTACCTGATTGTAGGCGCGCACGGCTTGCACGCGCTCGCCGCCCTGGTCGCGATGGGGTGGATGTGGCGCCGGCTCGACCGCGGCCAGCTCACGGCGCACCAGCTAGCCACGGTCTCGGCGTTCTGGTACTTTGTCGTTCTCGTCTGGCCCGTGCTGTACTGGAGGGTATATCTATGAGGAAGCTGGCCCCGGTTCTGACAGTCGCGCTATTGCTTCTGGCGCTGCTTCCCGACGCGGCCCACGCTTGTCCGGTCTGCTTCGACGCCCGTGACGAGAACCGGGAGGCGTTCCTGGCGACCACTGTCTTCCTGTCGCTCTTTCCCCTGGGGATGGTCGCGGGGGTCGGGCTGTGGATCCGGAAGCGGTCGCGGGAGCTGGGTCAGGACGACGAGGACGGCTGGGAGTAGGTTCGGGGTGCGGTTCGGGGGAGCACCCGCCCTCCGCTCTGGGGTCGTTTCCCCCCGCTTCTCCACCCTTCCTCCGCGACGAACGGCGCTCCGGGCGGGTGCTCCCCCGAACCGCCCGACCTGGATGTCAGTATACCGATCATCGACGCTGCTTGGTTCACCTACCAGGTGGCCCGGTTCAGCGCACGGCGAGCGCCGCGTCATCGAGTGCGGTGTGACCCGACGATTGGGCGGGTAGTGATCGCCGATCAGCTTCGCGAGCTCCGACCGGTTGCGAATCTCCGGTGCCACGGTGAACGGGGTGAAGGTCGGGCGACCGTCCGACCCGTTTTCGCCGTCACCGCTCCGCGAGCGCTCAGGAGGCGGCGGGGGTAACCGATCCACCGGGTTATCCTCGAACGTCGTTGCCGCGATGGTGACGTCCTCGTCGATCGGTACGTCCGAAATGACCGGGGTGGCAGGCCTGGGCGGGCTGCTCCGCCGTTCGCACGGTGTCGAACGGAGGAATCCAGAGGGCGCGGCGCAGTCCCCTCGGGAGGGGGGCCCGCGTCACAAGACCGTCCGCCAGCACCCCCATGCCTCATCGAAGGAAAAGCGACCGCGCTCGGGCTGACGAACCCATGTGCTCGGGGCGCTGGGAGCGGCGACTGCCCGGAGCGCCGTTGGTCGCGGAGGAGGGGGGTGGGGCAGCGGGGCAACCGACCCCAGAGCGGAGGGCAGTCGCCGCCCCCAGCGCCCTCACCCAAGCCCGCTCAGCCCGCCCGCTTCCGCTTGTTCCGCAGAAAATCCATCATGATGTACTGCCCCAACGTCATCGTGCTGGTGAAGTACGCCTTCCCGCGCGCGATCTCGGACATCTTCTGGACGAACTGGACCAGCGACGGGTCCTGGGCGAGCATGAACGTGTTGATGAGGACGCCGGCCTTCCGGCACGCGCCCACTTCCTGGAAGGTGCGCTTGAGGATGGCCGGGTCGAGCCCCCCGGAGTTCGTGTAGACCCGCCCGTCGGGGAGCGTCATCGCGCTCGGCTTCCCGTCCGTGATCATGATGATCTGGCGCATGTCCTTCTTCTGGGCCGTCAGGATCCGGCGGGCGACCTCGAGACCCTCGGCCGTGTTCGTGTGGTACGGACCGACCTGCGCCTTCGCGAGGTGAGAGAGTGGGATCTCTTCGGCCCGGTCTCCGAACGTCACGACCCGCAGGGAATCTCCGGGGAACTGCGTCCGGATCATGTGCGACATGGCGAGCGCGACCTTCTTCGCCGGTGCGAAGCGGTCCTCCCCGTATAGCACCATCGAGTGCGAGATGTCGAGCATGAGCACGGTGGCGCACGACGACCGGTACTCGGCCTGGTGGACCATGAGGTCACCGTATTCGAGCGCGAGTGGCACTTCGAGTCCCTCCCGCTCGATCGCCTTCTTGAGCGTGGCGGGGATGTCGAGGTTCATCGTGTCGCCGAATTCGTACGGACGTGACGCCGCCTCGGCCTCGATGCCCGTCGAAAGGTGCGGCGTGTCGTGCTGCCCGGCGCTCGATTTGCCGATGGCCGACATCAGCTCCTTCAGCGAGCGGTGCCCGAGGAAGTCCATGCCCTTGCGGGTCAAGTTGAACTGTACGTTCTGGGCGGCCTGCTTTGCCTCGTCGATCTTGCCCTGGCCCGTGACGTCGTACGTCTGGCCGGGCATCTGCGGGGCGCCGCTCTCCAGGTCGATGTAGCCCTCCTCCACCATGCGCTGCACGAGGTCGTCGAGGAGCTCGGCGATCTGCTTCTGGATCTCGGCGTCGCCCTCCCCCTCGCCCCGGAGCTCGTCGATCATCTCGGGCGTGAGCTGGCCGCTTTCGAGAAGCGCCTTCAGCAGCGCGTTCTTCAACGAATCCGTCGAGTTGGGATCGTCCGTTCCCGACCATCCCCAGAACGGGTGGAAGTGGGGACCGCCCGCGAAGCCTCCGTCCATGAGGAAGTCGGACAGGTGTTCGAGAAGCGACTCGAGGTTCAGGGCGTCGAGCCAGCGGCCCTTGTACTTGGAGTACGTCGTGAAGCGCATGACACCATGCTATGTCTGGAGATACCTTGCCGCCATGAATCCCGACCTCGACCGCCTGCGTGCCGACCTTCTCGGCTTCTACGACCGCCAGAAGCGCGACCTCCCGTGGCGCCGGGAGGAGGACCCGTACCGGATCCTGGTTTCGGAGGTCATGTTGCAGCAAACGCGGGTCGATACCGTGCTTGGGTACTACGAGCCGTGGCTCGGTCGGTTCCCCGACATCGAAGCGCTGGCCGCCGCGAGCGAGGACTCGGTGCTGAAAGCGTGGGAGGGGTTGGGCTACTACCGGCGTGCCCGCAACCTGCACGCCGCGGCACGGGTGGTACGGGAGGAATGGGGTGGTGCGGTGCCGTCGACCGAGGCCGAGTTGCGGATGCTGCCGGGCGTCGGCGAATACACCGCGGGCGCGGTGGCGAGCATCGCGTTCGGCGAAGCGGTGCCGGCGGTGGACGGCAATGTGCGGCGGGCGCTCGCGCGGCTCTACGACGTGGTGAAGCCGACCGCGCGATGGTTACGGGAGACGGCCGCCGCGCTGGTCGACCCGGAGCGGCCCGGCGATTGGAATCAGGCGCTCATGGAGCTCGGAGCGACGGTCTGCACCCCGCGCGCTCCGAGCTGCGGGGCGTGCCCCGTCGCCTGGGGATGCGCGGCGAGGTCCGCCGGAACCGTCGACGAGCGGCCCGCGCCCACACGGAAGCGTGCGCCTCGCAAGGCCGTGATCGCCCTGGTCGTGCTGCGGGCACCCGGCGGAGAGGTGCTCCTCGAACGCCGCGGAGAAGGGGGCGTGCTGGCGGGGATGTGGGCGTTCCCCGAGCAGGAGATCGACGGTGTGGATCGGGCGGCGGAGGCGGCGCGGGAGCTCGCCGCGGAGTTCCTGACCGCCGGGCACGGGAGTCCCGCGGGGACGGGCGATGCGCCGTTGGCCGAGGCCAGGCCGCTCCCACACGTTCGCCACCACTTCACGCACATCCATGCCACCTACGTGCCGTGGCTTCTCGAGGTGGCCGACGTCCCGGAGCGGTGCCTGGACAGCTCCGACCGGGAGACGCGCTGGGCCGGATCGGCCGAGCGATCTGAGCTCGCTTTGCCGGTGGCTCAGAGAACGGTTCTGGCCCACCTTTGATCATGCGTATCGCCGTCTTCAGCACGAAGCCTTACGACCAGCGTGCCCTCGAGGAAGCCAATGGGGACCACGGGCACGACCTCGCGTTCTTCGAGACCCGGCTGACACCCGACACCGTGGCGCTGGGCGTCGGCTTCGACGCCGTGTGCCCCTTCGTGAACGACCTCTTGTCGGCCGAAGTCGTGGGAGCGCTCGCCGAAGGAGGGGTGCGCCTGCTGACCCTCCGCTCCGCCGGCTTCAATCACGTGGACCTCCGCGCGACGGAGGAGCACGGGATTGCGGTCACCCGGGTCCCGGCGTACTCACCGTACGCGGTGGCCGAGCACGCGATGGCGCTCGTGCTCACGCTCAACCGGAAGCTCCACCGTGCACATGCCCGGGTCCGGGAAGGAAACTTCTCGCTGGACGGTCTTCTCGGCAGCGATCTTCACGGCAAGACGGTCGGTGTCGTCGGGACAGGCCGGATCGGTGCGGTGTTCTGCCGGATCGCCCACGGGTTCGGGTGTCGTATCCTGGCGCACGATCGCTACCCGAGCGACGAAGTGAAGGCACTCGGAGCCCGATATGTTTCTCTCGATGAGCTGCTGGGTGCGTCAGACATCGTCGCCTTGCACCTTCCGCTCACGCCGGAGACCCACCACCTCGTCGACGAGGCGTCCGTTCGCCGCATGAAAGACGGAGTGATGTTGATCAATACGAGCCGCGGGGGACTGGTGGACACCGTCGCCGTCATCGATGGCTTGAAGTCCGGTAAGATCGGAGCCCTCGGGCTCGACGTGTACGAGGAGGAAGCGGACCTGTTCTTCGAGGACCTCTCCGACACCGTGATCCAGGACGACGTCTTCGCCCGTCTCCTGACGTTTCCCAATGTCCTGATCACCGGCCATCAAGGCTTTTTCACCCGCGAGGCGCTTGCGAACATCGCCGAGACCACGCTCGCCAACGCGACCGCGTTCGCGACCGGCGAGGGTGAGATCCACCGCGTATCGCTCAAAGAGGTCCGCGCCAGCAGCTGAACCCAGCGGTGAGCCATGGACCCCGGCTCGCCGGCTAGCTATGGTCGAATTGGTCCTCCACCGAAGCTTGGACTTTCCCGTCCCATCGCCAAGAGCGCATCGATGACCCCGTCCGATTCCGTCCCCACGATCGAGAAGAGCAGCGGGCGCTGGTGCTCGATGACGACAAAATGCTGACTCTCGCGAGCTGGGGGTTCAAGGTCGAGCGGCACGCGGAACTGGAAGAGCAGGAGCGTTCGTGAACCCTCCTCCCATCACCCCCGAGATGCTGATCACGATCGGCATCACGTTCGGGGCGCTCGCGCTCTTCGTGCTCGACCGGTTTCCCATCGAGGTGGTCGGGCTCCTCGTGATGGTGGCGCTCATGCTCACCGGCGTCGTCACCCCCGCCGAAGGCGTGAGCGGCTTCGCGAGTGAGGCCATCGTGACGATCGCGGCCATGTTCGTGCTGTCCGCCGGGTTGGTGCGGACCGGGGGGGTGGATGTCCTTGGGCGCTGGATCTCGCGGGCCGCCGGGGGGAGCGGCTTCCGCCTCCTCGTCGTGTCGATTCTGTTGGTCGTGCCGACGAGCGCGTTCGTGAACAACACCCCGGTGGTGGTCGTCATGGTGCCGGTTCTGCTGGGTCTCGCCCGGGAGGTGGGGGTCCCCGCGTCCCGACTCTTGATGCCGGTGTCCTTCGCGAGCCAGATGGGTGGGACGCTCACACTCATCGGCACGAGCACCAACCTGCTGGTCGCCGGGCTCATTCTCGATCTTGGGCTCCCCCGCATCCGCTTGTTCGACATCACGCTCCCGGGACTGGTGTTCACTGCGCTGGGCGTTCTCTACCTGCTCACGTTGGGACGGCGCCTCGTACCCGATCGGGACGGCGCGACCGATCTCGACGCTCGCTACGAGCTCGGAGAGTATCTATCGGGGTTGGAGGTCGGAGAGGGCTCGTCGCTCATCGGGCAGACCCTCTCGGAGAGCGGCCTGCGGGAAAAGCGCGGACTCGACGTCCTCGCGATCGAGCGCGGCGAAGAACGGATTCTCATCCCCGAACACTCCGTCGAGATCGTCAGAGGCGACCGACTCGTGGTGCGGGGGAAGATCGCGGACATCGCGGATGCCGAGGCCGACATCGGGCTTCACATCTCCGGCACACGTCCGAAGCTTTGGGCCGTGGAGGATGACGCTGAGGTGGACGAAGATGTGTCCCGCTACAGCGAGCTCCTCGTGCCGCCCCGCTCGAGGGTCATCGGCCGATCCCTGGAAGAGTTGCGCTTCCGTGGGACGTACGGTGTGCCGGTCGTGGGCATCCGGCGGCATGGTGAGCCGGTGCACGAGCCCATGCGCTCGGTCTCGCTGAGCCCGGGAGACATCCTTCTCGTGCGCGCCTCCGCCGCCGACCTCGATCGCATCCGTGAGACCGGCGACCTGGCGCTCCTCGGCCCGCTCGATCTTCCTTCCCGCCGGAAGCGGAAGCTGCCCTTCGCGGCCGGGATCCTCGCCGGCGTCGTTCTCGCCGCCGCGGTCGGGATCACGACCATTCTCGTTGCGGCGCTCGCGGGTGTGGTCGCGGCGTTCCTGACGGGTTGCCTCACCCCGGAGGAGGCCTACGAGGATGTGGACTGGCAGCCACTGATCCTGCTGGGGGCGATCCTTCCCCTCGGGCTCGCCATGCAGAGCACGGGGACCGCCGAGCTGGCCGCGGCGCACTTTCTGTCGATTACCCAGTCGTTCGGTCCGACGGGTGTGCTCATCGCCTTCTATGTCCTCACGACCCTCCTTACGGCGGTCATCAGCAACGCGGCGGCGGCTGTCGTCCTGACGCCGCTGGCCGTTGCCATGGGACAGAGCCTCGACGTGTCTCCCATGCCCTTCGTGGTCGCGGTGCTCTTGGCGGCCTCGAGCAGCTTCATCACGCCGGTCGGGTACCAGACGAACACGTTCATCTATGCGCCGGGCGGCTACCGGTTCGGGGACTTCTTCCTGGTCGGGGGGCCGCTCACGGTGATCTTCTCGGTGGCGGCGGGCTTCGTCATTCCGGCGTTTTTCCCATTCTGAGGGTCGGCCGGGCACGAGAGACGCCCGTGCGACCATCCTCCGTGCGAAGGTGACGGCACTTGTCGGAGGAGGCTAGCTGGGAACGAGGCCCTGTCGAGTTCGTCCGGGTCTGCGCGCTCGCCGCAGGGCGCGACTAGGGTTCGCGCTCGCACGGCTTTGCATGTCTTTTCGCCGTCATGGGAATCGTTCCACCTTCGAACGATTGCTTCGGTCACGCCCACAACGAGGAAGGCTTCGGAGCGCCCGTATGGCGCGGAGCAACTCCCGGAGTTCATCACGACTGCTCCCCTCAACTCGTTCGACTTTCGAACGACTCTCGAAGTTCGCTAGTGTGGTGTATCGGAAGTTCTCGAGCCACCGAGAGGGCCGATGCGCCGGTCCAGCGAGGAGCGACGACGAGGCATAGCACCGCTACGTCGAGGAGGAGGGACGAAGCTGGAGCGGATGCAGCGGCGCTCGAATGGCCGAGATACTTCCGATACACCACACTAGGAAGGGGTCGGAGCCCGGAGGGAAACCGCAGAACCTAACGCTCGCTCACGAGCCCATCCCTCATCTTCCCGCGTCGCCCTAGCTCCCCATCC
>JBBDSN010000037.1:7652-10655 GCA_040904885.1 Gemmatimonadota bacterium | reverse complement strand
CTACCCGTGACGAAATCGTGGCTCCGGGGTAGGCGTGCGCGGTCATGCTATTGTGACTCGTCCACCGGGTCCTTCCCGCGAGGACCCCGCGTTCCCGGATCCGCCAGGACCTTCAATGACGCCTCGTATCGCATATGTCACCCGTCTCGCGCGTGCCCTGCCGCCCGCCCTGTGCGCGCTTCTCTTTCTCGCGGGCAGCGTAGAGGCCCAGAACACGCTCGTCGTGGACGGGATGCCCAGGTACCAGCCGACCGGCTACCCTGACCGTGTCGTCCTGACCTTCGCCGGAGACCCTGCCCGCATGCAGGCGGTGACCTGGCGCACGGGCACGGCGGTCACCGCCGCGGTGGCCGAGATCGCGGTCGCGACTGCCACGCCCGGGCTGCACCTCGGCGCCCGGACGGTGAGGGGTACCACGACCGCGCTCGAGGCGGAGAACGGTCGGGCTCACCACCACTCGGTGGTCTTCACCGATCTGCGTCCCAACACGCTCTACGCCTACCGGGTCGGTGGAGCGGGGACGTGGAGCGAGTGGTTCCAGTTCAGGACTGCCGCCACCACCTTCGCGCCATTCTCGTTCCTGTACTTCGGTGACTCACAGAACGCGGTGAAGTCGCACTTCTCACGCACCATCCGGCAGGCCGCTCTGGATCTCCCGGATGCACGGCTCATGGTCTTCGCCGGCGATCTGGTGAACCTGCGCCAGGGCAGCCACGACGACGAGTGGGGGGAGTGGTTCGAAGCCGGGGGATGGCTCCACGGCATGATCCCGAGCCTGCCGGCAACGGGGAACCACGAGTACGTGGACCGGGTGAACGAAGCGGGCGAGGAATATCCGAGCCTTTCGCCCCATTGGCCGGTTCAATTCACGCTTCCGCCGAACGGACCCGACGGAATGGACGGCACCGTCTACTTCGTGGACTACCAGGGTGTGCGGTTCATCGTCCTCAACTCGGTGGAAGCCGTCGATGACGAGGCCCCCGATCAGGTCGCGCACCAGGCCCGCTGGCTCGAGAGCGTGCTCAGCGACAATCCGAACCGCTGGACGGTGGTGACCTTCCACCACCCGGTCTTCTCGGTGGCGCGCGGCCGGGACAACCCTTCGCTCCAGGAGCACTGGCAGCCGATCCTGGAGCGGCACGGTGTGGACCTGGTGCTCCAGGGCCACGACCACACGTACGGACGGGGATCGAACCTTTCCGAAGGTACGATGGCGTGGGCCGGTCACACCGGTACCATGTACGTCGTCTCGGTCGCCGGCCCGAAGATGTACTTCGCCTCGGACGACGCGAAGGAGGTTCTCGACCGCATTGGTGAGGACACGCAGCTCTACCAGACGCTTCGGGTGGAGTGGGACCGGCTGGTCTACGAGTCTCGCACGACGGGCGGCGTGCTCTACGACGCGTTCGAGCTGCACAAGACCGACGGTGCGAACCGCCTGATCGATCTTCGGCCCGAGTCGGCGGAGCGCTTCTGTGAGCGGCCCGAAATCCCCGGATATCGGGAGGACCGGTGCTGGGAGGGGACGGATTTCGTCCGGCCTGGTGGGTCGGGCGGCGGTCGCTAGCTCGAGTCTCGGTGTCGCTCCCGTCGACCGCGCCGAGAAGCCCGACCGCCACCGCCAAGAGCGACGCCGGGCGGCAGGCTACCGGTCGCGCAGTTCGATCTCGCCGAAGCGGTTCATCCCGGCGCCACCGAAAGACCCGGCGTCGTAGACGTATCCGTACACCCGGGTGCCGTCGGGCTTGGTGTAGACGTTGCCTCGGACCCACGAGCCCAGGATCTCGTCCACCCGCAGGGTCGAGGGCTGCCAGCCACCCCCGTCGTGGGTGCTGTAGATGCTCCGTGAGGGCGAGTCGATGAAGAGCACGTGCACGGTCTCCTCATCCAGGACGACGTCGGCACCGGGCTGCTGCGCATCCACGGCATCGACGACCACGTTCCGGTCGGTGACCCGAACCGCTGGGCTCGGAGGCGCATCCCCCCCGACGCGGCGCTCCCAGAGTCGGCCATCGTCGAGGCGGTAGACGATCACCACGGTATCGGTCCCGGGGATGTAGATGAGGGGCAGCACCGAGCCGAACTCCGCCCGGGTCGCTCCCGCCCCGGAGGCGAGTCGCACCCGCTCCGTCAGCGTCCCGTCGCGGAGGAGACGGCGGTACCAGATCGTGCCGTCCATGCCGTAGTACGTGAGGTGCACGACGTCCTCCCGACCCACCACGGCCTGCGGTCCCGCCGAGCTTGGTGCTTCGCCCTCGTCCATGATGACCTCCGGACCCCATACCCCAGTGGAGGAGCGCACTGAATAGTGGACGGTCTCACCGACATGGAAGCTGACCATGCTGCCGTCGGAGCGCACCGCCAGGCTGGCGAGCTGAGCCACCGCCGTGGAGGTCGCCGCGACCTCGTCCCGCACGGCCCAGCTGTCGGGATGGGTGGGATGGTCCGAGGTCCGGAACGCGTGGTACCGGGTGGATTCCGTCACCTGGTGGATGATGTGGATGGTCTCACCCACCTGGCGCCCGTCCACCGACTCCAGGTCCCCGGTTGCCGGCCGGTTCGCCCCGTCGACCTCCCGCCAGGTGCGGCCCCCGTCCGACGACTTCACCATCATGAAAAGGTTGTCGGACTCCGCCGGCTCCATGACGAAATAGAGATCGCCGTTGGAGGCCTGCCAGGGTCCGATGCGGCCCGGGGTCTCGACGAACGTCCCACCCAGGTGGCCCGGAGGGATGGTGAGGGTGAGCAGCGGTTCGGGGCCTTCCGCTGGAGCCCCCGCCTCATCCACCATCCGGAACGAGAAGGTGTCGCCTTCCTCGTTGGTGAGCGCCCCGTCGGCATATCTTCGGATCACCAGCGGCCACTCGACCTCCCCGTGGCCCTCCGGGGCATCCCCCCAGGGACCCGTGGACTCGGCCAGGTTGATCCCCATCCCGCCCACGAAATCGCTCGAAGCGCCCCTGAGGAGGTCGGTGGTGGGCGTGCCGGTCGCGAACGCGGGGG
>JBBDSN010000037.1:4071-7552 GCA_040904885.1 Gemmatimonadota bacterium | reverse complement strand
GGCACCCGACTCGACGGTCTCGAAGGTCACTTCGAGCTCCCGTGCGGGGAGGGGGAAGTCGTGTGCCTCCACCGCGGTCCACTCCCCTTGGTTTCGGCGGACCTCGAGTCGCATCCTCCCGTTGCCGCCGACCTGCACCGGATTGCGCACCTCGAAGCGCAAACGGAAGGGCCGGTCGGCCTCCACCGTCACATTCTCGTTGAGCGCGCCGGCCCATCCGTGGTCGGCGTCCAGAGGTGCCGCGACATCGGCGCGCACCCGGAAGGCCGCTTCCCCCGCATCGTCCGCTCGCGGCTCGCCGCCGCATGACCATGAAGTGACGCCCAGGACGAGGGCCAGGGTAGGGATTCTGATCATGGGATATCGGGGCGGGGAAAGCGGCAGATTCCGGGAGAACGTCCAACGCAGTCGGAACGTCTTCACCGCCGGTCCCGATCCGGTGTCGTTTCTGTAACGAGTGCCGCTCGAACTCGCCCCTCGCCCGCGCACGACTCCTGACAAAGGATCGCACGCTCCACGATCACTATGAAGGTACCGGAGCTCGAACCGCACCATAGATGTCGTCGGCCGCCTCGAGCCTTCGGATCGCCTCGGGTGACATGCGGTCCACCCCGGAAGCATACAGCCAAGCCGCGACGTGCGTGTCGAGGTAGATCACACCTTCCACTCGTCCGACCAGTCGAGATGCAGGATGTCGTCCGGATCGCCCGGCAGGTAATCCGGGTCGGGCGTGAGCGTGGCGATCCGGCTTACCGGCTCGGCCGGCACGATGCGCAGCCGCTGGCCGTCACGGTTGATCTCGATGGGCACGCCTGTTTCGAGCACCTCGTCGAGGAGGCGGTAGAGATTCGCACGCAGGCGGGAGGGGGAATAGACCTTGGACATGGACTCACCTCTATGGACGTACGGGGCGTCCATGGCGCCACTCCCGGCCTTTTCCCTCAGGGACGTCTCTTCGTCCGATTCGTCGGCTCGGCCACCATCGGGTCCTCCGGCCACGCGTGCTTCGGGTAGCGCCCCCGCAGGTCCTTCCGGACCTCGAAGTACGCATCCCGCCAGAAGCTCTCCAGATCGCGCGTCACCTGAACGGGCCGATGCGCCGGAGAGAGCAGCTTCAGGGTGAGGAGGACCCGGCCCCCTCCGAGCCGGGGCGTCTCGGTCATCCCGAACACCTGCTGGAGGCGGACCTCGAGGGCCGGCGCCCGCGGGTCCGAATAGTCGATGGGGATGTGTGCGCCGCTGGGTACGGTCAGATGGGTCGGCGCCCATTCGTCGAGCCGCGCCCGGTCGTCCCACGCCACGCCCGACAGGAGCGCCTCTTGAAGGTCGATGCGGGCGATGTCTTCCAGTCGACGCGGGGAGTCCAGACCAGCCAAAAAGGGCACGAGCCACGCCTCCAACTCCGCCAGCAGGGCTTCGTCCGAACGGTCGGGCCAAAGCCCGGGATCGAGTGCGTGGAGGAACCCCAGGCGGTCCCTGAGACGTTCGCTGTCCGGCGTCCAAGGCAGGCTCCGGATGCCCTCCGCCCGGATGCCGTCCAGGAGCGCGGCCACCATCGATGCCCTCGGAGGATCGCTCAAAGCTCCCTCGCGCACGGTGATCGCGCCGAACACCTCACGGCGCGTGGCTTCCACACGGCCCGACGCTTCACTCCATCCCACGTCTTCAACGGTCCGCATCTGACCCGCGAAGTGGTGCTCGAGATCTTCCTGAGCGAGCGGGGCGGCCTGGAAGATCCGGGCATCCCGGCCGCGGGCGTCCAGATCGGCGGCCACGATCCACTCGGAATCGCCGAGGGCCTGCCCCTCCAGGAGCCGCGCCCCCTTTCCGTTCCGGAGCAGGTAGCGCCCGCGGCTCCCCTCCCGGCGTCGCGCGATCCGGTCTGGGTAGGCGAAGGCGAGCAGGACGCCGACATGCTCCACCTCGGCCGGGGCGCCGTCCTGGTCCGGCACGCCGAGCGAGCGACGCAGATGACGCGCCTCCCGGAGCGCCCGGTCCAGCACCCCCGCTCGCACACGGTGGCCGCGCACGGATCCTCCCCGGGAGCCCTTCCGGGATCGGGCACGGCGTATCGCCTCGACCCGCAGACGCACGTCCGCGTCGGTGGCGCCGCCCGGTGCGTCCAGGATGTCCCGGTCGCCAAGCAGCGCCGCCAGGTCGCAGGCGACGCCGCCGTACCCCAGCTCCCGGCCCCGCACCAGCATATGCGCCAGGCGCGGGTGGACCCCGGCCCCGGCGAGATCCCGTCCGTGCGCCGTGATCACGCCGTCAGTGTCGAGGGCGTCGAGCTCACGAAGAAGCTTCGTGGCCTGCGCGAGCGCCGCCGGGGGCGGAGGCGTCATCCAGTGGAGTTCCTCCGGGTTGGCTCCCCACATCGCGAGGTCCAGGGCTAGCGGCGCCAGGTCGGCTTCCTCGATCTCGGGTCTGCGGGTGGGCACCAGCCCCCGGTCTTCGGCCTGCGTCCACATCCGGTAGCAGACACCGGGCGCGGTCCGGCCCGCGCGCCCCCGGCGCTGGTCGGCAGAGTCCCGCGTCACGGTCACCGTGGCGAGCCGCGTCATCCCGCTTCCGGGATCGAAGCGCGGGACACGCATCGTTCCGCTGTCGACGACGACGCGTACGCCTTCGATGGTGAGCGAGGTCTCGGCGATCGAGGTGGCGAGCACGATCTTTCGGCGTCCCGGCCGGCTTGGGGCGATCGCCCGGTCCTGCTCGGCCCGGGGGAGCGCGCCGAAGAGGGGGCAGAGATCGACGTCGCTCGGAAGCCCGGCTTCCCGGAGCCGATCGGCCGTCCTCCGGATCTCTCCTACACCGGGGAGAAACACCAGGACGTCCCCCTCGTCCGTCTCGAGCGCGTCGAGGACGGTGCTGACGGTCGGCGGCTCGATCCACCCATCCACGGGACGGTCGCGCCACCGCGTCTCGACCGGATGGCTCCGGCCCTCGCTCCGCACGACCGGAGCGCCGTCCAGAAGCTCCGCCACCGGCGCCGGGTCCAGCGTGGCCGACATGACCAGGAGCCGCAGATCGTCGCGGAGGAGTTGGCGAGACTGGAGCGTGAGCGCGAGTCCCAGCTCGGCGTGCAGCGACCGCTCGTGGAACTCGTCGAAGATCACGAGCCCGACGCCACCGAGCGCGGGGTCGTCGAGGAGCATGCGGGTGAGCACGCCCTCGGTCACGACCTCGATCCGGGTCCGAGGGCCCACCCTCGTATCCATCCGTACCCGGTATCCGACGGTGCCACCCGCATCGTTCTCAGCCAGGAGGGCCGCCATGCGGCGGGCGGCCGAGCGGGCGGCCAGGCGGCGAGGCTCGAGCACGATGATCTTGTGGCTGCCGAGCCAGTCGGCGTCCAGGAGCGCCAGTGGGACGAGCGTAGTCTTCCCGGCACCGGGCGGAGCGACGAGCACCGCGCCCCGGTGCCCGGAGAGGGCGCGCTCGACCTCACCCAGGACGGGTACGACGGGAAGGTCGGGGAGTG
>JBBDSN010000037.1:0-3971 GCA_040904885.1 Gemmatimonadota bacterium | reverse complement strand
GCGGCCAGAGATTTTCGTTGACTCGGCGTAGGCCGAGAGGGCACCGTGGAAGGATGACTGTCTATCGCCTGTTCTTGCTCGCGTCGTTGCCGATGCTTCTCGGCGCCTGCACCATGGTCGGCGCCCCTGCGCCCCTCGGTCCCCCCGACGCGGGACCCGCACCGCACACGGCCGGTGAGCCCGTCGGCTCGGTGAGGGCGCGTCCGGCCCCCGCAACCGACGGAGACCCCGCGTCGAGCCTGGTCACGGACCAGGTCGTCGAGATCGCGCTGGAATCCATCGGCACGCCCTACGTATGGGGAGGCACGGGCACGAACGGCTTCGACTGTTCCGGCCTCATCCAGTTCGCGTACGGACAGGTCGGCATCCTCCTGCCGCGCATCAGCGGGACCCAGATCGGATCGGGCTCACCGGTCGCGCCCGATCCCGGGCTGCTTCGACCCGGCGACGTCCTGGGCTTTGCCGATGACGGCTCGCGCACGGCGGACCACGTGGGGCTCTACATCGGGGAAGGGGAGTTCATCCACAGCAGCTCGAGCGGCGTGAGGATCTCTGCCCTCACCGACCCATATTGGCGGGAGAAGCTCGTGACGGCCCGGCGCATCGTCGGGTGACCCCCGAGACCGTCACGATGGGCGATTCGCGACTGGAGTACCGGACAGGCGTCCGGGAGGCCTACCCGGACCTCTTCACCCCCGAGGCGCTCAACGCCCTGAAAGCGCTCGCGCCGTTCAACGAAGACCGGCTCCGCGTCATGACCCGACGCACCCGGCGGCGCACAGACCGGGCCCGCGCCGGGCGACGGATCGCCTTTCTCGATCCCGACGACGTCATCCCCGGAACCGACATCCGCGTCTCCGACGCCCGTGCGGGCAACTTCGACGGCGGTGACGTCCCGCCGGACCTGCGGCGCCAGTGGATCCAGGGCACCGGACCCGCCACCCGGCCCCGTGCATCCACCGAGCAGGGGCTACGCAACGTGGCCTATGCGCTCCTGTCCGGCGCAGACGGGTGGATGTTCGACGGGGAGGACGCGCTCGGGCAGGTCGAGACCATGTCGCTCGACAACCAACGCAACCTGAAGCTGGCTTTCGCTTCCGATCCGGCTTTCACGGAGGTCGCCGAGCAGGTCGCGGGCGAGATGAACACCTGGGCCCAGGGCTTCTTCGGCCGCGACATCATCGACGACTGGCGCGAGCAGCTCCGCTTCACGACCCGGATCTTCCGGGCCCGCGGCCTGCATCTGGACGACCGGCACGTGCGGGAGCAGGGCGGCACCGGGTTCAGCGCCTCGATCGTCGACTTGGTGCTCTACGTGGTCCACAACCACGAGCAGCTTCGTTCCGAGGGCCGTTCGATTGTGCTGTACCTTCCCAAGATCCAGACGGCCGAGGAAGCGGCGCTCTGGAGTGACATGCTGCACGCGCTCGAGGCGCATGTCGGGCTCGCGGCGGGCACGATCCGCTGCTACGTGCTGGTGGAGCAGCTCGAGGCCGCCTACCAGCTCATGGAGATCCGCGCCGCCCTCGCGCCCCACTTCGTGGGTTTCAACACGGGCCGCTGGGACTACATCAACAGCGTCTCCGACGCGATGGCGTGGGACGAGGCGTTCATCAACCCGAACATCGACGCCATCACCATGACCTACGGGTACATGCGCGTCTACGAAGACCGGGTGCGCCGCGCGGTCAACACGCCGGACCGGGGGGGACGATACGCGCTCTGGCAGGGCGGGATGGAACCCAACATCCCCGTGGGCTCGGCGGAAGGCGTGGCGGCGGGCATGAAGAAGGCCGTGGCCGGCGCCGAGCGCGAGCAGCGGGAGGGGGCCAGCGGGAAGTGGGTGGCCCACTGGAAGATGGTGCATATCGTGCGGCCGGTGTGGGAACGGGCGGGGGAGGCGAACCAGATGGGCCGCGCGTTCCCTGCGCTCGACTATACGCAGGACGAAGCGGCGGCGTTGACCTTGCTCGAGCCGGCGCCGCGCACGGTGGCCGGGGCGAGGGACCTGCTGTCCGTGGCCCTCCAATACGGCAATGCGTTCGGGCGTGGCTACCAGGCGGCGGCGCTCAAACCCGCCGACTTCTTCGGCGACGACGACGTGCTGTATCTCATGGAGGACATGGCGACCGGCGAGATCCGGCTGTCCATCCTCTGGGAGTGGTTGCACAAAGGAGCGCGACTCACCGAAGGCGACCCCCAGGCCGGCGTCGACGCCGGTGACCCCTTCACCCGCGAGCTCTTCGACCGGTTGATGGACGAGGAGTACCGCAAGCTGCTCGTCGCCGGCGACCGCGACGTGCACGACGATTCCAAGACGACCACGCTGCCCATCGCGCGGGCGATCGTCGAGGCCTACATGGCGAGCGACGTGAAGCCCCCGTGGTACATCGACTTTCTCAACCTGAACCTGGGCAACGACGACTGGGACTTGGCGCGCGGACGCATCGACCGATTCTTGGCCGCGTTCGCGCTCGACGGGACGCGGCTCACCGGGAACTTCGACTTCGGCGTTTCCTAGCGGCACTTGCGATCTACGACCTCCGAGCGTTATCCCGAAGGGGACGATCCCGCACAGACCGACGCCGGAGTAGACCCATGACCATGAGCCCCGAGGCCGTCCGCGACCGATCCCTTCACCCGCTCGGTGGCTTGGCCGCAAGCGCTCGGTATGCCGCGATGACGACCGCGCTGGCCGTGGTGCTGCTCCTGACCACGATCACCTCCGCCTTCGCCCAGCAGGCCATTCCGTCGCCCGAAGCCTACTTCGGCCACATCATGGGTGCGGACCGGCAGCTTGCACGCTGGGACGAGATGATCGAGTACTACGAGCTCATCGGTGAGCGGAGTGACCGGGTCGACGTGCGCAACGTGGGGTTGTCGACGCGCGGGTCGCCGTTCCTGGTGATCTTCGTGTCCTCGCCCGAGAATCTGGCGAACCTGGACGAGATCCAGCGGCTCAATGCGCTTCTGCAGGACCCCCGTGGCCGGAGCGAGGCCGAGATCGACGATGCCGTCGAGCGCGGTAAGGTCGTGCTGGTCCAGTCGTACGGGTTGCACTCGACCGAGGTGGCGCCGAGCCAGGCGTCTGTCGACGTCCTCTACGAGATGGCGACGCGAACCGACGAGGAGATGATGCGCATCCTCGACGAGACCGTGGCGATCCAGATCCCCATGTTCAACCCGGACGGCAATCACATCGTCACCGACTGGTACCGGCAGTGGGTGGGCACGGAGTACGAGACGACCCGGCCCCCTGAGCTCTACCACCACTACATCGGGCACGACAACAACCGTGACGCGTTCATGCAGGCCACGGTCGAGTCGCAGTACGGAGCCGAGATCCTCTTCCGGGAGTGGATCCCACAGGCGTTCATCGACCATCACCAGATGGGCGGCTACACCGCGCGCATGTACATCCCGCCGTATGCCGAGCCCGTCCGTCCGGGCGGCGATCCGCTGGTATGGCGCGAGATGGATTGGTACGGCGCGCACCTGGGGTACCGGCTCGAGGAAGAGGGCCGCCAGGGCGTCATCGGCGCCGCCATCTACTCGGGATGGGGGCACTTCGGCTTCCACTGGATCACGCCGTTCCACAACATCGCCGGGATGCTGACCGAGTCGGCCAGCGCCGACATGGCCTCACCGCTCTATGTGCACCCGGAGCAGCTCACGGGCTCCCGCCAGCTGCCGGAGTACGAAGAGCAGACGACGTTCCCCAGCCCGTGGCCGGGCGGCTGGTGGACGACCCGCGACATCGTGATCAACATCAACATCGCGACGTTCGCCGCGCTCGACATCGCGGCGAGGAACCGGGAGCTCCAGCTCCGGAATACGGCGCGCAAGGCGCTCAACCAGACCCGGCGCGGCGCGGAGGCCGACACGAAGGCGTACGTCATCTCGGCGGACCAGCACGACCCGCTCACGGCGACCAAGCTCGTCGACAAGCTGCTCCTGCAGGGCGTGGAGGT
>JBBDSN010000036.1:0-10941 GCA_040904885.1 Gemmatimonadota bacterium | reverse complement strand
CATGGACGGGAGCCGGGTCGACAAGGTGCTGGTGGAACAGCTCGTCCCGGGGACCGATATTCCCTGATCACATCGGGTGCCACCCGCATCCGGCCTTGAAACGCGACCGTGGGGTAGACACCCTGGAAGCCCTGACACGTCCACGAGGAGATCGACTCTTGAAGGTTCAGATCAACACAGATAGCAACATCGACGGCAACGAAGCCCTCGACCTCGAAGTTGAAGCCCTGGTCCGGGACGCCATCGACCGATTCAGCGACGACCTCACCCGTGTCGAGGTCCACCTCAGTGACGAGAACAGCAGCAAGAAGGGGGGCAGTGTCGACATCCGGTGCCTGATCGAGGCGCGTCTCCGCGGCCTCGACCCCATCGTGGTGACCCACCATGCGGCCACCGTGGACCAGGCCACCGAGGGCGCGAGCAGGAAGATGAGGGACAAGCTCGATACCGTGCTCGGGAAGCTGGGTCGGCGCTGAGGCGGGTTCCACGGTTTGAGCGCCGTCGATCCGGATCACCGTCGCTCACGACATGACGAGGCGTGCTATCGTTGGGCCATGATAACGGACCCAGACGCCCCTCCCGCGAAGATCGGAGTCGGTTGGAAGCTCACCCTGGCGGGGCTGGAGCGGCTTCCGCAGGGGCTCCTCAGCCGCATGGTCGGGCGCCTGGCCGACATCCCCGTGCCCCGCTTCCTTCGCCGGCCCCTGTACGGTGGATTCGCCCGCATGGTGGGCATCGATCTCGACGAGGTCGAGCGACCCCTCGTAGCGTTCGCCACCTTCGACGCCTTCTTTGTCCGGAAGCTGCGCGAGGGCGTCCACGACTGGCCCTCCGACCCCTCCGTGCTGACCTCACCCGTAGACGGGGTGGTCGGCGCGTGTGGCACCATCGATGAGGGCACCGCCATCCAGGCGAAAGGCCGGAGCTACCGCGTATCGGAGCTGCTGGGCGACGAGGAACAGGCCGCCGCGTACGGCGGAGGGCTGTTCCTGACCCTCTACCTCTCTCCGCGCCACTACCACCGTATCCACACGCCGACGGAGGGGCGCGTGACGAGCGCCCGTCACCTGCCGGGGTTGCTCCTGCCGGTGAACGAAGCGGCGGTGGCCCTGGTCGACCAGCTCTTCGCCCGCAATGAGCGGCTTTGCTGCACAGTGGACGGGCCACTCGGTTCCATCGCGGTCGTAGCCGTGGGCGCCACCAACGTGGGGCGCATCACGGTGTCCTTCGACGACGAATGGGGCACCGTGCGCGGGGTCACCAACCAAGGGGCCCAGCGCCGCGAGAGCGGGCGCCGCTACCAGGAACCACCCGCGGTGGGACAGGGCGACGAGCTCATGGCCTTCCACCTGGGATCGACGGTCGTGCTGCTCACCGAACCGGGCCTCCACCTCGCGCCCGGGTTGCGAGCCGGACGCGAGGTGCGGGTGGGCGAGCCGTTGGCCCGGCGCCCACCGGACAGCGGCGTCAGCTGACCGGGACCGGAGCGACCCGGACAATGAACAGCCCTTCGCGCACGCTCGTGAAGATGACGACGCCGCTCTCGAAGAACGGGTAGTTGCTCCACGCGCCGCTCTGCCCCGCGCTGTGCCCCGGCTCGTCGTCGTTGTACGGCGCGCTGTCGAAGAAGGCGATCTCGCGCGGGTTCGTCCGATCGCTGATGTCGAGCACGCGCAGACCGCTCCCATAGTTCGACTGGTACATGCGGTCGCCGACCACGTACAGGTTGTGGTCGGACGCCATGACCGGGCCGATGTACTCGTTCGCGACGATCGGGTCGTCCAGCTCCGTCAGGTCCCAGACAATCGTACGGGTACCCTCGACGGTACCGGCCAACTCGTCGATCTCGTCATTCATGTAGAAGTAGCGCTGCTCCTCGTCGAACCAACCCTGGTGCGCATAGGCGACGTTCGGGTAGCTCATGCGGCCGAGGGTGACAGGATTCGCCTTGTCGGTCACGTCCGCGATGTTGATCTCCGACTCGTTCGAGCCCACACAGATCTGCCGGCCGCGGTACCGCTCGTCCGGTCCGTCGTAGACGAGGCACTGCGCGTCGTGCGTGTAGCCGCGGCCGTTCGTGGTCGGGTCGTGGTAGCAACCCGCGAACGCAGGCCGCAGCGGGTCGCTCGCGTCGACCATGTGGAGCCCGCCGCCACACGTCTCGCCCCCGCTGTTCGCGCCGACGATGTATAGAAATCCGGACGCGGTGTCGGCCACGACGTTGTGCGCGCTGAACACCTCGTGGTACGTGGTGTCCGGCTCGAAGTCGACCGGGGTGTCTCCGACGGTGCGCAGCCGCGTCAGGTCGAACACCTGCATGCCGTGCGCGCCGGAGCCGTCCGCCACGATGTACGCATGGCTACCGATGACTTTGATGTCGCGCCACACGGACGGCCGCGAGCCGAGCGTCCGCGGGAGGTTGCCGACCAGCCGGGGCGCGGACGGATCGGTCACATCGACGAACGAGGCACCGTCGCGTCGTGCGACGAGCGCATAGTCACGGCTCGTCTCGGGATCGGTCCAGCCCCATACGTCGTTCACCCATACGCCACGCTCGCCCCCCAGATCGTTGATCGGCATGTGCGCGACCACCTCCATATTCGCACACGTGAACTCGCCGACCATGCCTTCCTCGCAGCGCTCCCCGGAGGTGAGCGTGCTGCCGATCCGGTAGATGCGGCCCTCGAGCATCTGCTCGGGCTGCCACCCTTCGCCGCCACGGGCGAGCGCCATCACGCGACCCTCACCGAAGTCGCGCGTGGGCATCCCGACCGCCGCGCGGCCATCCGCCGCCGCAATCGCATAGCCGAAGCCCAACGGCCACGACTCGCCGACGGTAGCGTCGGGGTCCAACCGGACGGCCTCCTGCCAGCCCCCCATCCCATCGGACACGAAGCGGTAGACGCGCCCGTTCGAACCATCCACGCCCGGGGCGCCGACCAGGAGCTCCTCACCGGCCGCCGCGACCGAGAACCCGAACTGCGTGCCCTGGGCGCCATCGAACGGATGCATCGTACCCGCGGACGCCCAGGCGCCGGAGCCCGACTGCTCGAGCACGAAGACCGTCGCGGCGCCCGGAGCACCTACGTACGCCCGGTCACCGTCCACCAGCACGGCCGTGCCCGCACGCGCACCGGGCGCTTCGACGTCGCGCGGCAGACTCAGCATGCGCGGCTCACCCCAGTCGCCGTTCTGCTGCCGCTGCACCGCGTACACCCGGCCCCGCGCCGAATCCGCTGCGGGCGCACCGATCAGGAGCCAATCGCCCTGCCAGCTCATGGTCCGGCCGAATCCGGCCGCCCCAGCGTCCGGCCCTGGCTGGATGACGCCGCGGAAGCTCCATGCACCCGCGGCACGTCGGAAGTGGTAGACCACGCCCGTCGTCGCGGCCGCCGGCGATCCGACCAGGAGATCGTCTCCCGACAGCGCCAGCGACGCCGCGTACTCGGCGTGGTCGTCGTCTCGGGGCGGCTGGACGATGGCGGTCTGCCGCCACCCGGCTCCGGCCGATACGCGCTCGAACGCGTACACCACGCCCGACCCGTCGTGCTTGCGCGGCGCGCCCACCACGAGCGTGTTGCCGTCGAAGGCCAGCGCGCGGCCGAAGTCGTCCATGCGCGATGAATCCGACGCGGTCAGCAGGGCATCCTCGGCCCACGCGCCGGACGCATCCAGGCGGTAGGCGTACACGGCACCCGGGCCGTACCAGTTGACCGGCTGTCCGACGAACAGGTCCGTGCCGGTCATCGCCACGGCGCGGCCGAAGTTCGGCTCCTGCGCGGTGGCCGGGAACGCGGTCGCGAACGTGATAAACGCGGCAGTACCGGCCGTGAGTAAGCGCTTCTGCATGATCTCTGCCTCGGGATCTGCGGATGATTCAGCATGGAGGGTCAAGGCTAATACAGTACACGGCCCTTACGGTTCGCGCGCCCGGCTGGCGGATCGGCGTATTTCAAAGCACTCAACCACGGCGAGCGTGCGGACAGGGCCTCCGACGTGGAGCGACTGGACCCGCGGACCTTCAAGCTTCACTTTGTAGCGTCCCCACCGCACCTACTGGAGCCGGTCATGATCCGTCGCAGCGTCGTTACCCTCGCGCTCATCGCAACCCTCGCCGGCTGTACAGCCCCCGCCCCGGACGCCTCCACGGCCGGCACCTGGCGCCTCATCGAAGGCGGATGGCTGGTCGACGTCGAGGAAGGCGAGCGAGTCTCGAACCCTGGCGTGTTGATCTCGCCCGACGGACGGATCGCCCGTGTAGGGGATGCGGGCACTCCCGCCCCCGCCGGCGTCGACCCGGAGGTCATCGAGCTCGCCGATGGGCAGACCCTGCTCCCCGGCCTGATCGACCTGCACGCGCACTACAACATGGACCTGACCGGCGACGGCCGGGTCGAAGAGACGCGCTACAACCCGCTCGTCTTTCTGGCCAACGGCGTCACCACGACCTTCCCGGGAGGCGAGTACTATCCGGAGGTGATGAAGGCGCTCCAGGACCGGCTCGAGTCGGGTGAGCAGGTCGGGCCCCGCCTACTGCGCTCCGGTCAGTACTTCGGATCGACGCGTCTCGACTGGGACCCCGACATCACGGGCGAGCAGATCCACGCCGAGGTGGACGCGCTGTGGGCCGAGGGCGTGCGGAACTTCAAGGCCAAGAGTGCAGGCCCGGAACACATCCGCGCGCTCGT
The DNA here is from genome assembly GCA_040904885.1 of Gemmatimonadota bacterium. Taxonomy (GTDB): domain Bacteria; phylum Gemmatimonadota; class Gemmatimonadetes; order Longimicrobiales; family Gaopeijiaceae; genus JAWLHJ01. Next base: position 6,253 of record JBBDSN010000036.1, on the reverse strand, counting down.
GGAGCGGGCGCACTTTCATGGAGGCACGGTCACGGGGCACGTCGACTCGGGCGCTCGCGGATCCACGAACTCGGTGGACGCGATCGAAGCCGGCATAGACCGCATCGAGCATATCCTGGGCGGCTACGTGCTCGACCGGGAACAGGCGGCCTATCCCGTCTGGAATCAGGTCGACACCACGTCGGCCGATTTCCGCCGCACCGTCCAGCTCTTCCTGGACAACGAGGTCTACTTCGATCCGACCATCACCGCACCGATCTACCTGACCGACAAGGTCGAAGGCTTCGACTTCTGGGTCGACGAGCCCTCGTTCTTCACGCCCTATGTGCAAGAGATCGTGGCCGAGCGCGAGCCACGCTCCGGCGAGCTCATGTCGAACCTGTACGACGCGATGAAGCGCACGACGCTCGCCTTTTACAACGCCGGCGGCGGTCCCTGGATCACGCTCGGAACCGACAACCCGAGCGCGGGAGAGTACCTGGCGGGCTTCTCGGCGCATCGGGAGCTGCACGCCCTCGTCCTTGCCGGCATTCCGCCGATCGACGCACTTCGCGCGGGAACCATCAACGGGGCGCGTGCCGTGAAGATGGAAGGTGAGATCGGCTCCATCGCACCGGGCAAGTGGGCAGACCTGTTCGTGATCGATGGAGATCCGCTCGAGAATATCCTGAACACGAGGAACGTCCAGCTCGTGGTGAGGGCGGGCGAAGTGCACGATCCCGCAGTGTTGCTGGAGCAGGCACGGGGACGCATTGGGCCCACGGGCGAGGCGGAGCGGGCGGACTGGTGGAGGCCGTGAGATAGAGCCGACTCAGGGCACTCACCCGCTGCCGCCGACCGTCGCCACTCCGGCGGGCACGCCCTCCGCTTCCGGGAATGGGCGACCTCCGCTGTCTCCGGGCTCCGGGAAACCGCCGTCCGCACCGAACACAGCCATATCGGTCTCTCCCAACACCCGACTCGTCACCGCCCCGGCCGTCATCGATCCGCTGACATTGATGGCGGTCCGCCCCATGTCGATGAGGGGCTCGATGGAGATGAGAAGTCCGGCCAGCGCGACCGGCAGACCCATCGTGGACAACACGATGAGCGCCGCGAACGTCGCGCCGCCGCCGACGCCGGCGATGCCGAACGAGCTGAGCGTTACGACCAGCACGAGCGGCGCGAGGAAGCCCATGGCCATCGGATCGATGCCCACGCTCGGGGCGATCATCACGGCCAGCATGGCCGGGTAGAGCCCGGCGCAGCCGTTCTGGCCGATGGTGGCCCCAAAGCTCGCCGAGAAGTTCGCGACGGCCGGCGACACGCCGAGTCGCCGGATCTGGCTCTCGATGTTGAGGGGGATGGCCGCGGCGCTCGAGCGCGACGTGAACGCGAAGGTCAACACGGGCCAGATCTTCTTGAAGTGTCGCACAGGGTTCAGACCCGACACCGTCAACAGCCCCGCATGCATTCCCAGGATGAGCGCCAGGCCCAGATAGGACGCGACCACGAATCCCATCAGGTTCAGGATATCCGCGAAGTTGGATGTGGCGACCACGCGGGCCATGAGCGCCAGCACACCGAAGGGCGTAAGGCGAATCACCATCCGGACCAGCCGCATCACCAGGCCTTGCAGAGCGTCGATCCCCTGGACGACCCGGTCGCCGAGCTCGGGGTTCTCCTTCCGGAGCCCCAGCGCGGCGATCCCCAGGAGGGACGCGAACACGACCACGCTGATGATCGATGTCGGGTTGGCCCCTGCCATCTCGGAAAAAATGTTCGTCGGAATGAACGATTGGAGGAGCTCGGGCACGCTGAGGTCGGCGACCTCGCCGGTCCGCGCCACGAGCGTCTCGCCTCGCTCCAGCTCCCGGGCCCCTTGAACCAACCCATCGGCCCTGAGCCCGAAGAGCCGGGTGACGCCGACGCCGATCACCGCCGCCACGGCCGTGGTCAGCATGAGCACCCCGAGCACTCCGCCGCTGATCTTGCCCAACGAGCGGGCGTCGTCGAGCCGGGTCACCGCCGACAGGATCGACACCAACACGAGCGGCATCACGATCATCTGCAACAGGCGCACGTAGCCGCTGCCCACCAGTCCTACCCAGGTCATGGTGCCGCCGATGACGTCGTCGCCGTAGCCGTACCCCCATTGGAGCGCGGCCCCGAGCGCGATGCCGAGCACGAGGCTCAACAAGACGTTGTTCGACAGCGGGACGCCGCCCGCCTGGCGTCGGGCCAGCCAGACGAGGGCGACCGTGAAGACGGCCAGATTGAAGAGAAGCGCGATGGTCATGGGGGCTCCAGGGAACAAAAAAAGGCCCTCCCGCAAGGGAGGGCCGGACAGGAGAGCCAGGAAACCCAACTCGTGCTACGCGTTCGCGACTCCGCGCACGCGCCCGCCCGCCTCTCCCGAAGGAGAGCCGCAACAACAACAGGAGGCGGTGGGGCGTGTGCGGGTATGCATGATCAAGCTCAGGCTACATGAACAGCTCCGGCTCCGTCAAGGTCGAAGCGCGAGGGGACCACGATTCGGGGGGTGTCCGACCTGCCGGACACCCCCCGTTTCCCATGACTGATTCATCGCGGCCCGGAGGCGGAGTGCGCGAGGCCCTCCGGGACCCTCGCCCCGCACTTCACGGGGCGGACGTATGCTACTCCAAAGGCCCCGTGCCCGATGAAGCCAGCGGTCCGGAACCCTGCGCCGGAGCCGTGCCCCCCGTCGACGCGACCTCCGAGAACGACAGCGAGTACTCCGTGCCGTCGTAGGCGATCGGATCGAATCGGTGCCACCCGTCGATGGCCGCCGTAATCTCCACCGACACGTTGGTGGGGCCTTCGGCGTCGCCTTGGACGAACGCGATGTTCTCTCCTCCCGCCCATACGCTCAGGCGCGCATGAGACGCGGCGGAAAGGGTCGCCGTGATCGTCTCTCCCGCCACCAGCCGAACCGCGTAGGACTCCCAGTACAGGTCCGGCTCCGGAGCCAACTCGTCGAGGCAGTCACCGTTCGTGATGTAGCCCTGAGCCAGAACACCAGGCGTCACGAACACGTGCGCCGAGACTTCGCAGACGTCGACGTAGTGATCGTCTTCCTCGAGCCACATGTCGTACCACCCTCCTATTCCCTCACCGAGCGACCGCGCGGCCAACCGGTACGTGCCCGGAGCGAAGATCGCCCGCGTGAATCCGGGGCTCGCGGTGTACTGCGTGACGACTTGTCGGTCGTTCGAATCGAACGCCGAGATGAAGGGATCGAACTCACCCGACGTCAGGTTGAGCGCAACGTTGAGCTGCTCCTCGACGACGAAGTCGTAGTATTCGGTATACCGCCCCGACCCGTCGACGCAGCTCTGGTCGGAGAGAATGCCCTGGTTCGTGGCACCCACCACGTACGGCGTGCTCTGCGCGCACCGGTCCACCAGAGTCTCCGAGACCTCGAACTGCAACTCCCATCCCACTCCGGCATGTCCGAGCACCGGCACGCCGTGGAAGCCGTCCTGCGCAGCCGTGTAGATGAGCTGGACCGTGCCCGGCTGCGAGGTGCCGGCGATGTCCTTGTGCTGACCATCCGCGCCCCAGAGGCTGATCGCCGCCGTCGTGTCCGCGGTCAAGGTCATCGTGTATGTGAAGCCCGCACGCATGGCGATCTGATACTGGGCGTAGCGCTGCTCGGGATCGTCCGAATAAGAATCCTGGCAGTGGCCGGTCGTCATCGTCCCGGCCGCAGTCACGCCCGGGGTCACGAACACGGTGTTCGCGATGTCGCAGCTCTCGGCGGTGTGGGTGGTCTCGGCCACCGACATGCTGTACGGAGCCGGCTCGTCCGGGGCGATCGTCGTCGAGTCGGTGTCCATCCTACGGGCTCCGACCCTGTAGCTGCCCGGTGCGAGCAGCGCCCGCGTGAAGCCCCGACTCGAGGAGTACTGCGCCACCAGGTAGGTCCCGTCCTCAGCGTACACTCCGATGATCGGGGCGAAGTCGTCCGTCGTCATCGAGAGCGCGAGCGCAGCCTGCGCATCGAGATCGAGCCCGTAGTAATCGGCATAACGGCCCGCCCCGTCGACGCAATCCGGCGCGCCGAGCACCCCTTCGACGGTCTGTCCGAGGCTGTAGGGCGCCGTGTAATCGCAGGCCGCCACGGCCGTCGCGGTGAAGACGACCGGATCGAGACCCTCGACCGTCGCCGTGAGGTTCTGAGAACCCTCGGCGCCGAGCGTCCACGACTCCACGGTCGCGATACCGGACGCGTCGGTCGCCACTGCGGCGCCCGACACGGAGCCACCACCCAAAGTGACCGCGAAGTCGACATTCACGTTCGGCAAGGGATCACCACGCTGGTTGAGCACCAGCACGGCGGGCGCCACATCCACCGGCTGCCCCACCGCGTCGGTCTGCTCGTCACCGGCATGTGCTTCGGCGGTCGTGGCCTCTCCGAGCGACAGGAGCCCGTAGACGCTGAAGCTCGTGAGGGTCGCCGTCACGGTGTTGGCATCCGTGTCGACCGAGCTCTCGCCCACGCTGCGCCAGGCGTCGCCCTCGGCTTTGTGTAGCGCGAGAGACCCTGCCTCCACGCCCGCGGGGAGCTGGGCCGGGTCGAAACGCAACACGATGGCTACCGGCTCGGCGAACGTGGTGCCGTCCGGACCAAAGTCGTACGTCGTCCCCGCTACGAGATCAGGATCCTCGGGCGCGTCCTGGGCTGGCTCTACAGTGATCTCGGTTTCCGCACTTACGGCTCCTGCCGGGAACGTCAGCTTCACCGCGCCGTCCGAGGTCTCGACGGAGCCCCCGTCGTCTCCGACGACGCCCCCCCGCTCCGGCCCCGCATCGAGCTCCGGTCCGGTCGAATCCGAGTCACACGCCGTGAAGACCAACGCAACCGCGGCCAGAATGAGGTGTCTACTTCGCATGCTTCCTCCTTGACAGGCATTCTCGAGGCGCGCGAAAGCGCCATGTACACCCATGGAGGATCACCTGAGCGGAGGGATAGCGCCTGGGAAGTTTCTTCCTATCTTTCTCTTCGCCGCCCACCCTGGGACCGCCCCCACGGTCCGCAGGCCGGAGCCAGGAACAATCCTGACCCTGTCGCCTCGATCGCACGTCTGCCGCCCAGCGGCGCTCGCTGCATCCCGCCATGCCGACAAGCCCGCTTCGCCTCGATTGCCTCCCTCTCGACTTCCCGCCCACGGAGACGCTGTCGCATGAGCAGCTCCGCTCGGCCGAGTCGCTGCAGCGGGTCCTGCTGTCTCCTCACGACTACTCCGGAATCGACGCCTGGCGCGCTGCGGTGAACACCGAGGCCTCGGCGGCGACCGGGGCCGACGCGGCCATGTTCCAGCTGATGCTGCCCGGCATCGAGCCGCATTACTCACAAGACATCTGTATGACGCGGCTCGAAGAGTATTCCGAGTACTTACCGAGCTTCGACCGTCAGCGAGGGATCTTCCAACGGGCCATGGCGCTCGGCGCGGGCAACCGATACATGCTCTGGCTCGACCACATCGAGTGGTTGTACGGCAGCGCGTACTTCAACGAGTGGATCACGGAGCTCAGGGCCTTCGACACACTCTTTGCCGCGGTGCCGTCGAGCGGATCCCCGTATCCGGCCATGCTCCACGTATATCACGATCATCCGTACCGGGGAACACGGTTCGACGGTCGCGCCGTGCGCCTCATGCAACTCGTGCGCCCCGCGCTGGAGGCCGGTGTGCGGGCCGCCGAGCGGTCCCTCGCGAACCGGGCTGCGTTCATCGCCTCGCTCGACACGCGCCGGGACGGCGCGCTCGTCTTCGACCCGCAAGGGAAGCTGCTCTACCGGAACCCGGCGTTCGCGGAGATCGTACCGCTCGACAAAGACCGCGCCATGACAGTCGACGTGGGGCGGACGATGGCGACCGGCCTTTTCTCCGAGGACGAACGGATCCGCTTCGATCCGACGACCGCACGACAAGCCATCCCGGCAGGACTGGACGTCCTGCTCATGACCGCCGTCCTGATCGGCGAGGGCGTCTTCGACGTGAATCCCGTGGCGCTCGTGACGCTGCACGCGAACGAAGCCGCTCCCGCAGACGGCTCCGTCCTCCGGGACCGGTTCGATCTCACCCCGCGACAGGCGGAGGTCGCCCGCCTACTGGCCCGACGCCTCAGCAACACCGAGATCGCCGAGCGCCTCCGCGTGAGCCCCAACACGGCGCGCAATCACACAGAGGCCGTCATGGGCAAGCTCGACGTACGCGACAGACGTGACGTGGAGCACAAGATCCGGGAC
>JBBDSN010000035.1:0-1802 GCA_040904885.1 Gemmatimonadota bacterium | reverse complement strand
CGGCGCAGACGGCGTCGGCGGCCACGGTGAGCACGACGTCGAGGTCGACGTTGAGTGCGACTGCGGAGGCCAGCGCGTCGAGGTGGAACGCGCGGATGGCCTCAGCCAGGCGCTGTTCGATGGTCATGCGGCGGGCGTAGCGTTCGATGACGTGTTTGGTCTTGGCTTGGCGACCGTTGGTGATGATGACGGTGGGGGTGTCGCGGCCGAGCCCTGTGACGATGAGCTGGCGGACGGTGCCCGGATACGAGGACAGGGTGACGGCGGGCTGGTCGACGACGTTGGGGGTGGTGTAGCGGCCGGGCCGGTCGAGGCGGACGGTCTTCCACGCTTTGGGGTCGGCTTCGAGCTCGGCGATGCGGTTCATGAGCGACTTGGAGCGCATGCGCAGGGTGATGAAGGTGATGCCACGGTCGTCGAGTTCGGCGAGCTCGGCCTGGGTGGTCAGCCGCTGGTCGAACACCAGCTGGGCCGGCCAGTGTCCCGAGATCTTCTTCCAGTAGTCGGCGAAGGCGAGCACCTCACGGTTCTGGGATGCTTTGGAGACATCCGCGTTGGCGTAGATGAGGTTGTGGGTGCCGTGATCCTGGGCGAACATGGTCAGCACGCTTCGGGTGCGTTGCGAGCGTTTCGGCACGTAGTGGCGCTCCAGGGCGGGTTCTTGGCCCCAGTGCTGGATGGCGTGGAAGTCCAGGTCGAAGTCGGCGCCGTCGACCATGCCGTGTTCGACCATGGCCCGTGAGAGTGCGGAGAGGAAGCGTTGCTGGCGGGGATGGTCGAGCCGGTAGGAGTAGGTGCGAAGCGCGGTGGTCTTGGGGATGGTCGACAGCCCGGCGAACAGTCCGGCACCCCGGTCGGTGGCGATGTCGTCGACATGGCCGATGCGACGCAGCGCGACCAGCTTGGTCAACACCAGCGAGGCGACATACGAGGTGGCGGGGATCTCGCGGGTGCCCGGATAGCCAGCCGTCTCGACCAGACCGGGCAGATCCAGCGCCACGAGGTCGGGGACGGCGAGCAGCAGCCCGGCGAACCGGCTGTCGAATTTGGCGGGCAGTTCGTCGAAGTCGAGCAGACCGGCACGGGGCAGCCGGTCGCGCACCACCGGCACGCCACGCTCGGCCGCGGGACGGCGCCACATCCGTGGCAGCCCCTGCTCGGCGATGATCTCGGAGATGCCGGTGCGGTTGAGCCGCAGACCTTCACGTTCGAGCACCACCGCGATCTCGTCGATCGACAGGCCATGGTCGCGGCGTAGCTCGACGATGCGGTCGCGGGCCGCCGTCTTGGCTGGCGCGCTCTTGGGGCCCGGCCGCGGGTCGATGAAGAACACGTCACGCCCGGCACGGAAGTCACGCACCAGGGTACGCACCGTCTGGGGGCTGTAGCCGAACCGTTCGGCGACCTCGGTGGAGGTCAGCCCGTCGTGGAGGTAGGCGCGCAGCGCCTCATAGCGGCGCTGGGTCGGATGCTCGGGCTGGGCGAAGAACTCTCCACCTGCCCGGGCTGGGCCTGGACCCGCTGACTGTTCCATACCGGTAGTGGACACTGTTGGCGCCTCGGAAGCAAGCACCCACAACGAGGAAAGCCAAAAACGTCACACAGATGTGGCTCTACGGCCGTATCTGCCAGTGATTGCCGAGGCTCGCCGAAGGCTCAGCCCCGCAAGAACCTCACCAGTGAGCCTTTACCAGTCAACGCAATTGACCCCACACAGGCCAGCGAACGGCCTCCTACGACCCCAGAACCGTCGACGCCAGCACTCCACACCCGCCGAAGCTCAACTGCGACGATCCGCGCTA
>JBBDSN010000034.1:13282-55240 GCA_040904885.1 Gemmatimonadota bacterium | reverse complement strand
GAGGACCCGCTGGTGCGGAGCAACGTGGGCCGCGCTCTCAGGCGGGAGGACTAGATGAGTCCCTACGACGGAGAGCTGAATCTCCAGGAGGAGGGGCGCAAGGTCCTGGGCGCGCTCTACAGCACGCTCAACGCCCTGAGGCTGTACCCGATCGAGAACGAGACCGTGCAGCAGGCGATCACGGAGCTCCACAGCCTCGTGCACCGCGTCGGCGCCGCGGAGGGCACGGTCGAAGTCCGTGTGGTCGGCGACTTCTTCTTCCTGAACGAGACCCGGCTCCGGCTGGATCTCTCCAACTTCTCGACGTTCGGATCCTTCGCGCGGGCGCTCCAGGACCACGGCATCGGCGCAGTGGAGATCCTTCCGGGGATGGAACGCGCGGAATGGGCCCCATTCATCTCGATGTTGCTCCGGGGACCGACCGGCGACTATCCGTTCGAGTCGTTCAGGGACCGGTTCGCCGCGACGCCCGTGCAGCACATCGAGATCCGCGCGGTCACCGAAGTCGAAGAGCCCAAGGACGACGCCGAGTCCCTGACGGCCGCGAAGCGGACGTATGCGCAGTCGGTGAAGGTCGCGAAGGACGCGCTCGGAGATCTCCGGCTCGGGAAGGCCGTGAACGTCCGGAAGGTGAAGCGCGCCGTGCAAGGCATCGTCGACCAGGTCCTCTCCAACGAGTCGTCGATGGTCACCATGACGACGCTGCGCGACTTCGACGAATATACGTTCACGCACTCGGTCAACGTCTGCATCTTCAGTGTCATCATCGGACAGAGGTTGGCTCTCGACCGACTCCAGCTCTACGAGTTGGGCCTGGGTGCCCTGTTCCACGACGTGGGTAAGCAGCGCATCGACGTCGACATCATCAACAAGCCGACCGGCCTCGACGAGGAGGAATGGATCGAGCTCATGGAACACCCCACCGAGGGGCTGCTCATCCTCTTCCAGATGCAAGGCTTCGCGGACGTGCCCTACCGGCAGATGCTCATGGCTTACGAGCATCACATGAAGACGGATCTCAGCGGGTATCCTGCGAGCCACCGCCCCAGGGACCCGACCCTCTTCTCGAGGATCGTCTCGGTGGCGGATGCGTTCGACGCGGGCACGTCGGTGCGAAGCTACCAGTACGAGCCCTGGCCCCCCGACGCCGTGCTTCAGGAGATGCGGGACAACCCGAAGCGTGGCTTCGACACACTCCTCGTGAAGGTCCTCATCACGGCCACGGGCGTATATCCTGTAGGCACGCTGGTCATTCTCGACACACACGAGCTCGCCGTCGTGTCGCAGGTCAATTCGGATCCCGAGTTGTTGCACCGACCCCGTGTGCGGGTCATCTCGGATCCTGTCGGGCTTCCGCTGTCGGAACCGGTCTCGCTCGACCTCGCGCACAACGACCCCGCGACGGGCGCGCCCATCCGTCAGATCATCAAAACCACCGACCCGCAGAAGTACGGCATCCGGGTCAGCGACTACCTCATCGCGTGATATCCAGAACATTCGCGGCACGTGCCGCCCAGGGGCAGAGCACGCTCGTGCCCTACGTAACCGCCGGGTATCCCGAGGCGGAGTCCACGGTTCCGCTTCTGAAGGCGCTGGTGGAGGCCGGTGCGGACGTGCTGGAAGTCGGCATCCCGTTTTCCGACCCGCTCGCCGACGGACCGACGATCCAACGGTCGTCATTCGCCTCACTCCGGAACGGCACGACCGTGCGTCGGGTGCTCGACGACGTGGCGACGTTCAGGTCTCGTCACGAGACGCCGGTGGTGCTCTTCACCTACCTGAACCCGATTCTGCGCTACGGCGTGGAGACGTTCGTGAAGGACGCGCTGGCCGCTGGCGCTCAAGGGCTGCTCATGACCGACCTCCCGGCCGGCTCGGATCCCGACGTCGAACAGATCATCATCGACAGCGCGCTGGACCTGATCCGCCTGGTCGCGCCCACCACGGGGCTCGACCGGATGCCCGGCGCGGTCGCCGGTGGATCGGGCTTCGTGTACTACATCTCCCGGACCGGCGTGACCGGTGCGAGTGCGGATCTCAGTGGCACCCTGGGCGACGAGGTACGCCGCCTGAAGAGCATCGTGTCGATGCCCGTCGCCGTCGGCTTCGGGATCTCGACACCCGAGCAGGCGCGGGCGGTGGCGGAAGTCGCGGACGGGGTGGTGGTCGGGAGCGCCCTCATCCAGGCGTTGGACGCTTCCGGCATCAGCGGCGCTGCGAAATTTATCGAGTCGCTGCGCCAGGGGATGGACGGATAGCGGCGCACGGCTAGCCGCTCTCGCCGTCGCGCGCGAGCGCTTTCTCCAAGGCGGGGTCTGGGCGCACGAAGAGCGTGCTTACCCGGTCCGGAACCACCGCGCCCTTCGGTGCGCCACGCGGCTTGCGCACGTATTTGCGAAAGGTCCAGTCGACGGGAACGCTCCCGGAGGTACGGGCACGGGAGTGGAGCGCCGCCAGCGTCGCGGCTTCCGTCAGGTCGCGTGAGGGAGGGTTCCCCGGTCCGTGCCAGCGCAGTATGACGTGGGCCCCGGCTGCGTGGCGCGCATGCAGCCAGATATCGCCGGGGGCCGAGTGCTTGAAGGTCAGCTCGTCGTTGTGACGTGCGCCCCGTCCGACCCGGATCTCGAGGTCGCCCGAGCTTCGGAACACGCGATAGGGTAGGGGCGTCTCGTCGGGGCGGCCACGCGTGTCGGTCTCGAGCCGCGGCAGTGCCGCCCGGATCTCGTCCGGCTCCGCCGAGCCGTCCTGGGCCCGAGTGAGCAGACCGTCGAGCCGATCGCGTTCCGCGCGGACCTCGTCGATCAGCTTCGGGAGACGCTCCCGAGCACGCTCGATCCGGGTCGCTTCGCGATAGTGGCGTGACGCGTTCTCGTGGGGGGGCTTCGCCGGGTCCAGGGTCACGATGACTTCCTCCCCGTCGAATCCCGTGAGCACCGCCGACTCCGCCCCCTGCTCGATCTCACCGTAACGTGCGAGGATGAGATCGCCGATCGCGCGCACAGCCTGCTCGTCTCCGAGTTGCTCCTGCTCCCGCTCCATAAGCCGGAGCTTCCGTTCGGCCCGCCCCTTGGCATCCGTCAGCCGACGCATCAACTGCGGGTCCAGTAGGGGCGCTTCGGTGGGGGCGTCGTCGGTTCCGGTCTGCCTGGCCGCTCGCTCGACCGCGTCCAGAATGCTGGTGGCCTCCCGAGCCTGGATTCCCGGCAGGGAAAGAGGATAAGGCTGCGGACCTCCGTCGGCCTCCAGAATGACGGGGGCACCCAGGGCCGTGCCGTCCACGAGGGCGCGCCAACGTTCGTATCCGAGCGCCAGCCGGTCTCGATCCGACCTGTTCGTGTCGGTGCCGAGCAGATAGTCCGCGTTGAGGGGAGAGGTCCAGGCGACCCGCCGCACCAACTCGCGCCGCCGGCGCTCCGGCGGCACCGGCTGCAGGAGGGCCAGCCAAGCGGCCTCGTCGAGCTCGCCATCGAAGCCGACCCGCTCCTGTGGTGCGGGGACCCCATACCGCTCCCCGACGCGGTGCCCTCGACCGGTGTCACGGGACCAGAGCACGTGACGAACCGTACCCGAAGAAACGTCGACGACGAGGGCGTTCCATTGGTTGCCCAGTAGCTCGACGACGAGGTCGTGGGGAGGCCCGCTTCGGCGCGGGAGAAGCTCGATACGGATGAGGCGTTCGTCGTCCGGCGCGTACACACGTCGGACACGCGCCCGATGCGCGAGATCGGCCGGGGCGGGCACCGTGGGGGGGCGCATGAGGACGGCTCCCCTCGTCGGGTGCAACCGCCAGACCAGGGTCCGGTCGTCGAAAAGAAGGAAGAGATCGCGCTCGGCCCCGTCGAAACGGAACGCGCGCAGGCTCGCGCCCCGTAGCTCGCGGTCGAGCTCTCGTGCGACTTGACGTGTGAGGAGGGCGTCCCAGCGGATCGACATGGGCGACTGGTAACCCGTGCCGCGCCCGGGGTGCCGCCGGGACTACCCATGTCGCCCTCGGTCGTCCCATCTTTGTTCCCTTCGGGTCAGCGACTCTCAGCGTGCGGAAGGGTTCGATGGGGCTATGCGATGGGGCTACATGAGCGGGTGGCGGCGGCGGCCGGAGGCCGGCTCCCGGAGTGGGCTCGAGTCGGCGCCGAGCGCCGGGCGCACATCGAGCGGGTTGCGGCGCTCATGGCTTCGTGGGCGCAGCGGCGTGGCATGAGCGAGGAAGACCAGGCGCGCTGGTCGGCGGCCGGATACCTCCACGACGCGCTCAAGGAGGCCGACCCGGATATGCTGCGGGCCCTCATCTCTGAAGACCTCGGGGCACTCCCGGACGGCGTGCTGCACGGTCCCTCGGCCAGGGAGAAGCTTCTGGCCGAGGGCGTATCGGATGCTCCGCTCCTGCTCGCGGTGGCCTTCCACACGCTCGGCCATCCCGATCTCGATGATCTCGGGCGGGCGCTCTATGTCGCCGATTTCACCGAGCCCGGACGGCCGTCTCTCGGTGGCTGGCGCGAGGAGCTGCGTGACCGGATGCCGCACGAGCTCGACGCCGTCACGAAGGAGGTCGCCGCCGCCCGCATCCGGCGTCTCGTCGAGCGCGGTGTACCCCTGAGCAAGCCAACGGTGGACTTCTGGAATGCGCTGGCCGTCGAGCCTGTTCGGGTCGGGGGCCCATGATGGCACGACGGAGCTCGAAGAGGCGCAGACGCGGCGGACGGCGCAGTCGGCGCCCCTGGGGGTGGATGCTCCTGGCCCTCGTGCTGGCTGGAATCGCGGCCTTCGCGGTCCGCACCGGTGGGGGCGGCGCCGCAGATCTGGAGCCGCGCACGCTCCCGGTGCCCGACGTGCGTGTGCGGGTCGAGGTGCTCAACGGAGGAGGCGTCTCCGGGGCGGCTCGAAGCGCGACGGACCTCGCTCGAGGCGCGGGGTTCGACGTCGTCTACTTCGGGAACGCGTCTTCGTTCGATCGGGTGGAGTCCGAGGTCGTGGACCGTGTGGGCCGACCGGAGTTCGCGGCGGCCGTTGCGGAGGTCCTCGGAATCGATAACGTCCGGAGCGATCCGGATCCGGACCTCTACGTCGATGTGTCCGTCGTGCTCGGGAGCGGTTGGCCGCTTCCCACTGAACCGGAAGCGGACCGCCCCGAACCCTGAGCGTCCAGCCGATGCCTGAATGCCCGGCCGACGAATGCACCCTAAAGGCGACGAGATGCCGAAGCCCACGAAGCGCAACGAAGTGAAGAAGCGCCGCCCGAACCGCGACTCCGAGAAGAGTGGGCGCTCGGGTGGGGCGCTCGAGTGGCTGAGGTCCCTGGGCGTCGCCTTGATCCTTTTTTTCGTGCTGCGAACCTTCATCGTGCAGACGTTCGTCATCACGTCGGGCTCCATGGAGGACACGCTTCTGGTCGGCGACATGCTGCTCGTCAACCGCGCCGCCATGGGATCACAGGTTCCGCTGGTGGGGTGGCGGATTCCCGGCTACTCGGAGCCGGAACGGGGGGAAATCCTCGTGTTCGACCCGCCGCACGAGGAGACCCTCATGCTGATCAAGCGCCTGGTCGGCCTTCCCGGAGACACGCTCGAGATGCGGGACCGGATCCTGTGGGTGAACGGCGTCGAAGTGGAAGAACGCTACCTGAAGCACGATGCGATCGAGGACGAGCGCCATCCATGGATGGCCTGGCAACACGAGTATCTACTCCCCGGCCACGATCGGTCGACCTATGCGCCGACGCGTGACAATTGGGGGCCCCTTCTGATTCCCGAGGGGCATTACTTCATGCTCGGCGACAACCGGGAGCGGAGCCTGGACTCCCGTTACTGGGGACTGCTGGAACGGTGGCGGCTCGAGGGTCGGGCCGTCTTCACCTATTTCTCCTACAACCGGGACTCATATCGGCCGTTCCCGGCGATCCGTGAGATCCGCTGGGGCCGCATTGGCCGCGGGATCGACTGACCTCGACGCGGCCGGCACCGAACACCCTTCTAACCTTCCGCGTCCGTCCGACTCGCTGCGCCGACGACCTCCGAACGGGCTCCGGGCGTCCCCGTCTCGATCTGGGTCAGCACGTGGCCACGCAACTGGCCGCACGCCGCATCGATATCCCTGCCCCGGGTCTCACGGACCGCCGCGGAGACCCCTCTCGCTTCGAGGATGCTGGCGAACGCCTGGATGTGAGCGTCGGGGGAGGGTGTCCATTCCTTGTAGGGGATCGGATTGAACGGGATGAGGTTCACGAAGGCGCCCACCTGGTTGGCGATGTCGGCGAGCTTGGGCGCCAGATCGAGCGCGTCGTTCACGCCGTCGATCATGGTGTACTCGAAGGTGATGCGCCTGCCGCCGCCCTCGTCGAAGCGCCGCAGGGCTTCGAGCAGTTCCGGCAGGGGATGACGCTTCTCGAGTGGGATCAGCTCGCCACGGAGGCCGGACTCCGGAGCATGAAGGGAAAGCGCGAGCCCGAACTGCTCCGGGCGTTCCGCGAGCTCCAGGATCCCCGGAACCACGCCCACCGTAGATACCGTGATGCGCCGGGCGCCAACGCCGTAGCCGTGGTTGAGAAGCGTCAGGGCCGGGTGGAGCGCTTTCCGGTTGGAGAGCGGCTCGCCCATCCCCATGAAGACGATGTTCGTGACCGTTCCGTGGTCGTGCTCCTCGGCCCAGCGTCGGGACGCGCGGTACTGTGCCACGATCTCGCCCGCCGTGAGCTGGCGGGAGAAGCCGCCCCATCCCGTCGCGCAGAACGTGCAACCCATGGCGCATCCCGCCTGGGACGAGATGCACAGGGTGAGCCGTCGATCCGTGGGGATGAGGACGGATTCCACGAGCTCCCCGTCGGCCAGTCGCCAAAGATGCTTGACTGTCCCGTCGGAGCTCACGGCGATCTTGGCCGCCTCCGGCTCCGCCAGGGTGAAGCGCTCAGCGAGGGCCGCGCGCTCATCGACCGGTAGATTCGTCATCTCGTCGATATGGCTCGCGAGCCGTTCGAAGATCCACCCGGTCACTTGCGTGACGCGGTAGGCCGGTTGGCCGCGCTCCGCGAAATGATCGGCGAGCGTGGCCCGAAGCTCGTCGGGCGTCAGGGACAGCAGGTCGGTCGGTTGTGTATCGGTCATGCCGGGTTTCTTGAATGGCCTTGTGGGGCTGTTTAACTTAGCCGTCCGCGGAGAACCTCTGTAGGTGACCGGGCGCGGCCGGTGCGCCGAGCCCTATCGGATAGAAATTTTTGGTCAACCAACTGAGGATGTGGGGACCCGCTGCCGGTTGGGCGGCGGTCCTCTTTTTATTGAGTTCCTGGCCGAACCCGACCGCGCCGGCCTGGGTGGCGGTGAACGACAAGGTCGTACACCTCGTGCTCTTCGGTGTGCTCGGGTGTGCGCTCGCCGCAGGTCGTTCGTGGGGTCGTTCCACGGTACCGCACTGGGTGGTCATCATGGTGGGTGTACTCTACGGCGCCGCCGACGAGTGGTATCAGTCGACCGTTCCCAATCGTACTCCGTCTCTCGCGGACTGGTACGCCGACGTCACCGGCGTTCTCCTCGGATACCTCGTGATCACCTTCCTCGTGAAGCGCGCCGGATCGATGTCCGGCGCCGTACAACGGACGGATTGATGTCAAAGGTTGAGAACGAGCGCACCGCGCTCCGCTCGGACATGGTTGGATCGCTCGACGCATCGCGCGCTGGAGACTCGGTTCGACTCGCGGGTTGGGTCCACCGGCGCCGCGACCTCGGGGGTCTTCTCTTCGTCGATCTGCGTGACCGGAGCGGCCTCGTCCAGGTTTCCTTCGGTCCGGATTGGACCGAGAAGAAGGGGTTCGAGCTCGCCTCGCGCCTGGGTCACGAAGACGTGGTGGGCATCGAGGGCACGGTGGAACTGCGCCCGGAGGGAGCCCGTAACACGGATCTCTCGACCGGGGACGTCGAGATCCGCGCGCAACGGGTCCGGCTTCTCGGCAAGGCACGCACTCCTGCCATCCCGGTCTATCGTGGGCCCGAGGACGAGCTCCCGTCCGAAGAGCTGCGGTTGCAGCACAGGTCGCTCGATTTGCGGCGGCATGAGCTCCAGGAGAACCTGGTGCTCCGGCACAAGCTCGTGCTCGAGACCCGCAACTACCTCGATGCGCTGGGCTTCGTGGAGGTCGAGACACCCATCCTCACCAAGGCCACGCCGGAAGGGGCGCGCGACTATCTCGTGCCGAGTCGCGTTCATAAAGGCGAGTTCTACGCGCTGCCGCAAAGCCCGCAGCTCTACAAGCAGGTCCTCATGGTCTCCGGGTTCGACCGGTACTTTCAGATCGCCCGCTGCTTCCGGGACGAAGACCTCAGGGCCGACCGGCAGCCGGAGTTCACCCAGATCGATGTCGAAGCTTCGTTCGTGGAGCCCGACGACATCCTTCGCTGGATCGAGGGGCTCGCTGTGGCATTGGCCGGTGTTGCGGGCATCTCGGCGCCTTCGCCCTTCCCGCGGCTCACGTGGGCCGAAGCGATGGAGCGCTACGGCTCCGACCGGCCCGATCTCCGGTTCGGCCTCGAGCTCTCCGACTGGACCGAGGCCACCGCGGACGTGGAGTTCGGCGTCATCCGCGGAGCCGTCGAAGCCGGGGGCCGGGTGCGGGGCTTGGCGGTGGCGGCCGGTGCGCGCCTTTCCCGAAAGCAGATCGACGAGGTCGAGGCTACGGCGAAGGCCGCCGGTGCGCCTGGCCTCTTGTGGGTCAAGCGGACGGAGGACGGCTTTTCCGGCCCGCTCGGACGCTTCCTGACCGACGATCACGCTACGAGGCTCGGCCTCGCGGTCGGCGACCTCGCCTTCGCGGCGGCCGGGCCCGATCGGGTGACCTCTCCCGCGCTCGCCGCCACCCGGTCGGCCGTGGCACGGGCCCTCGATCTGCCCCGCGAGCGGGAGGACGCGTGGCTTTGGGTCACGAATTTCCCGGTCTTCGAGGAGGCCGACGGTGACATCTATGCCTCCCACCACCCCTTCGTGATGCCGCACCCGGACGACCTCGAGCTCCTCGAGTCCGATCCTTTGGCCGTGCGTGGTACCGCGTACGATCTCGTGTACAACGGCACGGAGTTCGGTTCCGGCAGCATCCGGATCCACGACCCTGCGCTGCAGAGGCGGGTACTCAGGATCCTGGATCTCACGGACGAGGAGATCGACGAGAAATTCGGCTTCCTGTTGGATGCGCTCGCGACGGGCGCACCACCGCATGGTGGCATTGCCCTGGGCGTGGACCGTATCGTTCAGCGGTTCACCCGTTCGGAGAGCCTTCGGGACGTGATCGCTTTTCCGAAGACGACCGCGGCGAGGGCACTGTACGAAGGCGCGCCGACGAAGGTCGGCAGACGGGAGTTGGAAGAACTCGGATTGACCATCGCGTCGGACACGCGTAAACGAGGAGGCTGAAGGCCTCCGGGAGTTGGGGTGGCAAATCTAGAGGCGATGATCGAGCACCGGCTCGACGCCGAGGGGGTCGACCCCCTCATGTTGGCGGGTGTGAACGATCGCAATCTGCAGGAGGTCGCGCGCCTGTTCGGTGTGCGGACCGTGCTGCGGGGGAACCACGTGATCCTCTCCGGCGCGCTCGCGGCCGTGGAGCGCTCCGTTCCGGTGCTGCAGCACATGATCGAGTTGGCGCGCCTGCGTGCGCCGTTCGACATGTCCGACATCGGGCGGTTCGCAGATGGAATCGACGCGCGGGGAGCGGACGGAGTCATCCATCCTTCGGAGGGCATCCGGATCGCGCTTCCCGGGTCGCGGCGTGTGATCGTTCCCAAGTCCGATGGACAGCGCACGTACATGGCCTCCATCCTCGAGAACGACATCGTGATTGGGATCGGCCCGGCCGGCACCGGCAAGACGTACCTCGCCGTCGCGTGCGCGGTCGACGCGCTTTACAAGAAACGTGTGCGGCGGATCGTGCTGGCGCGCCCGGCGGTCGAGGCGGGTGAGAACCTCGGTTTCCTGCCCGGGGATCTGCAGGAGAAAGTGGACCCGTACCTGCGTCCCCTCTACGACGCGCTCGAAGACATGATGCCCCACGATCGCGTGCGGCGCGCCCTAGAGGACTCGACGATCGAAATCGCGCCGCTCGCCTACATGCGCGGCCGAACCCTCTCGGACGCGTTCGTCATCCTCGATGAGGCCCAGAACGCGACGCGCGCCCAGATGAAGATGTTCCTGACCCGACTCGGTCTCAATTCCCGTGTCGTCATCACGGGGGACAAGACGCAGATCGACCTGCCGCGCAAGGAGGACTCCGGCCTTCTGGAAGTCGAGGACATCCTGGGCGGCATCGATGGGATCTCGTTGATCTACCTCGACGCCAAGGACGTCCTGCGCCATCGGCTCGTCAAGGACATCATCGAGGCCTACGGGCGGGTCACGGTGGAGGAAGGCGCGACGTGACCGCCCAGGGAGCTGGCCCGGATCGCGACTCGATGCTGCATCGGCTGTCCGGAGACCCGGGCCGGTCGCTCGAGGCTCGTCTCCGCCATCATGGCTCCCGCCTGTTGCTCGTGGGCGTTCTGGCGGCGTTCGTCGCTGTCGCGTTCCCCCCCTCGGACACCATGGACGTCCAGCGCTACTCGATCGACATGGTCGCGCCCGAGGACGTGATCGCTCAGATCCCCTTCAGCGTTCCGAAGAACGCGACCGAGCTCGAGCGCGATCGGCGTTCCGCGATGGAGTCGGTCCCGCCAACGCTCGACTTCCGGCCGGAAGTAGCCGATTCGGTCGCGGACAGGCTCGAGCACTTCTTCGAGGCCGTGGACAGCGCGGTCGCCGATGGAGACACGGTGCGGGTCCGACGCTCTCTGGAGGAGCGGGGCATCACCCCGACGGAAGCCCAGCTCCGTTACCTGCTGGATCCGCAGGACAGGGCCACGTTCCGTTCAGCCGCGACCCGGGCCGCCCGGGAGCTTCTTTCGCAGGGCGTCGTGGACGCGTCCCGGATGGTGGACATGACGGCCGGGTCGGTGACGCTGCGGCGGGGGGCTCAGGAGGAGTCGGCGGACCCGAGTGCGGTCCTCACCTCGCGGGATTTCTTCACGCGAGCGGTCGGGCTCCTTCCGGATGCGTTCCCACCCGAAGCGCGGGATCTGTTCCGGCTCATCCTGATCCATCACGCCGAGTTCACATTGGAGTTGAACGTCGTCGCGACGGAGCGGGATCGCGCCCAGGCCGCCGCCAGCGTACCGACCACCAAGAGTCAGGTCCTGCAGGGACAGGCGATCGTACGGCAGGCCGACCCCATCGGTCCGTCGGCCCTGGAGCGATTGGAGGCCTACGAGAACGAGCTGCGTGAGCGTGGCATCCTCGAGCGGGAGGGGGTCGCGTTCGCCGCCGTGGCCGGAGCGTGGCTGCTGAACACGCTGTTGCTGTCGGTGTTCGGGTTGCTCCTGTTCTTCAACCGGCCCGAAGTCTACGCCAACTTCCGCTGGATCCTGTTGATCGCGTTGCTGGTCGCGGCGTACTTCGGCGCCGGCATCGCCATCGACCGCGGGGGGCTGGCCACCGAGTGGCTGCCGATCGCGTTCGTCGCGCTCCCCGTGGCGGTGCTCTGGGATACGCGCATGGCGCTGTTCCTGGTGCTGCTGCTGGCCGTGATCACCGGAACGCTGCAGCCGTTCTCCGATTACGGCACCGTGCTCGCCCTGATCGCCGGTGGGTCCGCCGCCGCCATGAGCGTGCGCGCGGTTCGCCGTAGGTCCGAGACGTGGGTGTCCATCGCGATCATCGCCGCTGCGGCGGGCCTGGCGCTCGTCTCGCACGCCTTGGCCACCGGGACCGACGTCACCGAAGCGCTGCGTGGAGGCGCGATCTTCACGGGTAACGCCACGGTTTCGGCGCTTCTCGCGATGGGTTTTCTCTGGGTGTTCGAGCTCTTCACGGGCATCACCACCGACCAGACGCTGCTCGAGTGGGCCGACCCCACGCGACCGCTTCTGCGCCGACTGTCCATGGAAGCCCCCGGGACGTACGCGCACACCATCAACGTGTCGAACCTTTCGGAGGCCGCGGCGTCCGAAATCGGGGCGAACGGGCTGCTCTGCCGGGTGGGCGTCCTCTACCACGACGTGGGCAAGATGTTGAAGCCGCACTACTTCGTGGAGAATCAACCGGAAGGGCGGAACCCGCACGACAAGCTCAAGCCCGAGACCTCGGCCACGATCGTCCGTGAGCACGTCACCGAAGGCGTCCGGCTCGCGCGTGAAGCGAAGGTGCCGGATGTGGTCGTGGACTTCATCCTCGAGCACCACGGTACCCAGAAGATCGGGTTCTTCTACGAGAAGGCCCTCGAGGAAGCCGAGGGTGAGCTGGACGTCGCGCGCTATTCCTATCCGGGCCCTCGGCCGCGCACCAAGGAGACCGCGGTCCTCATGTTGGCCGACTCCTGTGAGTCCGCAGCTCGAGCCATGCGTGAGCCGACGCCCGAGCGCATGCAGACGCTCATCGAATCCATCGTGGCGTCGAAGATCGCGGACCACCAGCTCGACGACGCGCCTCTGACCATGGGTGACATCGCCCGGGTCAAGGAGCAGTTCGCCAAGATTCTGGGCGGAGTGTCGCACCGGCGCATCGAGTATCCGGCGACGAAGCATCTGACGGAGTCCGACGCGGGTGCCGTCCCGGCGGAGGGCATGGATCGGCCCGTGATCGGGCCGGACGAAGGAGCCAGTGAGCCTGGGGACGCGGAGCCTGCCGAGGCCAGTCCGCGGTCATGAACGTCATGGTCGAGCCCGGCCACTTCGTGGAGGTGGACGCCGGGGTGTTACAACGCGCCGTGGTGCGGACCGTGGAAGCCGAGCAGCGGGACCTGGTCGAGGTGTCGCTCACCCTGCTGGACGACGCGGAGATCCAGGAGCTGAACCACACCTATCTCGGGCATGATCGACCCACCGACGTGATCGCGTTCGCGTTGGGGGATCTGTCGGACCTGGTGGGGGACATCTACCTCGGGGTGGAGCAGGCACGACGGCAGGCCGCAGAGCACGGGGTGCCGCTGCCCGAGGAATTGGCCCGTCTCGCAATCCATGGGACGCTCCACCTGCTCGGCCACGATCATCCCGAGGGCGAGGAGCGCTACCGGAGCCCGATGTTCGAGCGGCAGGAGCGGATCCTGCGTGAGGTCCTGGACTGCGCGGCCCGATGACCACCGCCGATCCGGACATGGACATCACCCGCGTCAGGGAGCGGCTCTGGGAGCTCGTGCTGGAGGGAGACCTCGCCGGGGTGGCCGCACTCGCCGAGCACGTCCACCCGTCCGACCTCGCCGATCTCGTCGAGGACCTCGACGAAGGAGAGCGGATCGGGTTCGTCTCGGCCCTGCCGGCGGACCTCGCGTCCGAGACGCTCGCCGAGATGGACGCCGGCGCCGTCCGCTCGGAGCTGCTCGCCGCGCTGCGGCCGGATCTGCGCACCGAGCTCCTCATGGAGTTGGCGGACGACGACGCCGTCGACCTGATCGGAGAGCTCGATCCGGAAGATCAGCAGCGTGTGCTCGACCGCCTTCCCCAGGACGTGACGTTCCGCGGCCTCCTCGAGCACGACGAGGAATCCGCCGGTGGCCTGATGACCACGGAGCTCGTCGTGGTGAACGCCTCGCTCACGGCCGGCCAAGCGTTGGAGCAGGTGCGGTTGCAGGGACGTGAGGTCGAGGACTTCTACACCGTCTTTGTCGTCGACGAGACGCGAAGGCTGGTGGGCACGCTCCGCCTCGACGACCTCGTCATCGCGGAGCCAGACGAGAGCATCGACACGCTCGTCGAGGCGCCGATCGCCACGGTTCTGACGACGACCGACCAGGAGGATGTCGGACGCCTCATCGGTCGCTACAACCTGGCCTCGATTCCGGTCGTCGACGCGCAGGGCGTGCTCGTTGGACGGATCACCTTCGACGACGTCATCGATGTAATCGAAGCGGAGCAGACCGAAGACATCTTCCTCATGGCAGGCATGGGCGGGGACCAAGGTGCCCTGCGCTACACCTGGCAGGAATCGGTCCGAGCCCGAATCCCGTGGCTCTTCGTCAACCTGCTCACGGCCGCGGCCGCGTCGTCTGTGGTCTATGCCTTCTCCGAAACCATAGAGAACGTGGTGATTCTTGCCGCCATCATGCCGATCGTGGCGGGCCTCGGGGGTAACGCCGGGACGCAGGCATTGGCCGTGACCGTGCGCACCATCGCCCTGGACGGGGGTGTGGAGCCGGTCCGTGAGCTCGCGACGATGGTGGGCCGTGAGCTCGCTGTGGGCGTGGTGAACGGAGCCATTATCGGCGGTGTGGTGGCGCTTTTGGCGACCTTCGCGGGTGGCGACCCGACCCTGGGACTGGTCGTGCTCATCGCGATGTGGGGCAACCTCGTCGTTGCCGGTTTCCTGGGATCTTTCGTGCCATCGGTGATGAATCGCCTGGGCGTCGATCCGGCGGTCGGCTCGTCCATGTTCGTGACGCCCTTCACCGACCTGTTCGGGTTTCTGTTCCTGCTCAGCCTCGCCAGCGGGCTGCTCCTCTGAGGACGCTCTGACGTGAAGAGGATCACACGTAGCCTCTCGGTCCTCGCCCGCCTGAGCCCGTTCGCGCTCGCATTCCTGCGGGACCGGCGGCGTTGGGTCCTGTTCGGTCGACCGGCACCCCGGTCCGTGGAGCACCATCAACGGCGTGCCCGGGCGCTCTCCAATCGGCTCGCCGCTCTCGGCCCTACGTTCGTGAAGCTCGCTCAGCTCCTGAGCGCGCGCGCGGATATCCTGCCAGAGCCCTATCTGTCCCAGATCGGCCGGCTGCAGGATCAGGTTCCCGCCGATCCGTCCGACGCCATCCGCAAGGTGATCGAGGAAGAACTGGGTGCACCCATTCCGGAACTCTTCGACGACTTCCAGGACACCCCCCTCGCAGCCGCGAGCCTGGGGCAGGTGCACCGCGCCCAGGTCGAAGGCAGGGACGTCGTCATCAAGGTGCTGCGCCCGGGGGTGGTCGCCGCGGTCGCGCTCGACATCGACATCTCGTTTCGCCTGCTCTTCTGGTTGAACATTCTCTTTCCGAACCATCACGTGCGGGCGCTTACCAACGTGGTCCGGGAGTTTTCCGTGCGTGTCGGCAAAGAGATGGACTTTCGCGAGGAGGCCGCCAACCTCGCTCGGTTCAGACGCGTCTTCGCGGATGAGCGCCGCGTTCGTGCCCCGTTCGTGCTGGAGCGTTTCACACGGCGGCGAGTGCTGGTGATGGAGCACGTTGTGGGCACGAAGGTCGACCGATTGCACGAGCACTTCGAGACTGGACGCCTGGTATTCCATGACGTCATGGAAACCCTCACCGGCGTGTATCTGCGCATGATGATGGTCGACGGCTTCATGCACGCCGACCCGCACCCCGGCAACCTTCTGGTACAGGATGATGGCACCCTCGTGCTCCTCGACTGGGGCGCGGTGCTGGAAGTCCCCAAGTGGACGCGCGAATCGATCCTGAACGCCGCACTCGCCGTCGGACGAGAGGACATCGACGGCGCTATCAACGAGATGTATCGTCTGGGGATGATCAGCCCGGAGGTGTCCCGCGGCGAGATCCGGGAAGCGGCCGCCGAGATCCTTCGGATCGTCGAGAAGGCTAAGACCACGGCACGGCAACGCGTCGTCGAAGAGATCGTCGCCGAGATGCTCGACACGTTCTACACCTGGCCGCTCATGCTGCCCCAGGAACTCGTGTACTTCTTCCGGACGGGGGCGCTCATCGAGGGACTGGCGTTCAACTATGAGCCGAATTTCGATGGATTGACGTTCATCCGGGGCGTGGTGCGGAAGCACCGGGCCGACCTGCTCAAGTCGACGGGCCAGCAGCCGGCGCAGATCGCGCGTGGGGTCTTCGATGAGGCTCAAAGCACGATCCGCTCGGTTCGGGATCTCGTCACGCGCGCCGAGCGCGAGGAGCTACGGGTTCGGGTGCATCCGAGGGACGTTCAATCTCAGGAGCGCTTTCTGCATCTTCAGGCGAGGCGGCTACTGCTCAGCATCTTCGCCAGCGCCACGGCGGTCATCACGTCCATCCTGTTCATCGAGCTGCGAAGCTGGTGGTTGCTGGGGGCGGGCCTCTTCCTGGCGCTCGTGATGTTCGTGGTGGTGCTCTTCCTTCCGACCCATCTGCTCGAGAATCCACTCCGACATGCGCGCAGTGTCCGCACCGACGAGTGGCGCTGATTCCAGCTCAACCGACGACATACATCGATGAACCCCATGCCTCCGTTGGCCGGAACGCTCACGCCCCGGCAGACCGATCTCATCGCCCGCTTCCACGAGAAGAAGCCCGTGGCGCTCGCTCGAGCCATCTCGATGGTCGAGGACGAGCGTTCCGGCTTCCAGGAGCTCCTGCACGAGCTGCTCAAGGCCGGGCCGCAGACCGCACGCCTCGGTTTCACCGGGCCTCCGGGCGCGGGCAAATCGAGCCTCGTGGCGGCGAGCGCCGCGCGCTACCGGGCCCGGGACGAAACGGTCGGCGTCGTCGCGGTCGATCCTACGTCGCCCTACTCTGGAGGCGCGCTCCTCGGCGACCGCATCCGCATGAACGACCTCGCCACCGATCCGGGAATCTTCATCCGGTCAATGGCGTCCCGTGGGTCGCTCGGAGGCCTGGCGACCACGACCAAGGAGGTTCTCGACCTCATGGACGTCTTCCGTTTCGACCGGCTCCTCATCGAGACCGTCGGGGTCGGGCAGACCGAGCTCGAGATCACGGCGGCGGCGGACACCGTGGTGGTGGTGCTGGTCCCGGAGTCCGGCGACGCGATCCAGGCCATGAAGGCCGGACTCATGGAGATCGCCGACATCTTCGTGGTCAACAAAGCCGACCGACCGGGGGCGGATCGGCTGGTCAAGGAGATCCGCCAGGCGATGCACCTCCGTGCCGGGAGCGCGCTCAAGGACGTGCCGGCGCACCATGGGGTCGATCTCGGCCGCGTGATGAAGAAGGAGCGCAGCGAAGCTCCCTCGGTCGACGAGGGCGACTGGAGTGTGCCGGTCCTCGCGACGACGGCACAAAGCGGCGAAGGGGTGGACGAGTTGCTCGACGCGGTCGAGCGACATCGAAGCTGGCTCGCGTCGAGCGGACAGCTGGAAGAGCGGCGGAGGGCCCGCGCGAAAGGCCGGGTCCAGGACGTGGTGAACCGAGAGCTTCGGCGGATCACCTGGAGGAGCCCCGATACCGTGGAGCTTCTCGAGGGCGGTGTGGAACGGATCCGCACGAGTGACGCGACGCCGTATTCGGTGGCGAAAGACATTATCGAGGGGCTCCTTCGTTGAACCGCGGCGTACTATGGAGCATCTTTCCTCTGCGGGCATCCGAGGGGCAACGTATCTGAGGAGTGGGTATGTCGACGATCGAGAAGGACGTGCTGAGCCGATCCGAGTTGGAGGAGCTCGTGCGCGAGCGCGAGAGCGAGCTCGCGGAGTTGAGGGGCCGGTTGGCGGAATGGCAGGGGATCTTCGACGGAATGCCGACTCGGGACGACTCGTTCGAGACGCTGTCGGGGAAGGAGGTCAAGCCGGTCTACACGCCGCTCGACGTCGATGGGACGGACTACGAGGAGGACATCGGCTTCCCCGGCGAGTACCCGTTCACGCGCGGGCCCTACACGAGCATGTACCGCACGCGCCTCTGGACCATGCGCCAGTTCGCCGGCTTCGCCTCCGCCGAAGAGACCAACGCCCGCTACAAGTACCTGCTCGAGCATGGGCAGACCGGGCTCTCGGTCGCCTTCGACTTCCCCACGCTCATGGGATACGACTCCGACCATCCCCGTTCGCTCGGTGAGGTCGGCGTGTGCGGGGTAGCGATCTCGTCGACTCAGGACATGCAGGCGCTCTTCGACGGGATCCCGCTCGACCAGGTATCGGTCTCGATGACGATCAACGGTCCCGCGATCATCCTCTTCTGCTTCTACGTGGTCGCCGCCGAGAGGCAGGGCATCGCGCCCGACCAACTCCGCGGCACGGTGCAGAACGACATCCTGAAGGAGTACCAGGCGCAGCACGCGTGGGTCTACCCGCCCGAGCCCGCCCTCCGGTGTATCGTGGACATGTTCGAGTGGTGCAGTGAGCACGCTCCGAAGTACAACCCGATCTCCATCTCGGGCTACCATATCCGCGAGGCCGGAGCCACGGCGGGTCAGGAGCTCGCGTTCACGCTGCGCAACGGCTTCGAGTATGTGGAGCGGGGTATCGCGCGGGGGCTCGACGTCGACGCGTTCGCGCCCCGGCTCTCGTTCTTTTTCGACGTGCACAACGACTTCTTCGAGGAGATCGCGAAGTTCCGCGCCGCACGCCGCATCTGGGCGCGTGGCATGAAGGAGAAGTACGGCGCGAAGAACCCGGAATCGTGGCGGCTCCGCACCCACGCCCAGACGGCGGGGGTGAGCCTGACGGCGCAGCAACCCGAGAACAACATCGTGCGCGTCGCCTACCAGGCCATGGCTGCCGCGCTCGGAGGGACGCAGTCGCTCCACACCAACTCGATGGACGAGACGCTGTCGCTGCCGACCGAAAAGGCGGTGCGGATCGCGCTCAGGACCCAGCAGATTCTCGCCCACGAGTCCGGCGTGCCGAGCACCATCGACCCGCTCGCGGGCTCGTACTACGTCGAGGCGCTCACGAACGATCTGGAGGCCGAGGCGCTCGCGCTCTTCGACGAGATCGACGCGCTCGGCGGCGTCGTGCCCGGCATCGAGCTCGGGTGGTTCCAGCGCGAGATCGGTGAAGCGGCCATCCGCCAGCAGCGCGACATCGAGTCGTCCGAGCGCGTGATCGTCGGCGTGAACCAGTTCACGGAGGGCTCGGGCAGCATCGAGATCGATACGCTCAAGATCGATGCCACCGTGGAAGGGAAGCAGGTGGCGCGCATGAAGGAGCTTCGGGAGCGGCGAGACGACGCGAAGGCCGAGCAGACATTGTCCGCGCTCGAGGGTGCTGCTCGCGACGGAGACAACGTCGTCCCGTTCATTCTGGAGTGTGCGCGCGCGGAGTGCACGCTGTACGAGATCCGCCACGCCATGGAGCAGGTCTTCGGCTCGTACAAGGAGCCGGTGTTCTTCTAGCTTGAGATCACCGAAAAGGTCGAGGTTCGAACCCGTGCGCCGTGGTGCGCTCGTTCTTCGCGCGTGCCTCACGGCCTGCATGATCGTCGTGGGCGTGCCGACTCTGGTGCCGGCCCAGGAACCGGTGGATACCCTGGCGGCGGATACGCTCGCGACCGACTCGATCGTTCGCTACGATCTTCAGGGGATCACGATCGACGTGCCGCGCCCAACCACGACGGCCGGGGGGTCGAGCACGGTGGACTTCCGTCTGGATTCGGTCTCGCTGAGGCCCGCGCCGACGCTCGAGGAAGCGCTCCGCGCGATGCCGCTGATCACCATCCGCACGAACTCGCGGGGTGAGGCCCAGCCGGCGCTCCGTGGGGCCGAGGACCGTCAGATCGCCGTGCTGGTGGACGGGGTTCCACTCACGCTGGGTTGGGACGCGCGCACCGACCTGTCCGTGATCCCGCTCACGGCGGCACGCCGGATCCGGCTCGTGCGTGGGCTGTCGACCATCCTGCATGGGCCGAACGTGCTGGGCGGGGCCGTCGAGATCGATATCGCGCGTGGGTCCGAGGGCTACGAGCGACCCGAGCCGCTGACCGCGCATTTCGGGATGGACCACACGGGCGGTGCGTCGTTCTCCCTGAGCGGCGGAACTTTGGCCGAGATGGACCGTGGCGCGTGGGAGATACGGGCGGGGGTGGGGTTCCAGGACCACGACGGCACGCCGCTTCCCAACGGCATTGGCGGAGGGAACCTGGACGCCCGCTTCCTGAGCTCCGACGGCGACATTCGCCTCAACTCCGACGTCCACCGCATCGACGGTTTCGCGTCGGCGCGATACCGGAGTGACGGCGGTCCTTGGTTGTCCGCGGTCGGGTTAGGCTTCCAGTCCGAGCGGGGCGTGCCGCCCGAGGCGCACGTGCAGGATCCCCGGCTCTGGCGCTACCCGCACCAGCGGCGCACCATCGTCGCGCTGTCGGGTGGGACGGGATTCCACGAGACCTCGCTCGGCCTGGCCGACCTCGAGGCTTCGATCGGGCTCGACGTGGGACGCACGGAAATCGACGCGTTCGCGAGCGAGGCGTTCGACGAGGTGGTCGACACGGAGCTCGGCGACGACCGTACCCTCACGCTCCGTCTCATGGGCGACGCGGGTGTCACCGATGCGACCGAGCTTCGTGCCGCCGTCACGTTCGCTGACGTGGATCACGACGAGGTCATCGGCGGCGGGTCGGAGGCGGCATATTCTCAGCGTCTGTGGAGCATCGGGGGTGAAGTCGAGCAGCGTTTCGGGGGCTTGCTCGGCATCCCTGGCCTCGCGACCACGCGTCTGACGGTGGGCGTGGCTGCCGACGGGTCGGATACGCCTGAGTCGGGCGACAAGCCGGCGCTCGATCGCCTGTGGGATTGGGGCGCTCGTCTTGGCCTCTCTTCGATCTCCGATGGGGGAGCGACGTCGTACCACGTGTCGGTGAGCCGACGGACCCGTTTTCCGGCGCTGCGGGAACTCTACTCCGGGGCTCTCGGGCGGTTCGAGCCGAATCCGGACCTGCGGCCCGAGGTGCTCATTGCGGGTGAGGCCGGATTCACGGTGCACGCTGGGGACGGCAGCCTTCAGCTCGTGGGATTCCACCAGCGGCTCCAGGACGGCATCGTACGTACGTCCATCCAGTCACCCGAGGGAAGCCGCTTCCAGCGCGTGAACCAGGACGCCGTCCACAGCACGGGGCTCGAGCTCCTGGCGAATACGCGGTTCTGGGGAACCGTTCTCACGGGTGACCTGACCGTGCAGGACGTGACTGGGAAGAACCCCGACGGCAGCGCGGTCGAGCTCGAGTACGAGCCCGCCTTCATGGCGAAGCTCGGTGCCCAGCGCGAGGTCTTCATGGACTTCGTCGCTTCGGCCGATTTCTCCGTCGTCGGCACCCAACTTTGCCAGAATCCCGAGATCGGCGGTCTCGAGTCGTTCGACACGGGGCCGCGGGTCGACCTTGGAATCCGACGCAATGTCGGGCTTCCCGGGTACGGTGGTTTCGGGAGAGGAGAGGCCTCCTTGGCCGTGCAGAACGTCGGGGACGCCGCGGTGTTCGACCAGTGTGGGCTGCCCCAGCCGGGGCGGATGGTCTCGCTACGGTTCCGGATCTGGTAGGTCCCGCCACGTTCGTCTCGTCACATTCCACGGCCGCGACTCGAATCTTGAGCCCCGAATTCCCGCACGGTCCTGCTTTCCCTATCTTTTCTGGCTGCACGCCGACTCCCATCACACGAACGATTCGACACGGGATGTGCCCGATGTCCAACAACGATCGAAAGGTCCGAGTGCTCGTGGCCAAGCCCGGCCTGGACGGCCATGACCGCGGCGCCAAGGTGATCGCAAGCGCATTCCGCGACGCCGGCTTCGAGGTCATCTACACGGGCCTCCACCAGACGCCGGAGATGATCGTCGCCGCCGCGGTTCAGGAGGACGTGGACGTGGTTGCGATGTCCGTGCTGTCCGGCGCCCACATGACGCTTTTCCCGCGCGTGAAGGCGCTCCTCGAAGAGGCGGGTGCCGACGGCATCCTCCTCACGGGCGGCGGCATCATCCCGGAGGATGACATGGAGGCGCTGGAGAAGCAGGGCACGGGGAAGTTGTTCGGCCCCGGGACGCCCACGTCTGCCGCCATCGAATACATCCGCGCCTGGTTCGCCGACCGGGAAGTCGCCTGATGAGGGCCGAGGTCACCGAAGCGAACGGCAGGCTCGCGACCCTCTCCGCGGAGCTCGAGGAACTCCGGGAGAAGTTGCGGCAGGGTGGGGGGGAAAAGCGGATCGACAAGCAGCACGAGCAGGGGAAGCTGACCGCGCGGGAGCGCATCGACCTGCTCCTCGACGAGGGCGCGCCCTGGGTCGAGATCGGCATGCTGGTCGCGCACGATCTGTATGACGGCCAGGCACCCGGCGCGGGCGTCGTGACCGGGGTGGGGCGGGTCGAAGGCCGTGAGGTCGTGGTCGTGGCGAACGACGCGACCGTGAAGGCTGGCTCGTGGTGGCCCGAGACCATCACCAAGATCCTGCGTGCGCAGGAAGTGGCGATGCGTTGCCGTATCCCCATCATCTACCTGGTGGATTCGGCCGGGGTGAACCTGCCGTACCAGGGTGGCGTCTTCCCCGGGCAGTACGGCGCGGCGCGCATCTTCTACTACAACTCCATCATGCGCCGCTACCTGCGCATCCCGCAGCTCGCGGCGGTCATGGGACCGTGCATCGCGGGTGGAGCCTACCTGCCGGCGCTGTCGGACGTGATCCTCATGGTCGACGGCACGTCGTTCATGGGGCTCGGCGGACCGAACCTGGTGAAGGGCGCGACCGGCCAGAGCGTCGGCTCCGAGGAGCTCGGCGGCGCGAAAGTGCACACCGAGCTCAGCGGCGTGGCGCACTACATGGTCGAGAACGACCAGGCCTGCATCACGAAGCTACGCCGTCTGGTCGAAGAGCTTCCGGTCGAGGCCACGCCGAGCGACCGGCCGGCGACGCCTCCTGTGCGCATGGTCCAGGAGCTCTACGACATCCTCCCGGACGACCACCGTGCTCCGTACGACGTGCGCGAGGTCCTCGAGTGCATCCTGGACGGCGAGGGGCTCGACGAGTTCCAGCCGGAGCACGCCAAGGAGATGATCTGCGGCACCGGCTTCCTCGACGGCATGCCGATCGGGGTCATCGCGAACGCGCGAGGGATGTTCAAGAGCGCCAAGGGCGGCACGCCTCGCTTCGGCGGCATCGTGTACACGGAGAGCGCGCTCAAAGTGGCTTACTTCATCGAGACGATGAATCGCCACCGGACGCCCATCCTGTTCGTGCAGGACGTGTCCGGCTTCATGGTCGGGACGGAAGCCGAGCATTCGGGCATCATCCGTGCGGGCGCGCAGTTCGTCGAGGCGATGGCGACTGCGACGGTGCCCAAGCTCGTGCTGACGCTGAACCACGCCTCGGGCGCGGGCTACTATGCGATGGCGGGCCAGGGCTTCGATCCCGACTTCATCCTCTCCCTTCCGACCGGACGGATGGGCGTCATGGAGGGCGCGAGCGCGGTCATGGCGCTCTTCAGCGGGCAGCTCGACCGGCTCAAGAAGGAAGGGAAGGTCCCGGACGAGGACCTGACCACCCGCATGGACGAGGTCCGGGCGGAATATGACAAGCAGCTCGACGCCCGTTTCGCCGCCGCGCGCGGCTTCGTGGACGAGATCGTGCTGGCCGAGGAGCTCCGCCCCGCGCTGGGCCTCCTCCTGAGAGCTTCCTTGAACAACGACGGGCCCCACGTAGGGGCCTTCCACATCACGGAGGGTGCATGAATAGCACCGATCGTACGGTGCGTGTCGCGAGCGGACAGGGCTTTTGGGGCGACGACCTCGAAGCTCCGGTCCGCCAGGTCGAGCGAGGTCCCATCGACTACCTGATGCTGGACTATCTGGCCGAGGTCACGATGTCCATCATGCAGAAGCAGAGGAGTCGGGACCCCTCCGCCGGATACGCGCGGGACTTCGTGCCGCTCATGGAGCGTATCTTCCCGGCGTGTGTCGAGAAGGGCGTCCGGGTCGTGACCAATGCCGGCGGCGTGAACCCGGAAGGGTGCGCCGAGGCGCTGGTCGAGGCAGGCCGTGCGGCGGGCGTCGCCGGTAAGGCCAAAGTCGGCTTGGTGACCGGTGACGACCTGATGGACCGTCTCGACGAGCTTCTCGAGCAGGGCCACGAGCTCAACAACATGGAGACTGGCGCACCGCTCTCGGAGATCCGGGATCAGGTTCAGAGCGCCAACGCCTACATCGGGGCGACGCCCATCGTGAAGGCCCTTCAGAAGGGGGCCGACGTGGTCGTGACGGGCCGTAGCACGGACACCGCGCTCACCTATGGTCCGCTCATGCACGAGTTCGGCTGGGCGCCGGACGACTGGGACCGCATCGCGGCCGGGGTGATCGCCGGGCACATCAACGAGTGCGGCGCCCAATGCACCGGCGGCAACTGTATGATCGATTGGTGGACGATCCCGCACATGGCGGACCTGGGCTTCCCCATCGTCGAGGTCTCGTCCGACGGCTCGTTCGTGGTCACGAAGCACGACGGGACGGGCGGCCGCGTCACCCGCGCGTCGGTCTCGGAGCAGATCCTCTACGAGATGGGCGATCCAACCGACTACATCACGCCGGACGTGATCGCGGACTTCACCACGATCCAGCTCGACGAGGTCGGGCCGGACCGGGTCAGGGTCCACGGCGTGAAGGGCGGGCCGGACACCGACTTCCTCAAGGTCTCGATCGCCTATTCAGGGGGATGGAAGGCGACGGGGACGCTGACGTACTCGTGGCCGGACGCCGCCGCGAAGGCACGCGGAGCCGCCCGCATCCTGCGTGAGCGCCTCGACCGACTCGGCTTCGAGTTCGACGAGGTCCGCACGGAGCTGGTGGGGTGGGACTCGACGCATGGCGCCTTGGTCGGCCCCCCCCCGGCGGATCTTCCCGAAGTGCAGCTCCGGATCGGAGTGCGCTCGGACGACCGCGAGGCGGTGGAGCGCTTCACGCGTGAGATCGCCCCGTTGGTCCTCACCGGGCCGCCGTCCGTGACCGGCTTCGCCGGAGGACGGCCCCGGGTCCAGGAAATCATGGCCTACTGGCCGGCGCTCATCCGCAAAGAGGCCGTCCAGCCGCATCTGGTTGTGGAGGTGAAGGACGTATGAAGCGCATCCAACTGGTCCACCTGGCGCATGCGCGATCCGGCGACAAGGGGGATACGGCCAATGTCGGCGTCATCGCCTACGACGCGGCGCACTATCCGCTGCTCGTCGAGCAGCTGACGCCCGAGCGGGTGAAGAAGCACTTCGGTCCGATGGTGAAGGGAGACGTCGAGCGCTTCGAGCTGCCGAATCTGAACGCTCTCAACTTCCTCCTGCACGGCGCTCTGGGGGGCGGCGGCACGATGTCGCTCATGAACGACGCGCAGGGGAAGGTCTTCAGCACGGCTCTGTTGCGCATGGAGATGGAGGTGCCGGACGAGGTGGCGAAGGCGGTGGCGGGGCGCGGCCTCGTCCCCGCCGACTGGGAACCCGAGGTCGGAGAATACGTGTGAGCGAACCGGTCCTGCGCTACGAAGTGGAGGGGCGCGTGGCCACCCTGACGTTGAATCGTCCGGAAAAGCGGAATGCCCTCAATGGCGTTCTGGTGGCGGCCCTGAAGGAAGCGCTCGACCGGGCGGAGGCCGACGAAGGTGTTCGCGTGGTCGCCGTGACGGGTGCCGGTAAGGATTTCTGCTCCGGCGCCGACCTCGCGGAGCTCGAGCGCATCTCGACGATGACCGCGGTGGAGAACCTCGCCGATGCCCGTTCGCTCGGGGCGCTGTTCGTCCAGATGCGCGGCCACCGTTGTCCCATCGTGGCCGTGGTGCGCGGACGTGCGCTGGCTGGCGGCTGCGGGCTGGCGACCGCCTGTGACGTGGTGATCGCGGACGAAGCCGCCGAGTTCGGATACCCCGAGGTCCATCTGGGCTTCGTGCCGGCCATGGTGATGGCGATCCTCCGCCGGAAGGTCGGCGAAGGCAAGGCGTTCGATCTGGTGGTGAACGGCGCCCGTATCGGCGCGCCCGAAGCAGAGCGTCTCGGCTTCGTCACACACACGTTCGATAGCGCGTCGTTCGACGCGGAGACCCACGCCTATCTGGAGGGGCTCGCCAAGCGGCCGCCAGGAGCGGTGACGAGCACCAAACGCCTCCTTTACGACCTGGACGGACTCGACTTCGAGGCCGGCATCGAGCTCGGTGCGCAGGTCAACGCCGAGGTTCGCATGGCGGAAGAGTGCCGCCAGGGCGTGCGGCGTTTCCTCGACCGCTCTTCCCGCTGACAGGGTCGGTCCGGCTTGTTCTTCGATCGCTCCCGCCGCGCCGGCCGGTTCCTGGAGTGGAAGGTGCGGTTGTTCACTCTGGGTGCGGTGCTCGCGGTCGTCGGGATGGCCACCAACCAGGGCTGGATGACGTGGCTCGCGATCGCCGTGCTCATACTCGGCATGAGCCTTCGATTCCTGCCGGGCGGGCGTGAGGCAGCGGACCTGGGCGAGGACGAGATCGAGGAGGGATGGGCCGACCGTGAAGAGGGGCGCT
Organism: Gemmatimonadota bacterium; assembly: GCA_040904885.1. Lineage (GTDB taxonomy): Bacteria > Gemmatimonadota > Gemmatimonadetes > Longimicrobiales > Gaopeijiaceae > JAWLHJ01. Next base: position 29,072 of record JBBDSN010000034.1, on the reverse strand, counting down.
GAAGCGGACGCCCAGCCGGACATTCCTGCGCCCGGGTAGGGCCGCCATCCTGGCGCATGACCCAGGATCCTCGAGCGCTGCTGCAACGTCACTTCGGGTACCCGGGCTTCCGACCGGGACAAGAAGAGCTCGTGAGGGCCGTCCTCGGCGGACGCGATGCGCTCGGCGTGCTTCCCACGGGGGGCGGTAAGAGCGTCTGTTACCAGGTCCCGGCGCTTGCTCTTCGTGGCCTCACGCTGGTCGTTACCCCCCTCGTCTCCCTCATGCAGGATCAGGTGCGGCGTGCGCTCGAGGTGGGCCTGCGCGGAGCCTTCATGAGCGCGACCCAGTCAGCGGGAGAGCGTCGCGCGACCCTGTCGCGTGCGAGGGATCGGGCACTCGACGTCCTTTTCGTCGCTCCGGAGCGGCTGGAGCTCGACGCCTTCCAGGAAGAGCTGAAGAGCCTCGACGTGCGGCTCCTCGCCGTGGACGAAGCGCACTGTATCTCCGAATGGGGGCACGAGTTTCGGCCCTCGTACCGTCGAATCGGGCTTCTGCGGGGCTTCCTCGCGTGTCCGACCCTGGCGCTGACGGCGACCGCCACGCCGGACGTTCGGACGGACATCCTCGCCAGCCTCGAGCTTCGGGATCCCCTGGTCGAGGTCCGCTCCTTCGACCGCCCCAACCTGTCGTGGACGGTCCGCCGCACCGACTCGTTCCACGATCGGATCCGGGAAACGTACCGGCTCCTAGCCCATCGGCCCGGTCCGGCCATCGTCTACGCGCCCACGCGTGGGACCGTGGAGCATGTCCGGGACCGGCTGGCGGGCTTCGGCATCGCGGCGCAGGCCTACCACGCCGGTCTTTCAGGCACGCAACGCACCGCGGTCCAGGAGATGTTCATGGCCGGCGGCTGCCGTGTGGTGGTGGCCACGAACGCATTCGGCATGGGCATCGACAAGTCCGACGTGCGCACGGTCGTGCACGTGAGTCTACCGGCCACGCTCGAGGCCTACTATCAGGAAGCGGGCCGCGCCGGCCGCGACGGGCGGGACTCGGAGTGCGTGGCGTTCTATTCCATGGCGGACCTGCGCCGGGCGAGCGACATGATCCGGGCGGCGCATCCTCCGCGCGGCGTCCTGAGGAAGGCGCTGCGAAGATTGGGACGGCGTGCGGTGGACTTCTCGGCGCCCGAGCCGGGAGCGGCGGGGGTCATGGAGGCGCTGCACAGGGCCGGCGCGATCGAGCGCAGCCCGGAGCCAATTCGGGGAACAGGACCTCATTCCGAAGGGTTTCAAGATATCTGGGTGTACGTCGATCACAGGGTCGACGTGTCTCCCCTGCTGTTCCGTCGCGCTGTCGTGCTGTCGAAGCTGAGGGCGGTTCGACGCTTTGCGCGGACCCGCGGCTGCCGTCGAGGGGCCCTTCTGCGTTACTTTGGAGAGCGGGCTCCGGGTCGCTGCGGACGATGCGACCGGTGCCGACGGACTCTTTCATTCTGAATCGAGCGGCCTGGACACCATGGATCGATATCTCACCGAGGAACACATAAAGCTCAGGAACAAGGTCGGAGACTTCGCACGCGAGGTCATCGCGCCGGTCGCGCGCGAGCTCGACGAGAGCTGCATGTTCCCGTGGGAGAACGTCAAGGCGATGGGCGAGATGGGGCTTCTCGGGGTCCCCGTCCCCAAGGACCTCGGCGGTATGGGTCTGGATTACCTCAGCTATATCCTCGTGGTCGAGGAGTTGGCCAAGGTCGATGCCAGCCACTCGATCACCGTGTCGGCCCACACCACGCTCGGCCTGTCTCCGATCCTGGCGTTCGGCACCAAAGAACAGAAGGAGCGGTTCATTCCGCCGCTCGCCAGCGGCAAGGTCCTCGGCGGCTTCGGGCTCACCGAGCCCGGTGCGGGCTCGGACGCGGGAGGGACCCGGACCCGTGCGGTCCGTGAAGGTGACGGATACCGGATCAATGGCTCGAAGATTTTCATCACCCATGCAGGGGTGGGCGAGGTCTTCGTCGTGACCGCGGTCACCGATCCCGAAGCGGGCGCCCGGGGCATCTCGAGCTTCATCGCGTGCAAGCCGACGGTCGACCTGGACGAGGCCCGCCGGATCGGCTTCGGACATCAGGACGACCTCCCGTTCAGTGACGGCTTCAGGGCGGGGGAGAAGGAGGACAAAATGGGTTGGCGGGCTTCCGACACGCGTGAGCTCCTCCTCGAGGACGTGTTGGTCCCAGAGGGGCAGCGGCTCGGTGAGGAGGGGATGGGCTTCGTCAACTTCATGAAGACGCTCGATGCCGGCCGCATCGGGGTCGCCGCGCTCTCGCTCGGACTCGCGGAGGGTGCGTTCGAAACAGCGGTACGCTACGTGAACGAGCGGGAGCAGTTCGGCAAGAAGGTATGGAATTTCCAGCAGGTGCAGTTCCGTCTCTCGGATCTCGCGATGGAGATCGAGGCCGGAAAGCATCTGACGTACCACGCGGCGTGGCTGAAGGACCAAGGTGCGCCGTTCTCGAAGGAGGCCGCCATGGCGAAGCTCTTCTGTTCCGAGCTGTCCATGCGCGCTACGCTCGGTGCCATCCAGGTCATGGGTGGGGCTGGATATACGAGTGAGTACCCGGTCGAGCGCATGATGCGCGATGCCAAGATCTGCGAGATCGGCGAGGGTACGAGCGAGGTACAGAAGTTGGTCATCGCCCGCCATGTGTTGGCGGAGGTCTTGGCCGATCCGTTGCAGTCACAGCATACACCCGCCCGGGAACGGGCGGAGGTCACAGCCTAGCCGTCGAGCCGCGCGGTGCGGTGCGCGTCTCCCCGATTCTGGGGTCGGACGTGGACTGACCGGCCCGAGAACGATCGGCGCGCCGTGGTCGCCTGATTCGTCCAGCCACAGCCGGTGGGGGGCGAATCCGGGACGCGCGACGCGTTGTCGAGGGTGAGCGGTTCGTGGCACAACATTGGAGTCTGCTTTGAGGAGAGAGATCCTCGTGAGCGCGACCCCCGAAGAGTCTTGGGTGGCGTTGCTCGAAGACAATCAGCTGGCGGAAATGATGTTCGACCGACCCGACCAGAACCGGGTCGTCGGCGACATCTTCCTCGGTCGGGTCGAGGCGGTCCTCCCCGGCATCCAGGCCGCGTTCGTGGACATTGGAACCGAGAAGGCAGGCTTCCTGCACGTCTCGGATCTGAACTACGACGAGGACGACCCGGATGACGAGGAGAACGGAAACGGCAATGGACGCGGGCGGGGCGGGCGGCAACGGAAGTTTCCGCCCATTCAGGAGAACCTGCAGAAGGGTCAAGAGGTCCTCGTCCAGGTCACGAAGGAGCCGATCAGCACCAAGGGACCTCGGCTCACCGCACAGATCTCCCTGCCCGGCCGCTTTCTGGTCTACATGCCGGGCTCCTCCCACGTGGGCGTGAGCCGTAAGATCGAGGGCCGCGACCAGCGGGCCCGGCTTCGGAAGATGGCTCGCGACATCCTGCCGCCGGACTCCGGCGGGATCATCGTCCGAACGGTCAGCGAAGAGGTCACCCAGGAGATCCTCCAGAAGGAATTCGACCGCCTCCACAGTCGGTGGAAGAGCATCCAGAACCGCGCACGCTCGCAGAAGGCACCGGCGCCCGTGCATCAGGACGCGAAGCTCATCAGCGGGCTCATCCGCGACCTCTTCAGCGACAAGTTCGAAGCGCTCCGGGTCGACTCGAAGGCGATCTACAACGAGATCGTGGATTACGTGAAGACCGTGGATCCCGATCTGCTCGACCGGGTGCACTTCCACGAGGGCCCCATTCCGCTCTTCGATCAGTACGATATCGAAGAGGAGATCCAGCAGGCCTTCAAGAGCAATGTCACGCTCAAGTCGGGGGGACACGTCGTCATCGAGCCCACCGAAGCGTTGGTCTCCATCGACGTGAACACCGGGAAGTTTACCGGCAAAGGCAAGAAGGACCCCGAGGAGACCATCCTCAAGACGAATATGGATGCGGCCCGCGAGATCGCGAAGCAGCTTCGTCTGCGCGACATCGGCGGCATCATCGTGGTCGACTTCATCGACATGGAGTCACAGCAGCACCGGGACAAGGTCCTCCAGGAGCTCCGGACCCACCTCGGGCGGGACCGGGCGCGCACCAAGACGTTCGAAATCTCGGGGCTGGGACTGGTCGAGATGACCCGTCAGCGGGTGAGGCCTTCGCTGTTCAACTCCCTCACCCACGTCTGTTCGTCGTGCGGCGGGTCGGGGCGGGTCTATACTCCGGCCACTGTGGTGCGGCGCATCGAGCGTAGCCTCCGACGGGCCGCCGCGTCCAAGGACGAGAAGAGCATCGTGGTGCGCGTGCACCCGGAAGTCGCCTTGCGCGTGATCGAAGAGGAACCAGATCTTTTCAAGCGCTTACGCCAGCGCACGAAGCTCGAGCTCGACCTCCGGGACGATCCACTGATGCGGTTCGACGAGTTCCGGTTGCTGTCCGGACCGGCCGAGACCGACGTCACCGAGAAGTACGTAGCGGCCTGACAGGGCGGGAACCCCTCGCCGTGATCGACCGGAAATCGCGGCACGTCTCCGTCCCGGAACGTCTATTGCAGAGGTAGCGGGTGCGTTGCGGTGCTCGACCGCGTGCGTCCATGATCCACGAGGGCACGTCGAGCCGGCACGCGTTTCGACTGTGCAGATTCGTGAAACGCCGTCCACCCACCCCGCGTGGTTCACTCCGGAGACCAACGACATCATGCGACCGTCGCGCACGCTTCGCCGATCTCCGGTCCTGGACTCGCCATGAGCGGGAACGCTTCCGGAATCCGGGGTGGCGAAAGACGCGGGACCCTCGACGGCGTGCGTGGGAGCGTGGTCGACGTGCGCTTTCCGAACGGCCTCCCCGAGCTCTACAACCGCCTCCGCGTGCCGGACGATCCGTCCGTCGCTCTGGAGGTGATCGAGCATGTCGACAAGACGCTCGTGCGGACCATCGCGTTGACGGGTGTTCGGGGATTGACCCGCGGCACCCCGATCGTCGATACCGGGGCTCCGATCCAGGTGCCGCTGTCGCGGGAACTTCTCGGTCGGGTGCTCAACGTGTTGGGCGATCCGCTCGACGAGAAGGATCCACCTCACGCGGACGAGCGACGCTCGATCCACCAGCACGCGATCCCGTTGTCCAAGCATTCCCCGACCGGTGAGGTGATGGAGACGGGGATCAAGGCCGTGGATCTGCTCTCCCCCCTCGAGCGTGGAGGGAAGGCGGGCCTGTTCGGTGGTGCGGGCGTCGGGAAGACCGTCCTCATCATGGAGTTCATCCACAACATGATCGAGGCGCAGGAGGGGGTCAGCCTCTTCTGCGGCATCGGAGAGCGGAACCGGGAGGCGGAGGAGTTCTACCGGGAGCTGACCGAGATCGACGTGATCGGGGACACGGTTCTGGTCTTCGGCCAGATGGACGAAGCGCCGGGCGCAAGGTTCAGGGTGGGACATACGGCGCTCACCATCGCCGAGTACTTCCGCGACACCGAGCACCGCGACGTCCTGCTGCTCATGGACAACATCTTCCGCTTCGCCCAGGCCGGCATGGAGGTGTCCGGGCTCCTGGGGCGCCTCCCGTCGAGGCTCGGCTATCAGCCGACGCTCGGATCGGAGCTCGCTGCGCTGCAGGAGCGGATCGCGAGCACGCGGTCGCATGCGATCACGTCGATTCAGGCCGTCTACGTCCCCGCGGACGACTTCACGGATCCCGCGGTCGCAGAGACGTTCTCGCATCTTTCGGCGAGCGTCGTCCTCTCCCGGGACCGCGCCGGCCAGGGACTCTACCCGGCCATCGACCCGCTTCAGTCGACGTCCAAGATGCTGAACCCCGCGATCGTCGGCGACGAGCACTACCGGCTCGCCCGGGAGGTCCGCGAGACGCTGGCTCGTTACGACGATCTGAAGGACATCATCGCCATGCTCGGGCAGGAAGAGCTCTCGCGAGACGACCAGAAGGTCGTGAACCGCGCCCGCCGATTGGAGCGATTTCTCACGCAGCCGTTCTACTCCACGGAGCGCTTCACCGGAGAGAGTGGCAAGCTGGTGCCCCGGGATAAGACGCTGGAGGGATGCCGCCGGATTCTGGACGACGAGTTCGCGGACACGTCGGAAGGGCGCTTGTATATGATCGGTGACATCGAGGAGGTCGCGTGAACGTCCAGGTCGTAGTACCCACGCGGGTCGTGGACGAGTGGGCCGACGTGGATTTCGTCCGCGCCTACGGACTCGAGGGCTCCATGGGGGTGCTTCCCAGACGGCGCGACTTCGTTAGCTCGCTCGTCCCGGGCATCGTGACGATACGCCGGGGGTCGGACTCCACCTTCGTGGCGGTGGATGGCGGCTTGCTGGTCAAGCAGGGCTCGCAGGTCACCGTCGCCACGCCGCAGGCGGTCACGGGACGGGCGCTCGAGGATCTCTCCCGCATGGTGTCCGATGAGTTCGAGATGCTGGATGAAAAGGAAAAGCGCGCGCGCTCGGCGCTCGCGGATCTGGAACTCCGGTTCGCGCGGCGATTCCTCGAGCAGGAGTGGAGGTGGAAGGCGTGACCCGCTTCGAGGACGAGGTCCGTCGCCGGGCCGAGCGCAGGGCGGAGGCCGAGAAGGAGAAGGACCAGAGCATCTGGTTCGGGCTGGGCATGATGGGAGTCGTCGGCTGGTCGGTCGCCGTTCCCACGGTCCTGGGCCTGGCCGTCGGTATCTGGTTGGACGCGCGCACGACGGGCACCGTCTCTTGGACCCTCACAGGGTTGGGGGTCGGCGTCATCCTGGGCTGTCTGACCGCTTGGAGGTGGATCGAGCGGGAGAGCCGGAAACGATGAGTGCTCAGATGACCAGCCTCTGGCCGGTCGTACGATGCTGACGGCCCTCACCCTGGCCCGGTGCGGCCTGGCCGGCGGCATGCTCGGGCTGGTGTTCTTCGGCACCTTATGGCTCACGGTGAACCGACTTGCGAATGCTCGTCATCCGGCACTGCTCATGGGTGCGAGCTACCTGGTGCGGCTCGTGCTCGCTGGGGTTGTGTTCTGGTTCCTCGCTTCGGAGGGGCTCGCTTGCGTGCTCGTCGGCCTGGTCGGATTCCTGGTCGCCCGGCAGGCATGCGTGACGTACGTCCGTCGAAAGGCCGCTCAAGAGGGGGAGGCATGGAACTGAGTCCGGATGCCGTCGTCTACTGGCAGTGGGGCTTCGTGAAGCTCAACGCCACGCTCGTGTTCACATGGGCGACCATGGCGGTGCTGGTCGGGTGTTCATGGTTGATTACGAGACGCATCCGGGGCGGGGTGGCAGTGTTGTCCGGCCAGGCGTTCCTCGAGATGCTGTTGGAGCAGATCCGCGATCAGATTCGGGACGCCACCCAGGACGAGCCCGACAAGTACTTGCCGGTCATCGGGACCCTGTTCCTCTTCATCGCAACCGCGTCGCTTCTCGGCGTCGTTCCCGGTGTCCACGTGCCGACGGCTTCCCTGTCGACGACCTCGGCGCTCGCGCTGCTTGTCTTCATCGTCGTCCCTGCCTATGGGATCGAGGCGAAGGGGTTCAAGCGGTATCTCGCGTCCTATACCCGCCCGACCGTCTTCATGCTGCCCTTCAACATGATCGGGGAAGTCTCCCGCACGGTCGCGCTGTCGGTGCGTCTGTTCGGCAATATGATGAGCGGGCACCTGATCGTCGCCGTCCTTTTGACAATCGTGCCGATTCTCTTTCCGGCGCTGCTCCAGGCCTTCGGCCTACTCATCGGATTCATCCAGGCATACGTCTTCGCCATTCTGGCTCTCGTCTACATCGCCTCGGGCACCCGCGTCATCCGGGAGGAGCGCACCGAAGGTCCGGAGGAAGGTCGAGAGGAAGGGCCACCGCAAGCATCCTGACCCAGGAGTTCCACTCATGGAAAGCATTGATTTGATCGCGACCGTCTCCATCATCGTCGCTGGCCTCACGATCGCCATAGGTAGCATCGGGCCCGCCATCGGCGAGGGGCTCGCGCTGGCACGTGCGATGGAGGCCGTGGCGCAGCAGCCCGACGCCTCGAACACCCTCACAAGGACCCTGTTCGTGGGGATGGCCATGATCGAGTCCACGGCCATCTACTGCTTGGTCGTGTCTCTCATCCTGATCTTCGCGAACCCGTTCTGGAACCACCTGCTGCAGGCAGGAGGATAAGGTGCAGATCGACTGGTTCACGTTGGCCGCCCAGACGTTCAACTTCGTGCTTCTGGGCTTCCTGTTGTGGCACGTGCTGTACCGGCCGATCAAGTCCGCCGTCGATGAGCGGGAGCAACGGATCGAATCCCGTCTCGAGGAGGCCCGCGAGCAGCGGGCAGACGCGGAGTCGACCAAGGAGGAATACGAGCGGCGCAAGGAGGAGCTCGAGGGGAAGCGTGACGAGCTGCTCGCGGAGGCGGAGCGCGAGGCCGATGAGCGGAGGTCGGACCTGCGCGAAGAGGTGAAGCAGGAAGTGTGGAAGGCTCGTGAGGACTGGATGGAATCGTTGCGGGAGGACGAGGAGGAGTTCCTGGACGAGCTCTCGCGTCGAAGCCGGGAAGAGATCTTCAGGCTCACGCAGCGTGCCATCACGGATCTCATGGGTAGCCAGCCCGAACAGGCTCTCCTGGACACCTTTCTCCGACGCGCCGAAGAGACGCTTCCCGACGAACGGGAGTCCTTCGCCGCGGCCCTGACCGATGCCGGGGGAGAATGCCGGGTGCGCACTTCCATCGAGATCCCCGAAGATGGCGCCGCACGGATCGTAGGGCTTCTGGAGAAGTGGGTTGAGAAACAGGAGCTCGATCTTCGCGTCGATGTCGATCCGGATGGCCCGCGAGGGATCGAGTTGTGGGCAGGAGATCGGAAGATCGCCTGGACCGTCGATGCCTATGTGGAAGAGCTCCGACAGAGCACCGCAGAGATTCTCCGAGAGGAAAGCGAGAAGCGGCACACCGAAGAGCAGCGGGGATCGAAGGATGCGGAAGAGGATGCCGAAGAGTCCGACGAGAGAGAGAAGGAAGAGGAGCCGGAATCGAAGCGTGCTTCCGATGATGGGCAGGACCGATGACCCGAGTGCCCAGCCTCGCGGAGCTTGCCCGGGAAGTCGTCGATCCTCTCGAGCGGATGGAGACGAAGGACCGTTGGGGCGTGCGGGTGCGGGAGGTCGGGACGGTGCTTTCGGTGGGGAAGGGGGTGGCGCGCGTTTCCGGTATGGCGGGGGTCGGCATCGAGGACATGGTCATGTTCGAGGGAGGTGTGCATGGCCTCGTGCTCAATCTGGATCGCGACAGCGTCGGGGTCGTCCTTCTGGGGGACGAGGAGCACCTGGAGGCCGGCAGTGAGGTGTGGCCCCTGGGGCACCCGGTGGATGTGCCGGTCGGTGCGGAGGTGCTTGGGCGCGTCTTCGATCCTCTGGGGACGGCTCTGGATGGAGGACGCTCGATTCGCGGCACCCGAACGCGACCGGCCGAACGAGCGGCTCCCTCGATCATGGCGCGAAGCCCCGTGCGGGAGCCGTTACAGACCGGGCTCAGGGTGGTCGATGCACTCGTGCCCGTGGGACGGGGACAGCGTGAGCTCATCGTCGGTGATCGGCAGACCGGAAAGACGTCGATCGCGATCGACACGATCATCAATCAGCGCGACTATGACGTGGTGTGCGTGTATTGCGCGATCGGTCAGAGGGCGGCTTCGGTGGCAGGCGTCGTCGAGCGGCTGCGCGAGGAGGGAGCGCTCGAGTACACGGCGGTCGTCGTGGCCAGCGGGCAGGACGCGCCCGGACTCCAGTACATGGCCCCGTACGCGGCCACCAGCGTCGCCGAGTTCTTCCGCGATCGTGGCGACGACGCCCTGATCGTCTACGATGATCTGACGAAGCACGCACGCGCCTACCGGGAGTTGTCTCTCTTGCTGCGGCGGCCGCCGGGCCGGGAAGGATATCCTGGAGACATCTTCCATCTACACTCGCGCCTCCTCGAGCGCGCCACGCGGCTCCGGGAAGAGCGCGGCGGGGGGTCGCTCACGGCCCTGCCCATCGTGGAGACCCAGGAGAGCAATATCTCGGCTTACATTCCGACGAACCTCATATCGATCACCGACGGACAGGTCTTCCTGTCCCCGGCGCTCTTCCGGAAGGGGATCATCCCGGCCGTGGACGTCGGACGGTCCGTATCGAGGGTCGGCGGCGACGCGCAGCTGCCGGCTTACCGGTCCGTGGTGCGGGACCTTCGTCTGTCCTACAGTCAGTTCCAGGAGCTCGAGGTTTTCTCTCGGTTCGCCAGCCAGCTCGACGAGGAGACGCGAAAATCGCTCGAGCGCGGAAGACGGATCCGGGAGGCGCTCAAGCAGGACGAGCACCAACCCCTGTCCCCGTGTGCTCAGCTGGCGGTCCTTCTGTCGGTGACGAGAGGCGTGTTGGACCCGGTCTCCCTCGCCGACATGGACTCGGCCGTACGAAAGCTCCAGAAAGAGGTTCCTGATCGTTTGCCCGACCTGTGTCGGAAGATCCATGACGCGGAATCGCTGGATGACGAAGCGCTCGACACGTTGGTCCGGGAAGCCGCGGACCTCCTCGACGTGCCGGTACCCGAGCAGGAGGACGAGTAGGGTGCAGACGCTCCAGGAGCTTCGCGCTCAGATCCAGAGCACACGCGATCTGGGATCGATCGCCAAGGCCATGAAGGCGCTGTCGGCGGTTCGGATCCGGCAGAGCCGAGAGACCGTCGCATCGCTGCGCCGGTATGCCGACACCGTCGAGCAAGGGCTTCAGATCATGCTCCTTGGCGGGGCAGCGCTGCCACGACCTCCCGTGGACAGGCCCTCGAGAAAGGCGGTGGCCGTCGTCGTGGGATCCGACCTGGGCATGGTCGGTCAGTTCAACACCCGGATCGCGTCCTTCGCACGGGAACGTCTCCCGGGGCGGGTCGACGCGTGGGAAATCATCGCGCTCGGTGAGCGGGTCGCCAGTCAATTGACTTCCGAGGGAGAGGAGGTCACTGCCCGGCTTCACATGCCGGATACGGTCGAGACGATGGCGTCGAGGGTCCGAGATCTCCTGATCGCTCTGGAAAAGATCCGCGCCCGCCTCGCCCCGGACCTCGTCCTCGTGTTCTTCAACGCATATCGCTCCGGGGCCAGCTACGAGCCCGTCGTGCTCCAGCTTCTCCCCCTCGACCCGTCCTGGCTCCGTGAGTTGTCCGAGCGGGACTGGCCGGAGCGCGTGCTGCCGGGGTTCAACGCGGACAGGGACGAACTGATGTCCAGCGTGGTCCGGGAACACCTGTTCGTCTCCCTCATGCGGAGCATCGCGGAGTCGCACGCGAGCGAGAACGCGAGTCGGCTCGCGGCCATGGAGTCCGCCGAGCGCCGGATCGAGGAACGCCTGTCCGATCTCACCGGGCGGATGAACCAGAGTCGCCAGCAGAAGATGACGGAGGAGCTGCTGGATATCCTCACCGGCGCGAAGGCGCTGGAGGAGCGGGAGAAAGACCGTCACGACGAGAGGAGCGACGAGCGGTGAGATCGCGACACCCGATTCAATTCGAAACATCCAGGCGAACGAACGAGGAGATGACGCGATGAGCGAGAGGACGCGGGAAGGTACGGACGACGTCGACGGACGTTGGGTCCGCCGATTCGAAGAGCTGGGCAACGACGACGTGCAACTGGTGGGTGGAAAGAACGCGTCGTTGGGGGAGATGGTGCGCGCGCTGCGGGAGAGCGGCGTCCAGGTTCCGGCGGGCTTCGCGACGACCGCGGACGCGTATCGGAGATTCATCGAGGAGAACGAGCTCGAACAGGGGATCCGCGAGGCTCTCGAAGACTTGAGCGGCGTCGAAGAGATGGGGGATGCTGGCCGCCGCGTACGAAAGCTCTTCATGGAGGGGGAGTTCCCCGAGGAGATCGCCGACGCCATTCGCGCCGCATATCGGGATCTTTCTTCCAAGTATGGTGGCGAGCCGGTCGATGTCGCGGTCCGGAGCAGCGCCACCGCCGAGGACCTTCCGGAGGCTTCGTTCGCCGGTCAACAGGAGACCTACCTGAACGTCACCGGTGAGGAAGCGCTACTGGAAGCGTGCAGGAAGTGCTACGCCTCGCTGTTCACGAATCGGGCGATCGGGTACCGGGAGGAGCGCGACTTCGATCATCTCGAGGTCGCCCTGTCGGTCGGGGTCCAGAAGATGGTGCGCGCGGACCTGGGCGGCGCGGGCGTCATGTTCACGCTGGATACGGAGAGTGGGTTTCCGGACGTCGTGCTGATCGACGCCGCGTGGGGGCTGGGTGAGTCGGTCGTGGGGGGGCTCGTCAACCCGGACCGCTTTCTCGTGTTCAAGCCGCTCCTCGAGGAGGATGGATGCGTCCCCATCATCGAGAAGCGGCTCGGCGAGAAGGAGGTGAAGATCGTCTATGGCGCGGAGGATGAGGGGGGCGTCGACGAGGTCGATGTCGCCGAGGAGGACCGGCAACGCTTCGTCCTGGACGACGACGAGGTCCTGCAGCTGGCTCGTTGGGGCGTCGTCATCGAAGATCACTACGATCGCCCGATGGATATCGAGTGGGCGAAGGATGGGGAGGACGGGAAGCTCTATATCGTCCAGGCGAGACCGGAAACCGTGGAGTCCCAGAAAGAAGGGGCCGGGCTTACCATCTACGAGCTGAAAGAGGAGGGTACGGTCCGGGTGCGGGGAGCCGCGATCGGGAGCGCCATTGCTTCAGGAGAAGCCATCCGCCTCGATTCACCGGACGAGATCGACAGCTTCCCCGAGGGAGCCGTCCTGGTCACGGGACGCACGGATCCGGACTGGGGCCCCATCCTGAAGAGCGCGAGCGCGGTCGTCACCGATCATGGGGGCCGCACCAGCCACGCGGCCATCGTCAGCCGCGAGCTCGGGATTCCGGCGATCGTGGGGACGGGCGACGCGACCCGGGTGATCGAGAGCGGAGACGAAGTCACAGTGTGCTGCGCCGAAGGGGCCGAAGGTCACGTGTACGAAGGCCTGCTCGAGTTCGATCAGCGCGACGTGGACATCGACGATCTTCCGGACGTCCGAACCCCGATCATGATGATCGTGGCCGATCCCGCGACGGCCTTCCGGTGGTGGCGGCTCCCGTTGAAGGGCATCGGGCTCGCCCGCATCGAGTTCATCATCGCGGATCTGATCGGGATCCACCCGCTGGCCCTCACACGGCTCGACTCCCTCGAGGACGACGATGCCCGCGAGCGGATCGAGAAACGACTGCGCGGAAGGGACCCGGAGGCGTTCTTCATCGACCACCTCGGACAAGAAGTGGCGCGCGTGGCGGCTTCCCGCTATCCGGATCCTGTCGTGGTCCGCATGAGTGACTTCAAGACCAACGAATATGCGGAGCTTCTCGGAGGCGCCGCGTTCGAGCCGGACGAAGAGAATCCGATGCTCGGTTTCCGTGGCGCCTCCCGCTACTACAGCGAGGACTACAAGGAGGGGTTCGCCCTGGAGTGTCGCGCGCTACGCCTCGCCCGGGAGCACATGGGGCTGCGCAACATCATTCCGATGATCCCGTTCTGCCGGACCCCAGCCGAGGCGGACCGCGTGCTCGAGGTCATGGCCGAGGAAGGGCTCCGGCGTGGTGAAAATGGGCTCGAGATCTATGTGATGTGCGAGGTGCCGTCGAACGTACTTCGGGCCAAGGAGTTCGCGGAGCGGTTCGACGGATTCTCGATCGGGTCCAACGATCTCACTCAACTCGTGCTTGGCGTCGATCGGGACTCGGAGAGGCTGCGGGACCTGTTCGACGAGCGCGACCCTTCGGTCAAGGAGATGATCCGTATGGTGATCGAGCGGGCGCACCAAGCGGATCGTCCCGTCGGGATCTGCGGCCAGGCCCCGAGCGATCATCCGGAATTCGCGGCGTTCCTCATCGAAGCGGGAATCGACTCGATCTCGGTGAATCCCGACTCGGTGGTGGACGTGATCCGTGCCGTCGCCGAGGCCGAAGCGAAGCGCGACGGCTAGCAGGGCGTGACCCGTTGCGGAGCTTGTCCGCCCGCGCTGTCACGAACTCTGCTCGAGGCATTCCTGGACTTCGGCGCCGGTGACCTGTTCGTCGACGATGCGAGCGGTTTCTTCGCTGTGCTCTCGGGTGCGCGAGAGCTGCTCCCCGAGAAAGACTTCTCCGTTCTGATCGGAGGCGAACGGTCCGGAAAACGGGCTCATGCCCCATCGCAGCACCATTCTGCGTGCGAGCTGCGTGGCGGTGCGAAGGTCGTCCTCCGATCCGCTGGTGACCGTGTCGAAGACGAGTTGTTCGGCGGCACGCCCGCCCAGGGTAAGCGCCAGCCGGTCGAGGATGTCCTCCCTGCGCCATACGTACCGCTCGCGCTCCGGGAGTTGGTGGGTGCTGCCCATCGATCGCCCACGGGGGATGATGGTCACTTTGTGTACCGGATCGGTGTTCGGGAGGGTCGCGCCCACGATGGCGTGCCCTCCTTCGTGGTACGCCAGCAGGCGCATTTCTTCGTCGGAAAGGACGAGACCTTCGCGCTTCAGTCCGAGCAGCACCCGGTCTCGAGCCGCTTCGAGGTCACCGGGCTCGATTCGGGTCCGTTCCTGGCGGGCGGCGGAAAGGGCGGCTTCGTTGAGAAGGTTCTTCAGATCGGCTCCGCTGTAGCCGGGGGTTCCGTGCGCGATCGGCTCGAGGTCCACGGCGGGATCGAGCGGGAGATCCCGAGCGTGGAGCCGGAGGATCTCGAGACGCTCGCCCGCGGACGGGAGATCCACCGTGATGCGTCGGTCGAAGCGCCCCGGACGCAGCAGCGCCGGATCGAGAATGTCCGGCCGGTTGGTGGCGGCCATGACGATGACGTCCTCGACGGGTTCGAAGCCGTCCAACTCCGAGAGCAGCTGGTTCAGGGTCTGCTCCCGCTCATCGTGCCCGCCCCCGAGCCCCGCGCCTCGGTGCCGACCGATGGAGTCGAGCTCGTCGATGAAGATGATGCTCGGCGCGTTGTTTTTCGCTTGCTCGAACAAGTCCCTCACCCGTTTGGCTCCGACACCCACGAACATCTCCATGAAGTCCGATCCCGTGATGATGTAGAACGCCACGTCGGCTTCACCCGCCACGGCACGCGCGAGCAGGGTCTTGCCGGTGCCCGGCGGCCCCACCAGCAGGACTCCCTTCGGAATTTCGGCACCGAGCTGATGGAAGCGTGAGGGATCCTTCAGGAATTCGACGACCTCGTGGAGCTCACGCTTGGCGCCCGCTGCGCCGGCCACGTCGTCGAACGTGGTGGCGCTGTCCTCCTTCTCGTACCTGCGGGCTCCGCTTTTGCCGATCGACAGGAATGACTGCGCCTGGCCCGTCATGCGGCGCGCGACCAGGAAGAAGATGCCTCCGATCACGAGCATCGGCAGCACGATCCAGAGGATGATCTCCAGCCACGACGTGTCGGCTTCGGGTCGCGTCTGGATCTCGACGCCGTTGGCCTGGAGCAGGGAGAGGAGCTCGTCGTCCCCGAAGGAAGGGACGTAGGTCACAAACTCAGTGACCTCCGTCGTGTCTCCGTTTTCGATGGGTGACTGCACAATTCCATGGATTCGCTCGCCCTGGACCGTGATTTCCACGACGTTCCCACCGGTCAACTCCTCGCGGAATACGGAGTAGGCGATGGACGTCGCGTCCGCCACGGGGGTGAAGATCCGGCCGAGTAGGACGTACGTGACGATGAAGAGGAAGATCCAGAACAGCATCCTCGCGCAGCCGGCTCGGGGATCGGCGGCGTGGGGCGCGCCCTCTTTCCGGTGCGCTTCCGAGAAGTCTTGCCAGGGGC
>JBBDSN010000034.1:0-13182 GCA_040904885.1 Gemmatimonadota bacterium | reverse complement strand
GCGGCGTGGGGCGCGCCCTCTTTCCGGTGCGCTTCCGAGAAGTCTTGCCAGGGGCCTTGCCGCCGGGCTTGTCCGGGGCATCTCGCGGGCCCCCGCCCTCATCGTTCGTGCTATCGGTCACCGGTGGGTCACCCTGTCTACGGCGAAGACCTTCGCGGCGCGGCGCGCGACGGCCTTGACGGTGCTCTTCGTGCCGTGGAACACGTCAAGGGCGCGGGTCGGGCTGGCCTTCGTCATGGTTTCCCTGCGTTTCAGGTTTCAGATTCGTGCGTTCGCGGATGCCTCATGGTCCCGGCATGCTGCTCAGCCTTTTCTGAACTTGGCCGCGAACAGCCAGAGCTGTCCTAGAAGGAGGATCGTCACGGCCCCACCGGCCGCGAGCATGAGCTCCGGTGCGCCAGGCTGGACCAGTTGCAGGACGGCGGCCAACGGCTCCAACAAGACGGCGAGAGCGAGCAGCCCGATGCAGAGCGCCAGCGCACCCCAAAGCGCCTTGTTCCGGGTGATCTCGTTCCGGAGGGGATGGCTGTCGTGGTCACGCATGTTGAACGCGTGCAGAAGGCGTCCCGTGGAGAGCCCGAGGAAGCTCACCGTGACCGCCTCTGCCTCGGTGAGGTCGAGCAGCCTCAGACCGACCAGGAACATGGTCATGACGACGACCGCGATCATGGTCCCGTATCCCACGATCGCCCACCAGTGCCGGCTTTCGACGATGCCTTCGGAGGGATCCCGTGGCGGCCGTTCCATGACCTTGGGGTCGCCGGGCCCGATTCCGAGCGCGAGCGCCGGGAAGACGTCATTGACGAGGTTCAGGTAGAGGATCTGGAGGGGCAGGAGCGGAAGGGGAAGGCCCGCAGCTGCCGCGCCGCCGACCGCCAGGATCTCACCCACGTTTCCGGAGAGGAGATAGATGACGAACTTCCGCATGTTCCGGAAGATCGTCCGTCCGAGCTCCACCGCGGTCACGATCGTGGAGAACGCGTCGTCGAGGAGCACCATGTCGCTGGCTTCGCGGGCGACATCGGTCCCTCGCTCTCCCATGGCCACCCCGATGTCGGCCTTTCGCAGGGCGGGGGCGTCGTTCACGCCGTCTCCGGTCATTGCGAGAATCTCCCCCCGCGACTGGTGCAGATCGATCAACCTGAGCTTCTCCTCCGGATCGACCCGCGCGAACACGTCCACCTCAGCCATCTCGTCTGTGTCGACGGATGTCGACCCGTCGGACGAAGGCAAGTCTCGACCTTCCGCGACCCGTAACTCGTCGTGATCCTTGCGTCTGAGCCCCACTTCCTTTGCGATCTGGTGCGCGGTTGCGGCGTGGTCGCCGGTGGCCATGATGACGCGGATGCCGGCATCCTGACACCTCTGGATTGCGGGGCCTACATCCTCGCGGGGTGGATCGTAGAACCCGATCAGGCCCAGGAAGCGGAGATGCTCGTAGGGTTCCGCGTCGGGATCGTCGAGGGTGCGGTCCGCCACCGCGAGCACGCGAAGGCCTTCGGCGGCCAGCTCCTCGCTCCGCTCCAGCCACTCCTTCTTGAAACGATCGTCGATCTCCACCCGGGCGCCTTCCGCGCCATGAGCCTCCTCGCTCGCCTCCAGCACCGCCTCGGGCGCCCCTTTGATGGTCAGCCGATAGCCTTCGTCCGCTTCCTGCACCGTGCCCATCATCTTGGTCTCGGCATCGAAAGACACCGTGCGCACATGTGGGTGGCCTGCCCGCAGGTCGCTCGCCGAGAGACCCAGCTTGCGCCCCATCTCGAGCAGCGCCAGGTCCATGGGGTCCCCGCGCCGCGCGCTTTCCTCATGCTCCTCGTCTTCGTCGTCGCGGTGGTCCGCTTCGTTCGCGAGCACCGCCGCGGTGAACAGGGGGCGGAGTGGCGAGTCGTCGCGGGTCGGATCCGTCGCGCCATTCTCGTCGCCGGTGTCGCGATTCAGTTCCAGGTCGCCCGCGAGCCCAGTCAGTCTCCGGACCGTCATCTCGTTGACCGTGAGTGTTCCCGTCTTGTCCGTGCAGATGATGGTCGCGGATCCGAGGGTCTGAACGGCGCTCAAATGTCGGATCAGAGCGTTCCGTTCCATCATACGCCGCATGCCGCGCGCCAACGCCACCGTGGCGACGATGGCGAGTCCTTCCGGGATGGCGGCCACCGCCAGCGCGATCCCCGTCTGTATCATCATGACCAGGTCTCTACCGGCCAGGATTCCTGCAGCGACCACGACGCCCGCGACCGCCAGCGTCAACCAGACGAGCTTGCGGCCCAGCCGATCCAGCCGTGCATCCAGCGGAGACTCGTCTTCCTCCTCTCCCACCATCGAGGAGATGGCACCGAGCTCGGTCTTCATACCGGTGTTCGCCACGACTCCCGTCCCGCGACCCCTACGCACGGTCGTGCCGCGATAGGCCATACATACGCGGTCGGCCAGCGGCGCGCTCTCCTCGAGCGGCTCTGTTTCCTTGTCGACCGGGACCGACTCCCCGGTGAGTGCGGATTCATCGACCTGGAGCCCCTCCACGTCGATCAGGCGGAGATCGGCGGTGACCACGTCGCCTTCGGCGAGCAGCACCACGTCGCCGGGAACCAACTCGCGGGCAGCCACCTTACGGGTGGAGCCGCTCCTCCGTACGCGGGCGCTCGCTTGCCCCATCTTCCGGAGTGACTCCATGGAGCGCATCGCGCGGAGCTCCATCCAGAAGCCGATGGTGGTGTTCACGACGAGCACGACCCCGATCGCGACGGCCTCCGCGACGTCCCCGAAGGCAAGGGAAACGCCTCCGGCGACAGCCAGAAGCAGCACAATCAGGCTCTCGAGCTGGTTCCACAGGATCTCGAGGAGGCTGCGTCGCTCCTGCACCTGCAAACGGTTCGATCCGAAGCGTTCGCGCCGCTCCACGACCTCCGGGTCGGACAGCCCTTCGTCGGCCGAAACGTCGAGCGCCTTCGCCAGCTCATCGGGCGGGAGGGCCCATGGATGCTCTGGGATATTCAACCGCGCCGCTCCACGACCTCGATGCCCGCGTCCGCGACGCGGTAGCCCTGGCCCGGCTCGAACACGAACACCGGATTCAGGTCCACCTGCCCGATCTCGGGCACCTGCTCTACCAGTCTGGAAAGCCGAAGCAGCGCTTCCTCGAGCGCCCCGATGTCGGCTTCGGGATGCCCTCGGTACCCGGTCAGGAGCTTGAATCCTCGGATCTCGCGCGTCATGGCGCGTACGTCACGGTCGGAAAGGGGCGCGACGCGGAAGGCAAGATCCCCAAGGATCTCCACGTGGATCCCTCCGAGTCCGAACGCGAGCACCGGACCGAACACGGGATCGGGATCGACCCCGATCATGACCTCGGCCGTGCCTTCCAGGGTCGGTTGGATCAGCACGCCCTCCATCGAGTCCAGCTCGTCCTCCCGCTCCATGCGCTCACGGATCTCCCGGAAGGCTCCGCGAACCGCTTCGGGTCCCTCCAGGCCGAGCTTCACCATGCCCAGCTCCGTCTTATGGACCACCGTTCTGGAAGCGAGCTTCACCACCACCGGATACCCGATGTCCTCGGCCACGTCGACGGCTTCGTCCGCATCGGTGGCGACACGGCCCTCGGCGAGGGTGAGTCCTCCCGCTTCCAGCACCCGGCGGCTCTCTTCCGCGGACATCCAGCCCTCTCCGTGCGCGGCGAGCGCCGACTGGCAGACGCGTCTGGCTTCGTCCACGGACTGATCGGAAAAATCCGGGAATGCGCCGGGCTCCTCCTCTCGCCACTCGCGATATGACACGGCGCGGTGGAGCACCCTCCCGATCTCCTCCGGGAAGGGGAAGGCGGGAATCGATTCATGGGCTCCTGAGAGCAAGTAGATTTCGTCCTGGCCTCCGACCACCGACGCGAGCACGGGAATGCGCTGCCCCTCCGCATCGCGTGCGCCTTCCACCGCACGGATGATCGCATCTTCGATCTCGCTGGTGGACGCCGGCGTGACCGGCGTATGGATGACGACGAGCGTGTCGACCTCTCCGGAGCCGAGAACCCGCTCGATGGTGCGGCGGTACTCCTCGGGGCCCGCAGAGGCGACCATGTCGACCGGATTGCCGGTGGCCGCCGCATCCGGAAGGAACGCCTCAAGGTCGCGGCGCGTCTCGTCGGAGAGCGTGGGCACGTCCATGCCGTTGTGGGCCAATGCGTCGGTACAGAGGATCGCGGGTCCTCCCGCGTTGCTCACCACCGCGACCTTCCGCCCCTCCGGGAGCTTCTGGAGGGTCAGGAAGCGGGCAAGGTCGAACATCTCGCGAAGCGAGCCCGCCCGAATCATTCCCGTCTGACGGAAGAATGCGTCGACGGCGGTCTCTGCCCCCGCCAGCGCCGCCGTGTGCGACCCCGCCGCGCGCTCCCCGGCCTCGGTTCGTCCGGACTTCACCACCATGATGGGCTTCGACTGTCCCACTTTTCGGGCCACCCGACCGAGCCGGCCCGGATCGGCGAAAGATTCCAGGTAGAAGAGAATGACGTCCGTCGAGGGGTCGTCCCCCCAGTATGCCAGGAGGTCGTGTCCGGCCACGTCGGCTTTGTTGCCGACGCTGACGAACGCGGACAGGCCAAGCGAGATGCGCCTGGCCTGGTCGATGACGGCCACGCCGAGTGCCCCGCTCTGAGAGCAGAGCGCCGCACGTCCAGCCGGTGGGAGCACGCTGGCGAACGAGGCGTTCAGCTTGACCTCGGGGTCAGTGGATGCGATTCCGAGGCAGTTGGGCCCGACCATCCTCATGCCTCCAGCCCGCACGCGTTCCAGCAACTCCTGCTGTCGCCTGCGTCCTTCGTCACCTGTTTCGGCGAAGCCCGCCGAAACCACGACGAGAGCTTTCACGCCCGCCTCGCCGCAGCGATCGACCACTTCCGCCACCACCGGAGCCGGCACGGCGATCACGGCCAGGTCCACCGGGTCCGGCACTTCGGCCATGCCCGGGTAGGCCTTCACGGACGAAACGTATTTCGCCTGTGGATTGACCGGAAACACCGGGCCCTGGAACCCGCCGTCGAGGATCGAGCGAAAGATTCGGTGGCCGACCTTCTCTGGGTCCCGGGACGCGCCGATCACCGCCACCGAGGAGGGTCGGAAGAGAGCGGCCAAAGACGCGGTCCCGACCCCTTCGCTCTCGGCGTCGCTCGGACCCTCGGAATGGGCCTGTTCTGTCATGCTTCCAGCCTTTCGGTCTCGGTTCCAGGTCGCGTGGGCTGGGCGCTCAGCGGGCTGTGTAGCCTCCGTCGACAACGAGCTCGGCACCCGTCACGAAGCTCGACTCTTCCGAAGCGAGAAACAGGATGCACTGTGCCACTTCCTCCGGTCGTCCGAGCCGACCGAGAGGATGGAGTGCGGCGAGAGCCTCGCGTCCCTCCTCGACGTCCTGGTCCTGTTTCGACAGATGCTCCTCGACCATGGGTGTCCAGACGAAGCCCGGATGAACCGAGTTCACCCGGATGCCTTCACTGGCATAGAGGAGCGCATCTGTCTTCGCCATGAGACGGACAGCCCCCTTGGAAGCATGATAGGGAGGAAGGTCTGGAGCGCCTACGATGCCATAGATCGAAGAGAGGTTGACGATGCTTCCCCCGCCCGATTCCCTCATGCGGGGGATCGCGTGCTTGGTGCAGAAGAACACCCCCATCACGTTCACGTCCATCACCTCTCGCCACTCCTCGGCGCTCAACTCGTCGGTCGGCTTGTCCGTTCCGGAGATGCCCGCGTTGTTGACCAGGACGTCGAGGCGGCCGAAGGCCTCGACGACATCGGCCAGCACACGCTCGACCTCGGCTTCGTCGGAGACGTCCAGATGCCAGTAGCGCGCGGTGTCGCCCCGGCTCTGGATGTCGTCAGCCACGGCCTGCCCATCTTCGTCACGGATGTCGACCAGAGCCACCTTCGCCCCTTCTCGAGCCAGGATATCCGCGGTGGCTTTACCAATACCCGCAGCTCCACCCGTCACCAGTGCGACCTTATCGCTCATGCGCCCCATGTCCTGCTCCTCTATCCCGGAATTCTTCAGATGGACGGTCGCGCTCGATTAGCGCAAGCTCCGTACCATGTGCGGGCAAGCCCGGAATGGGGTGGTGCAACCCAATCGCTCGCACGCCATGGCGCTCGGTCCTGTTGCCTGCGCGCGGCCCTCGGCACGCAGCCGACCGCTCGGAGGACTTGGTTCGCACGAGGCCTACCGTCGACATCACCCTCCCTTTTCGTTTCTCGGGTAACTGAAACGATCGAAGTCACGCCTTCCGGGGCAAGCCATGTCCTCGCGCACGATGCACTCGGCGCTCAGACCGGCCCCACGTCCTCAGGCCCTCGTGCGCGGCGCGCTCACGCTCAGACCCTCCAATGCGAGTCTGCTGCGGTCTTCGGCGCGTGCCGCCGGAACGGGAATTGCCACTTCCCGGAGATGTACGACCGAGATACGAAGAGTCAGGCCTTCAATTCCGGCCTCGCTTCGAGCAGGCGTCCCACGAGCAAGGGGAAGACGGCAGAGGTCACCAGGACGACGCCGACCGATGCGCCGAAGAGCCGGGGCGGAACCGCCCATGCTCCGAGTTGCAGGCCGCGTTCCATGATCACCATCATGATCTCCGCCCGGGGAACGACGCTCATACCCACGGCGAGGCCGCCGGCCCAGCCGAGGCTCGGCAGAGCAGGAAGGGTCGTGCCCGCCACTTTGCCCACAATGGCCGCCACGCCGGGGTCGAGCCCGAAACCCAACCAGATGAAAAAGAAGGGGACGACCAAGGCGTAGAGATCCTCGAAGGACGCGTCCAACCTCACGGAGTCGGGATCACGGCTGAACACCAGTCCGGCGAAGAAGGCGCCGATGGCGAAGACGCTGGCCTTCAGCAGGACGACGGCCAGGGTCGTGGCGAGCGGTCCGAACAGATCGCCGCCCATGCCGTTCCTGAGGAGCGGTGCCATGTTGAATAAGACGGCCATGAGCAGCACGCCGGAGAAGTCGTCCAGCTCGACCGTGTCGAGAAGAAGAGCGCCCGTGTCTCCGCCCAGCGCGTCCCGCTCCCGCCACACGCTCACAGAGACGCCAACGGACGTCGCCGTAAGGGCCACACCCGCGAAGAGACTGGGTACGACATCGAAATCGAGCAGCCAGCGGGCGGCGGCGTATCCACTCATGCCACTCACCAGAACGCTACCGAGCCAGATCGGCCCGGCCCGTCCGAGCTGGGCACGTAGCTTGCCTACATCACTCTCGAGGCCCACCCGGAAGAGGAGCGCGATGATGCCCAAGCGAGCGAGCAGTCCGAGCATCGTGAACCCCTCGGACGGCAGCAACGTCCAGGCCCCGTCGGCGAGCCGGAGGAGGAATCCCAGCGCCAGGAATCCGACCAACGAAGGTACGCCGATGCGGTTCAGCGCCGACTGGATGAAGATCGCCGAGACGATCAGAAGACCCAGTAGTCCTATGAGCAGGGGCTCGGCGGCTTCCATCGTCCTCTCCTCGTTCGGACCGGATCTGAGCGTGGCTATTCGACAAAAGCACCACCCGGCGAGGTGGCCATCTCCCGAGCGACGGTTGCCAAGAGCAGCAAATTCTACACCGGGGGGTGGATGTCGCGACCCCGAGCCGTGCTGTTTCCCCCGATGAAAGGGACACGAATGGATCCGATCGCCGTCCTGACCATGAATCCCGCCGTCGACGTGTCCGCCAGAGTGCCACGCGTCGAGCCCGAAGTGAAGATCCGCACCGAGCGCCCGCGGCGAGACCCCGGGGGCGGAGGCGTGAACGTCTCCCGAGCTCTGAAGCGGATGGGCGTCGACGCACCGAGCTACTTCCCCGCGGGCGGCCCGGCCGGAGACCTCTTGGAGCAGCTTCTCGAGGGGGAGGGCGTCTCCACCGTTCGGATCCCCATCGACGATGCCACACGCGAGAGCTTCACCTTCGACGAGGAGGACGGCGATCGCCAGTATCGGTTCGTCATGCCGGGTCCGGAGTTGAGAGAAGACGAGTGCGAGACGGTGCTGGAGCTCTTGGCCGAGGCCGACCCGCGTCCGAGCTGGCTGGTGGCGAGCGGCAGCCTGCCGCCGGGGGTTCCTTCGGATTTCTACGCGAGGTTGGCGCGCCACGCTCGGGAGCATGATGCACGTCTCGTGCTGGATACGTCGGGACCCGCATTGAGGGAAGCCCTCGAGGAAGGCGTCTATCTGGTCAAGCCGAATGCGCGTGAGCTCGGCGAGGCGGTCGGCCGCGACATCGGTGACGAGGGGGAGCAGGAAGAGGCGGCCAGGGCGTTGTTGGAGAACGGCGCCGCCGAGATCGTGGTGGTCTCGCTCGGTCCCTCGGGCGCGCTCGCAGTGACGAAGGATTCGTGTATGAGGATCCGTTCACCTTCCGTCCGGCCACGAAGCAGGGTGGGCGCGGGGGACAGCACGGTCGCTGGCATCGTGCGCGGGCTCGCGCGCGGCGATGACCTGGCGTCGGCTGTGAAGCTCGGCGTCGCGGCGGGCGCGGCGGCCGTCATGACACCCGGGACGGAGCTGTGCGAAGCAGCGGAAGTGGAACGACTCTACCAGCAGCTCAGGGAGGACTGAGCGGTGCACACGAACGAGGTCGTCGAGGAGTGGCTGACGCGCATGTCCGTGTCCGACGCCCCCGAGCCACACTCGAGCTCGCTCATCGAAGTCTATCGGACGTTGGGGACGGCGCTGGTCGAGCGGGCGCTCGCATCCGAGTGTGACGGGATTCCGGGGGCCCTGGCCGACGATACACGGGTAGAGCCTATGGTCGCCGCGCTGGCCGCCACCATCCGGACGACGGACTTCGGCATCGCCCAGACGCTCGACGACTTCGCCGATCTCCAGCGTGTGGTCGCCGACCAGCTTGCCACGGATGGCGGTGAGCAGGCTGCGGGAGCGCTCCGGCTGAGATTGGACGTCGCCTGTGCCATGGACAGGATGTCGCGTCGGCTCGTCCGGGTCCTCGAGGTCAGCGCCGCTCGCGCGAGCCGTGAGCGGGCGGAAGCGCTGGCGGCCATGACCGAGGTTCTCGTGCACGAGCTGACGAACCGCCTCGGCGCGGCGAGCACGGCGGGGGAGATGCTGCTGACGCCGAACCTGGATATGGATCGGGATCGGGTCACCCGCGTCGCCCGCATCATTCGAGCTTCGGTGAGCGATGCGTTCCTGACGGTGGACGACATGAAGACGCTGGCTGGAGCCGGACCGAGCAAAATCGGCATGCGATCCATGGAGCTCGCGCACCTGGTGCGGGTCGTGATCGGTGAGCTACAGGCACGCGCGCTCGACGCCGGTGTCGCGCTGCGCGTCGAGGGTGGTTTTCCGGACTGTCTGGTCGACGCCGGGCGCCTGTACGTGATCCTCGTCAACCTGATCGCAAACGGAATCGAACACCGAAGCCCCACCCAGGAAGGTGCGTGGGTGCGCGTTTCGGGTGAGTGGATGGAAGACGGCTGCGTGAAGCTGAGCGTCGCAGACAACGCGGCCGGCATCCCTCCGGACCAGCTCGAGGACATCTTCCTTCATCGTGTGCCGGAGCAGCGACTGGCCCCGGGCCGGCGAGGCGCCGGCCTTGGCCTCGTGATCGCCCAGGAGATCGCGCGACAACTGTACGGTGAGCTGTCCGTGTCGAGCGACGTAGATGGCGGTAGCCGGTTCAGCCTGGCCTTCCGTCCGGTTGGACCGCCTGATCGACCACCTTCATGATCTCGTCGACCGTGAAGGGCTTCCGCATCACCGCCCTGAACAGGCCACTTTCTTGCGCCGCGGTTCGTAGGTCCGAACTCGCAGATGTGATCGCGATGATGGGAATGTCGTTCATCCCTCCAGCGTGGAGCTCCTGCGCCAACTCGATGCCTGATATCCCGGGCATGTCCAGATCCGTGACGATCAGGTCGGGCGCCACATTCCGCGCGAGCTCGAGTCCCGCCTTGCCGTCCCCCGCTTTCAGGATCTGCCAGTGCCGCAGCTCGAAGAGCAGGGTGAGGATATCCCTGACGCCAGGGTCGTCCTCGACGACGATCGCCCTGCGCTGGGTGCTCTCACTCGTTGGTTTCTCGCGGTCTCTCACACCCCGAGAAACTTGCAAGCCCAATGCCATCCAATGAAGGAGACCGAGAATGGGCGCCGGATCACTCCTGGGCGAGTGGTTTCAGGCTCTCGCTCGTGTATCTGCCGCCTGCGAGCACATGTCGGATGGCGGCGTCGACCTCCGTGGGCTTACCCTTCCGCACGTATCCCCTGGCCCCGGCGGCGAAGGCCCGTTCGACGTAGGACGGTCTGAGGTGTCCCGACAGCATCACGCAGGAGATGTCCGGCCAGCGGTGGCTGACATCCCGAACCAGGTCGATGCCGCTCATGCCCGGAAGCGAGACGTCGACGAGCAGCACGTGGGGGCGATTCGCTGTCATGCTCGCCAACACTTTCAGCGCTTGCTCGCCCGAGTCGGCCGTGCCCACGACTTCGGTCTCCGGGAGATCGTCGACGAACTCCTGCATCACCGTACGCATGAGCTCGTGATCTTCGACGAGGAACACTCGATGGGTCATACGCCTCTTCGGGCGGGCCGCCCGGTTGAGTTGAATGGATCGAGGAAGAACCCCGGAGGCCTCGATAGGAGTCTCGAGGTGCCCGGCTTCGCTTCGTCAGGGTGTCTGTGGCTCGCTCTCGACCGGCACGCGGAGGGCGATTCGGGTTCCGCGTCCTGGACGGGAGTCAATGTCGAGGCGGCCGCCGAAGCGAGCAAGGCACTCCCGGGCATGGGCGGCACAGATGGAGCGGCCGCGTGATTGTGAATGGCGTCGGAAAGCCACTCTTCAGCCTGCCCGGCCCAGCGTTCTAGAAATCGGAGCACGTAGCCGAGAGACTCGAAATCGTTCAGCAGCCGAACGTGGTCCGCAGTCGTCGGTTCCCGGTGAGTTCGAGTAGCATGAAGCGGGAATGGGTCCCGCCGATGTCTGCGGCGAGGATCTGCATATCGGGGCGACGTCCGACTTCTGGTCACGGGCCGGGAGGCCCGAGCGCTCGTGCGCGTTTCCATTTTTTCGGATTCTGAAACGATCGGTGATCGGGTCTGCCCCGGAAGCCAGGCTTCGCGGGCCCGCCGTCTCGAATCGTAGATATACCGCCCCCGGAAGCCTGCCAGCTCGGTGAGCCGGTCGGGGATCCTCCACGCCGACGAGTGGCATGTTCCCTGCTTCTAATCAAGGCATAGAGTTCGTGAGTCGATGCGACCGGACCTCTCTCCGCGTCTCTCGGCACGACGGCACGGTGGCGCCAAGAGCAACAGGGGGAGGGTCGAGAATGGGCAGGTTCATCGAATGGCCATGGTCGGAATCTCTGGGCGGAATCCAGGCCGACGAAGGGCGGGACTACGTGGTTCACCGCATCCTCTTCGGGCTGGTTCGCGACCGATGCGGCGAGTTGGGCCTGATGGAGGGCGTGACCTTGCGGTGTCGCCGGCAGGCCGACGATGAGGTGGTCGTCGAGCTCGGCCCGGGAAATGTCCTGAGCCTGGACCGGGCCTGCTCATGGTTCGTCCACGTCCGACCCGCAGATGCCGTGGATTCCCGACATGATCCGGTCCCACGCAGGGAAGGCCTGCGTCCTCAGGCAGGAGGCACACCGTGAAGTTGGTCATCATATCCAATCGAGTACCGTCCCCGAACGCAGACGACCAGGCGGGCGGGCTGACCGTGGCGCTCCGGGACGCGCTCTCCGAGTCCGGCGGCGTCTGGTTCGGGTGGAATGGTGAGGCCGAGGAGCAGCGGGGCACCACACCGGACATGGTGCGGCGAGACAACATCGAATTCGCGACCCTGCCGTTGAGCAAGCAGGATCTCGACGGCTACTATCGTGGTTACGCCAACATGGTGCTCTGGCCGCTCTTCCACGAGCGTCTGAACATCGTCGAGTACCGGGAGGCGTTTCGAGCGTCGTACGCGAGCGTCAACGAATACTTCGCGGAGGGAGTGACGCCGCTCCTGGATCCGGATGACCTCATCTGGGTGCAGGACTATCACCTCATCCCGCTCGGAGCCGAGCTGCGGAAGCGGGGCGTATCGGGATCCGTCGGCTTCTTCCTGCACACCCCGCTGCCGCCGTACGACGTGTTTCGCGTGCTTCCGAATTACACGGAGCTGCTCGAGTCCTTTCTCGCGTACGACGTCGTCGGCATGCAGACGACGATCGACGTCCGGCATTTCGCCGACAACATGCGGCACGGCCTCGGCGCGAACGTCGACGAAAGCACCGGGACCGTCGAGTTGAATGGGCGCCGCGTTCGCTTCGGGGCGTTCCCCATCGGCATCGACGTTGACAAGACGGCGGAGATCGCTCATGCCAATCGGGACACCGCGGAGGGGCGCCGCCTGGTCGAGGTCCACGCCGGACGCAAGCTCGTCATCGGAGCCGACCGCCTGGACTACACCAAGGGGCTCGTGAAGCGGCTCGAGGCGTTCGATCGCTTCCTCGGCGCGCACGAGGACGAGATGGCCAACGAGATGATCTACGTCCAGATTGCCGCGCCGTCGCGGGAGAGCGTCGAGCGGTACCGCGCCATCACGCGTCAGCTCGAAGCTGCGGCCGGGCGCATCAACGGCCGCAAGAACCGCATCGGATGGACCCCGCTGAGGTTGATCAACCGCTCTATCCCCCGCGATGCGTTGCTGGGTTACTTCTCGCTCGCGGACGTCGGCCTCGTCACGCCGCTACGCGACGGCATGAATCTCGTGGCCAAGGAATTCCTGGCCGCTCAGACGGCGGAGGATCCCGGCGTGCTCGTCTTGTCGAAGCTCGCGGGCGCCGCCGACGAGCTTTCCGACGCGGCGGTCATGGTGAACCCCTACGATGCCGAGGGTGTCGGGGAGGGACTCTACCGTGCTCTGACCATGCCCATGGAGGAGCGACGTCGGCTCTGGGAGGTCGGGATGGACCGGTTGCGCCGGAACACGGCTCGGATCTGGCGGGACCGATTTCTCGACGCGCTGGTCGAAGAGGACGGCAAGTCGGCTCGGCCGGAGCATCCCCGCCCCCGAGCCAGGAGCCGAGTGCTCGGCCGGCGCGGTGGCTCGCGCTCCAGTTCGACCACGAGCGCCGCCTGATCGCTCATCCCCGACGCGGCGCTGTTGTGCCGCGTCGCCCTTCCCTCTGTGAGCGCACCCTTGTCCTCGAGGGTCGTGTGATCCCTTAA
>JBBDSN010000033.1:0-10986 GCA_040904885.1 Gemmatimonadota bacterium | reverse complement strand
TCTCCGGGCCTGGCGGGAAGGACCGTCGTGACCAGATCGAGCATCGGCATCACGACGAGAACCAGCGCGAACAGGTAGAGCGCGCGCACCGCCCACGGAGATGGCTGCAAGGAGGATCCAGTCATGGCGTCTCAGGGGTCGTGGAGGACGTAGAAAAAAACGAGCGGAGCGCGCCGAAGCACACTCCGCTCGACCGGCACCGGCTAAAGGGGGGTCACCGGTGACGGGAGGTCAACCCTGTTCGGGTCAACCTTCGTTCAGATCGCGCATGCGCTTCCGACCGAAGAAGACCAGGAACAGGAGCCCGGTCGCCATCAGGAGGTAGGTGGAGGGCTCGGGAACCGTGCTCGCAGGCGTGCGGATGAGCATCTCCTGACCATCGTATCCATCGGCGGCCGAGAGGACGTACCAGCCGTCGGTGTCGAAGGAAGCCGCCTCGAGCGAAGCAAGTGCCAGGAAGTCGTCACGGTAGTCGTAGTCGCTGCCACCGATGTCGCGCCCTGTCATGAGCGTCCAGATGGCCGCATGGAGACCCGAGAAGACGGTGGGTCGGTCAGGACCGTGGTCCGCCCACGAGTCCATGAGGGAGCCGAGATAAGCCGCCTGACGATAGGTGCTGAGGCTCCCGCTCGCATCGCCGAGCCTCGTGGCGCCGAGTCCTGCGTCCGTCTGCCCGCTGCCGAGTCCGGTGACGTCGACCTCCTGGTCCCCGGCATAATGGTCGAAATCCACACAGATCAGGCTGAACCGCGGTGAGGTCACACCACCGGTCTGGAACTCGCCGACATAGGGCCCGACATAGTAGCGCGAACCATCTTCGGACCACGACGAGACCTCGGCGTCGCCTCCGGCACCCACGAAGTTCAGATACTCCGTCGTTCCCAACGACCCCGTGTAATCCGTGATCTGTGCATCCACAGAGACCGGAAGCAGCAGGAATGCAGCCCAAAGAACGATCTGCTTGGCGTGCCGCTTCATTCAGTTCCCCTTGATACTCGAGGTGTACGTTGGTTCCGACCCCATGGGATGCAACCGATGTGCCGCATTCCGAACGTGGGCGTGCGAGCGCTCCACATCGGCCGGAATCCATTGTTTCAAAGGCTTCGACGGCATCGGTCGCCCCATCGGCAAGCATTCACCCCCCAGGCAGAACGTGGCACCGACACCACAACCGGTTGCGCATCCGTACCACACCCAGAGATCCGAACCCAGGGACTGGAACCCCGCATCCCCGCGCGGGCTATATGTTCCAGAGCACACGTTCGTCGTCTCCAGGAGCGGATCTTATGCCCTACTACGAATACCACTGTCCTTCGAACGGACGGACCGTCGAGGTCCGCCACGGCATGAACGAGCGGGTCGAGACCTGGGGCGCTCTGATCGAGCGGACGGGCATCGATGCGGGTGACACGCCCGCGGCGACTCCCGTGGAGCGTCTGCTCAGCGCGCCCGTGCCCCTCACCGGCGACTCCGGCACGCCCTCGTTCGGAGGATGTGGAACGGGGTGCGCCTGCGCGCCGAAGGCCTGAGCCGGATTCCCGCACCCGACGTTCTGGTCCTCGGGGGTGGCCCGGCGGGGTGCGCCGCCGCTCTCGTGCTCGCTTCGGGGGGCCACGCCGTCGCCCTCGTTCGACCCGAGCGACCCCCAGGGGCTTCCCTCGCGCAGTCGATTCCACCCTCCGCGCGCGCACTTCTGGGCGAGCTCGGAATGCTCGACGCGATCGAGAGGGCCGGCTTCGTCCCGAACCGCGGCAACACCGCGGCGTGGGCGGGCAGCCCGGTCCGGGCGGAAGTCTTCCCGGACGGGGGTCACGGGTTCCACGTCGACCGGGCCGGTCTCGAGCGTGCGCTCGACGCCGTCATCGAACAGGCCGGCGTGACGGTTGTTCGTGGCCCGGCGGCTCGGTTCGCCGAGCGCTCGGGTGGCGCCTGGCACCTCCGCTGCCTCGACCCGACCGGAAGGACGGTTCGCATCTCGGCTCCATGGGTGGTGGATGCCACGGGGCGGCACGGCTTCTTCGCGCGCAAGCTCGGGCGGGAGCCGGACCGCCGTACCACCACGATCGCGCTGGTGTCCCGGGTGCCCGAAGAAGAGGCCCGGTCGGATCACGACGGGCACACCCTGATCGAGAGCTACGAAGACGGGTGGGCATGGTCCGTCCCCGTGGGTCCGGGCGCGCGGTGCGTCACGGCGATGGTGGATCCGAGGGAGACCCCCATCGACGCGGACTCTCTCGGCGGAACGCTGGCACGGCAACTTCGGAAGGCGCCCTTGATCGAGTCGATCTCGGGACCTGGCCGCCGGCATCCGGACGCATGGGCCTGCCCGGCATCGCTCTATACCAGCGCCCGTTACACGGATGAAGGACTGGTGGTCGCCGGCGACGCGGGTGCATTCATCGACCCTCTCTCTTCCTACGGGGTGAAGAAGGCGCTCGTGTCCGGACGGCTGGCCGGGATCGCCATCGCGACCTGCCTGGAGGACGCATCGATGACGGGCGCCGCGCTCGCATACCACGACGCCCACGAGCGGGATGTCGCGGCCACGTACCGGGCACGCTCGGCGGACTTCTTCGCAGAGGCGGCAGCCCGCTACGGCCACCCGTTCTGGTCCCGCCGCCTGGAAGCCGCCCAGTCCACCGCGTCCCCCCGAGCGAGCGAACCCTCGCCCACCGAGCTGGCAGTCGCGGAAGCGGATGTCCGCCGAGCCCACGCGGCCCTCCGCGCCGCGCCACGGCTGCGCGCCCGCCCGGGCGCCACGCTGCGGACCATCACGGCGCCGGCGCTCGCGGGACGCAGGATCGTCCTCGAAAATCACCTGGCGAGCGATCTCCATCCGCGCCCGGCCCGCTTCCATCGTTCCGTGGATCTTCGCCGCCTCGTCGCCCTCGCACCGCGCCACCACGCTGTCCCGGAGCTCTGGAGCGCCTATAATCGGTCGGGGCCACCCGCCGACCTCCCCGACTTCCTGACCGCGCTGGCCGCCGCGTGCGCAGCCGGATTTCTCTCGACCGAAGAGGCGTGATGCGCCTTCGTGATCCCCACCTGCGACGAGCGCTCCGGTACGTCCGACCGTACGTGCCGGCCCTGATCCCGGTCGTCCTCGCGTCGATCGCGGGCACCGGGCTGAACCTGGTGATTCCGTATCTGTCGAAGCTCCTCATCGACGACGCGATCCTGGCCGGGGACTTCGGCGCGCTCGTGCGCATCGTGGGCATCTTCCTCGCGGTGACCCTCCTTTCCTTCGCGATCGCCGCGTGGAGCGGACTCCGCTACACCCGCGTATCAGCGGACATCCTGTTCGACATGCGCGCCGTGCTGTACCGGCATCTCCAGAAGATGTCTCCGAGGTTCTTCGCCCGCACGCCGCTCGGAGACATCGTATCGCGTATCAATGGGGACATCGGTGAGATCCAGCGGGTGACCGGAGAGGCCGCGCTCGGTTGGTTCGGCCAGACCCTCGCTCTGATCGGGACACTCGCCATGCTGGTGTGGCTCGACGCGCGTCTCTTCGCGGTGGGCATGCTGGCGTTGCCCCCGGCGCTCTGGGCACTGGTCCGGTACCGACGGGAGCTCGAAGGGCGTGTCCGGACGCTTCGGGAGCGGAGCGCCGGCATCGGGACGTTCCTCATCGAGACGCTGCAGGGGATGCGCACCATCGTGGGTCTGAACGCACAGGACCGCGAAGTCGCGCGCTTCGAGCGGAAGAACGACGCGTTCGTGAGCGCGCTCCTGTCCATGCGGCTCTACACCTACCTGGCGGGCGGGCTTCCCGGGCTTCTCCTCTCGGCGGGAACCGCCGCGGTCTTCCTGTACGGCGGCTTTCGGGTGATCGAGGGTGCGACCACGCTCGGGACGTTCGTCGCCTTCATGGCCTATCAGATGCGTCTCCTCGGTCCCATCCAGGGACTCATGGGGATCTACTCCAACCTGGCCACCGCGCGGGCGTCGCTCGTGCGGGTGCACGAGTTGCTCGACACGCCGCCGGACGTCTCGGAAGCGCCGGACGGCGTGCGCATGGCCGAGGCTCGTGGCGCCTTGCGACTCGACGCCGTCCGCTTCGGCTTCGGTCGGGGCGGCGACGGGCTCGACCGCGTCGACCTCGAGATTCCTTCAGGCGAGACGGTGGCGATCGTCGGCTCGAGCGGCAGTGGCAAGTCGACCATCGCGGACCTGCTCGTCCGCTTCATCGACCCTGACGAGGGGAGCGTCCAACTGGACGGCGTCGACCTTCGCCGCATCGCGCTCGAAGATGTCCGTAGGCTCGTCCATGTCGTCGAGCAGGACCCGTTCATCTTTCATACGAGTATTCGGAACAACGTCCTCTTCGGACGCCCCGACGCGGTCGACACCGAGGTCTGGTCGGCGCTGGAGGCGGCCGGGCTCGGCACCCTGGTCGGGACGATGCCCGATGGGCTCGACACCGTGGTGGGCGAACGAGGGCGCGAGCTCTCGGCAGGAGAACGCCAACGGCTGGCGATGGCCCGTGCGTTCCTGGCCGACCCGGCCGTGCTCGTGATGGACGAGGCCACCGGCGCGCTGGATCCCTCGTCGGAGGCGTCCGTCCTCCAGGGATACGAGCGGCTCATGC
Organism: Gemmatimonadota bacterium; assembly: GCA_040904885.1. Classification (GTDB taxonomy): domain Bacteria; phylum Gemmatimonadota; class Gemmatimonadetes; order Longimicrobiales; family Gaopeijiaceae; genus JAWLHJ01. Next base: position 6,395 of record JBBDSN010000033.1, on the reverse strand, counting down.
GTCAACGTACCACGGTCGTGATCACGCACCGCCTCGACCTGGCCCGCCGCTGCGAGCGGGTCGTCGTGGTGAAGGACGGACGCATCGCCGAGGACGGGTCGCCGGACGAGCTCCAGGCACATGGGAAGTCGTTCCGTGATCTCTTCCTCGACGTGCTCACCGGATGACTGCCTCCCTGCGCGTCGCGGTGATCGACAGCGGGGTGAACGTGCCCCACCCGCACCTGGAAAGGGTCGCAGGGGGCCTGGCGCTGGACATCCACGGCCGGGAGCACGAGGACTACGTGGACCGGCTCGGCCACGGTACGGCAGTCGCGGCGGCGATCCACGAAAAGGCCCCGCACGCCGACATTTTCGTCATCAAGGTCTTCGACGCCCAACTCGCGACGAGCGTCCCGGCGCTGGTGCGGGCCATCGACCGCGCGGGCGAAAGCGGGACGCGCATCATCAACCTCAGCCTCGGCACACCCAACGAGCTCCGGCGCACACAGCTGGAGGCGGCGGTGGCGCGCACGGTCGAGCATGGAGCCGTCCTGGTCTCCGCCCGCGAGCACGAGGGCGTGCGCTGGCTCCCGGGCTCGCTCGACGGCGTGGTCGGTGTGCTTCTCGATGCCGCCCAGCCCAGGGAGAGCGTCGCGGTCCGCAGGCTCGATTCCCGGGTGCGCGCCGTCGTGGCGTCGCCGTTTCCCCGGCCGATTCCGGGGGTTCCCATGGAGCGGAATCTCAACGGCATCAGCTTCGCCGTGGCCAACGTGAGCGGCGTCCTGGCCCGCCTCCTGGCGGTCGAGCCCGACGTGACGACCGCGGCCGCGGCGGTGGACCTCCTGGAGCGCAGGGGCGACCTTCGGACATGACCAAGCTCACTTCGAAACAACGCGCCGAGCTCCGGCGGCTGGCGCATCGGCTCAAACCCGTCGTGATCGTCGGAAACGACGGCGTGACCGACGCCGTGGTTCAGTCCGTGAGGGAAGCGTTCAACACGCGCGAACTCCTCAAGGTGAAGTCGCTCGACTCGGCGTCCTCCCCCATCCGGGAGCTCGCCGACGCCATCACGGCCGCGATCGGCGACGCGCACACGGTCCAGACCATCGGACGCACGGCGGTCCTCTACCGCCCGGACCCGGACGAGCCCGAGCTGCTCCACTGACGGGAGCCCTGGCCACGCCACGCTCCCGGCGCCACCCGTCTCAGGGAATCCGTTCCAGAACCGAATCGTACGTGCCGGATGCGATCGCGATCGCTAGCTCCTCCATGAGCGTCTCCTCGATGCGAGCCGTCTGTTCGGCCAACATGCGGGCATCGAAGAGCGCTTCGTCGTCCTCCGGCAACTGGAGCCGCTCGTGATTTCCGTCGAAGTCGCCCCGGCGGAACGGACCACCGCTGCGGCCTTCGACTCTGAAGCGGGTGACTTCGCGGCCATCGTAATCGACGAGGACCACGTCCGCGCTCACCCTGTAGGCCAGGTTCCCCTCGACGACCGCGTACTCGACGGGCCGGGGTTCACGACCCGTCGGATCCGTCAGGCGAGTCTGACGCGTGGTACGCTGGACATCCTCCTCGACGACCTCGATCTCCGCCAGTTCCACCATGGCCGCGAAGTCGCCCCCGACGAGCTGGAGGACCCGTCCCACCAGCAGCGGTGACTGCGGCACCCCACGCAAAAGCCCGCGCAGCTCCCGCCGCATCGCCGTGTGGTCGGCCATGCGCACGAACGGAGGTGGCTGCGTCCAATGGTCCAGCGCCAGATCGTCGTCGAGCCGGATCTCGAACTCGGCACCGAGGTAGTCACGCACAGTGGGGCTCGCGACCACGGGCGGAATCGCGACGACGACCGTGCCGCGCTCCAACGCCCGATCCTGTACGTCGCGTGCGGAGAGGACGACGTCCCGCGGTGCCGAGGCGCGAACCTGGACGGCCTGCTCGGCGAGACCGAAGGCGGCTCTCGGCCGTCCGTCTTCGAGCTCCACCTCGGCCCACTCGAGCAGCAGCCCGGTCTCGGCGTCGAGCGAGGCTGCGAGTTGAGCCCGCGAGGGAGCGAAGTCCGAGCGCGCGTCGACATAGACCCTCCGCGCGTCGGCCCATCGACCAGTCTGCACCGCTTCGTCTCCCAACGCCATCCGCCATTCGATCGCCCGATCGAACAAGGCGCGACGCGAATCTTCGTATCCGGGAGGCGGATCGAGACGCTCCCCCACGGAGCGGATCCGCGCCAACATGCGGTCGATGTCCTGATAACGTGCGGCGGCAGCCACCGGCTCGTCCCTGGCCTCCAGCCGATCAGCGTCGGCGAGCGCGACGCCCATGGCCGTGTCGCCCGCGGCGAGCAGCCGCTCGCGGGCCTCGAGGAGCGAACCGTCCTTCTCCACCGCCTCGGCGTAGCGGTAGACCGCGTTGAAGTACTGCCCCCGCGCCTGCAGCTCGACACCCTCCGCGAGCCGGTCCTCCGCCGAGGCGCACCCGAGCGCAAACAGCGTGGTCACGCATACGACGCTCGAAAACAGACGCCGATTGGCCATGCTCCACCTCTCGATTGGGTGGTTCGTGGGTCAGGCCCCACCCGTGCCGGGGCGTGCCGAATTCACCGCCGCCTCCATGCATCGGTCGGCGAGCTCCTGGCCGTCCCGGATCATGTCCGGGGAGCCTCCTTCACGCGCCCAATCTCGCACGTTGGACGCGCGCTCATCGAATCCGAGGCTATCGAGCGCGTCGGCAACCGCATCTACAAACTCCAACTGCGGACAGATTCGCGCCATTGCCAAGATCTGATTGGCCGCGCGATCGTTCTCACCGATCTCGTATGCGGCCTCGACGTAGTCCCTGAGGTGCAGGAGCGCCGTAGCCTTGTGTCGGGCGGCGAGATCCAGCCAGGTCAGCGTGCAGAGCGTCCTCACCGCTTTCGGGTGGACCCGGATGATCTTGTTCGCCACACCGCGCGCGGCCTCGCGCTGTTGGTCCTCGAGGAAGGCGTTGATGGCGCGACCGTAGTACTCCACCGCACGGGTCCGGTGACCCGCGCGCAGCGCGAGGTCACCGGCCCTGTTGTACGGCGTGCCCTGATAACCTGGACGCGCGCTTCCCGCCTCCTGCTCGAGCGCCTTCAGGCGAGCCTCGAGCTCGGCGGACCCGGCTTCGCCGGCGGATTCCGAACGGAAGATTTTGGAGAAGAACGACATTCAGGCTCTTGCCGGGTCGAGGCGTCGCGGCCTACTCGACGATGTCGAGCAGCTCGATCTCGAACACCAGCACGGCGTTCGGGCCGATGAGCGGTCCGGAGCCCTGAGGCCCGTACCCGAGGTCGGACGGGATCCAGACCCGGTACTGGCTCCCGACCGGCATGAGCTGGAGCCCTTCGGCAAAGCCGGGAATAACCGCACCCACGCCGAAGACCGCAGGTTCACCGCCACGCGAGCTGTCGAACTCGGTACCGTCGATGAGCGACCCGGTATAGTGGAGCTGGACCTGGTCGGAAGCAGCCGGAACGGGTCCGTCACCTGCCTCGAGCACCTCGTATTGGAGACCACTTTCCGTCGTCGTCACTTCGTCCCGCTCGGCGTTCTCCTCGAGGAAAGCCCTACCCTGCTCCTCGTTCGCCATGGCGAGTTGCTCCCTGGCCTCGGCCGCAGCGGCCTGGATCTCTTCGGCGAAGGCTTCCAACGCGGGCTGGATCTCTTCCCGAGGGATGGCCGGCTCACTGCCCTGGAGGGCGTCCTCGACACCCCGCATGAATGCGGAGCGGTCGAGGCGGTCACGGGAATCGGAGAGCTGGTTTCCGACGTTCAGGCCGATCCCGTAGCTCGCCCTCTGATCGTCGGAGTCGAGGGAGGCGGACTCGAACGATCCAGAGCCGTCCGAACAAGCCGCGATCGTTACCGTCAGGGCCGCCAGCCCTGTAGCGAGACGAAAGTTCATGTGGTCCTTTCCTGAGGGTTGAGGAATCTCGAAGCTAACGCGTCCGGCGCCGGGACCCAACGCCGCCAACACCATTGAACAAGCGTCCGGAACCGTCTCGATTCTTGTAGCACCACGGCCCCGTGTCTAGCTTCCGGCGCAACGCGCGTATCGAAGGTCGGCGCAGTCAGCGACGGTCGCCCGCGGGCGACCTCGACCCATCCTGAATCCGTAGGGCGGTTCTGGTGTACTCGTTACGTAGCCGTACCCCATCTCAGCCCGCCCAGTAACAGACCCGGAGCCGTCGTGAGCGCACCCTCGACGCAGATCGGACCCGTGGAACGCCTCGCGGGGATCCTGCCCGATGTAGAAATCGCCGTGATCGAGCCCCTCTTGATGGAGATCGAGGAGCTCAAGCGTCAACGCAACGCCGTGGTTCTGGCCCACAACTACATGACGCCAGACATCTACCATGGCGTCGCCGATCTCCGCGGCGACTCGCTGGCGCTCGCTCGAATGGCGGGTGAGACGGACGCCGACGTGATCGTGATGGCGGGCGTCCACTTCATGGCGGAGACCGCGAAGATCGTCAACGAGCAGAAGACGGTCCTGATCCCCGATCTCCGTGCCGGATGCTCCCTGGCCGAGGGCATCACCGGCGCGGACGTCAGGCTCCTGCGGGAACGGTACCCTGGCGTTCCGGTCGTCACCTACGTGAACACGTCGGCGGAAGTGAAGGCAGAGTCCGACATCTGCTGCACCTCCGGGAACGCGGTCCAGGTCGTCGAGTCCCTCGGCGTACCCAGAGTGATCTTCCTGCCCGACCAGTATCTCGGACAGTGGGTCGCGTCCCAGACCGACGTCGAGATCGTGCTCTGGAACGGGTCGTGCGAGGTCCATGAGCGGTTCACGGCGGAGGAGCTCCGTGCGTACCGGTCCCTGCACCCCGGCATCCAGATCATCGCCCACCCGGAATGCCCGCCTGACGTTCTAGACGAGGCGGACTTCGTGGGTTCCACGGCACGCATGATCGACTGGGTGCATCACGAGCGCCCCCGGCAGGTCGTGATGGTCACCGAGTGCTCCATGAGCGATAACGTGGCCGCCGAGTCTCCGGAGACGGAGTTCATCCGCCCCTGCAACCTCTGCCCGCACATGAAGCGGATCACCGTCGAAGGGATTCGGGACAGCCTCCGCGACATGAAGAACGAGGTCACCGTTCCCCCCGACGTGGCCGAACGGGCCCGTGTGGCGGTGGAGCGCATGCTGGAGGTGCGGGTCTGAGCGGTCCCGAGGCCACGACCCCCGAGATCGACGCGTTCCTGATCGCGGCCCTGAGGGAGGATCTCGGAAACTCGGGCGACGTGACGTCGGCATCGACGATTCCCGAGACCGCGGTCGCGACCGCGAAGCTGGTCGCGCGCCAGCGGGGATGCGTCGCAGGACTCGTGGCGGCGCTGCGCACGTTCGACCTCATGGACGGCGACGTCCGCATCGAGCGGCTTGCCGCGGACGGCGACGTCGTTCCCGCCGGCACGGTGCTCGCACGCATCAGGGGCCCCGCGCGCTCCCTGCTGTCCGCGGAGCGCGTCGCGCTGAACGTGCTCGGACAACTCTCCGGCGTCGCCACGGCCACACGGGCGTTGGTCGACCGTGTCTCAGGCACGCACGCCCGCATCGTGGACACGCGCAAGACGGTCCCGGGGCTCCGGGCGCTCCAGAAGGCCGCTGTGCTTGCCGGTGGCGGAGCCAACCACCGTATGGGCCTCTACGACGCGGTGCTCATCAAGGACAACCACATCGCCGCGGTCGGATCCGCGGCCGAGGCGGTGCGCCGGGCCCGCGCCCACGTGGGTCCGGACTTCCGCGTCGAAGTCGAGATCGAGTCGATCGAGATCCTCGAAGCGGTCATCGCGGCGGGCGCCGACATCGTGATGCTCGACAATATGGAGCCCGCGCTCATGCGCGAAGCCGTGCGGCGAACCGCCGGCCGGTGCCTGCTGGAGGCGTCGGGAGGCATCACGCTCGATACCGTACGGCCGGTCGCCGAGACCGGGGTCGACTGGATCTCGGTCGGCTGGCTCACCCACTCCGCTCCGTCCCTCGATGTCGCCCTGGACTTCTCGGACTGACGAACCCGGGTCGGGCCGCGAGCCGCAGACCCACGATCGTCCATCCGTGACAGGTTCGCGCTCCGGCGGTCGCCGCCTCGATGTAAACCGCCCGGGCCAGTTTCCAGCTTGGCGCTCGAGGCGACTTGCGGGGGCGGCGACGCCGTCCCCGCACCTGGCTCCTGCGATAGCAGCCCGATCCGCGCCTACTCCCGTCCGACCGAAGTCCGTATCAGCGTGATCGGGCGGGGGTAGCGGATGGGGCCCAGCGCGGTTTGAACCACAGGGGACGCCCGGATGGCAACCTCGGCCGATTCGCCCCCCACCCCCGCCAACGCCATCGCCAGCTCGGCGAGCTCCCGGGCGGACCCGTCGAAGAACTCCACGAGGTTCAACG
>JBBDSN010000032.1:0-1848 GCA_040904885.1 Gemmatimonadota bacterium | reverse complement strand
CTCGAGGCCATGTAGGTCGGAGCGAACGAAGTGAGCGGAGCCGGAAACATACTTGATACTCATACAGGCCCCTTTTGGACCTCCCGACGAACGGGAGGAACGATGAGAGTGCGACCCACTCATCTGACCCAGGAGGGGAACCATGCGTTTCTACACTGGCCAACACCAATACTACTGCGGTGTCGACCTCCATGCTCGGACCCTGTATCTGTGCGTGCTCGACGACACGGGCACGGTTCGGTTGCACAAGCGGCTACCGTGCGACCGGACGCGCCTCGTCGAGGCGCTCAAGCCGTATCGTTCCGATGTCGTCGGCGGCTGCGAGTGCATCTTCTGCTGGTACTGGGTGGCCGACCTGTGCGTGGCCGAGGAGATCGCCTTTGTCCTGGACATGCGCTCTACATGAAGGCGATCCACGGCGGCAAGGCGAAGAACGACAAGATCGACGCCCACGAGACAGCGACGCTGCTGCGTGGGGGAGCCTTTCCCATGGCCTTTGTCTATCCACCCGAGATGCGCACGACGCGCGACCTGCTGCGCCGTCGCCTCTTCTTCGCCCGCAAGCGCGGCGAGCTCTTCGGCCAGATCCGCTCGACCTTCCAGCAGTACAACGTGCCCATGCCGTCCTCCGGCCAACTCCGCTACCAGAAGCACCGCGAGGGGCTCGCCGAGACCTTCGGCGACCCGGCCCTGCGGGCCACGATCGAGGCCGATCTCGCGCTGGCCGATCGCTACGACACGGTCCTGGCTGAGCTCGAAGGCACCATCGAGGAGCAGGCTCAGGTCCACGACCCTGAGGCCCTCGCGTTACTGCGCACCATCCCCGGGGTCGGCAAGATTCTGGCGCTGACCCTGCTCTACGAGATCCACCACATCGGCCGCTTCGACTCGGTCCAGAAGTTCAGCTCGTACTGCCGACTCGTGAAGAGCGAGCACCGCAGCGCAGGCAAACGCGTCGGATGGGGCGGCGCCAAGATCGGCAACGCCCACCTCAAGTGGGCCTTCAGCGAGGCCGCTGTGCTCTTCCTCCGAGGCAATCCCAGGGCCCAGGCCCATCTCAAGCGCCTGCAGCGCAAGCACGGCAAGGCCAAGGCCTTGTCCATCCTCGCCGCCCGACTCGGGCGCAGCGTCTACTTCATGCTCAAAAACACCGAGGCCTTCGATATGGATCGCTTCTTCGCCTGATCCGGGAGGAGGGACGGTGAGCCAGCACCTTCTAACTCGAGTCGATCGGTTCGCATGGAGCCCGGCAGCCGATTTCTTTGATTGGACGCCGCCTCTCGCTCCCCACCCCCACATGGACTCTGCCCCTCACCCGAACCCGGAGCTAACTGGACCGGCACCCCGACGACTGTGGCGGGGACCGGAGCCTGCACCTCTTGTCCGGAATCGGACGGCATGAGGGCACGAATGATCTTCTAGGCCGCGGCAGCGCGTCTGCCGCTCCGCCGCCCGCCCTCGAGGCGGGAACCACGGCGGCTGAGCCTCAATAAGTGTTTGGTGCAGAGTCACCGCTCCGCACCGACTCCGAAGCCAAGCCAGAGACCGGGGACGACCCACTTACGCGGGCTCGATCACCATGCGCTGCTTGCGTAGCGCCAAAGAATTCCTGCGCGCTCTTGATTCCGGGGACCTGATAAGGGTTATGAGACGTCGCCCCCACCGTCTCGTTTCCCAACAATCCTCAACGTTCTGGTGCCTCTGGACCGGACCTTCTCAGCACCGAGTCCCACTCGGCTTGGAGCCCGAGTTCAGCGACCCATCTTTCAAGGTAAGCCCGATCCAACTGATCTCTACGTTGCTCGAGTAGCCGAACGACGTCCGCTCGTTGAAGCTCGGAATCTCCCA
>JBBDSN010000031.1:0-1862 GCA_040904885.1 Gemmatimonadota bacterium | reverse complement strand
TGGGCGCGTGCTCCCAAGACCAGCGCGAGCGTGATCTCGTGGATCAGCTCCCCCGCCGACGGGCCGACAATATGCCCGCCCAGCAGGCGGCCGGACGACTTGTCCGCGACGAGCTTGATGAGCCCCCTGGTCCTACCCATGGCACGAGCTCGGGCGACGCCGCGAAAGTCCTGCACGCCCACCGAGACCTCGTGTCCGAGGCGGAGCGCCGCTTCTTCCGTCAGTCCGACCGAGGCGACCTCGGGGTCGGTGAACACGGCGTGGGGGACGACACGCCCTTCCCAGGTGGCGTCGAGATCGTCCTTCACCAGGATCCGGTAGAGAAGGTCGGCGTCGTCGCGCGCCGAATGGGTGAACATCGGCTCTCCGGTCACGTCTCCGATCGCGTATACGCCGTCGACGGCGGTTCGGAAGCGCCCGTCGACAGGGATGAATCCCCTGGGGTCGGTTTCGATACCGATCGTATCGAGACCGAGGCCGGCCGTGTTGGGCACGCGGCCCGTCGCGACCAGGAGATGGGAGCCTTCGATCGTTGATTCGGACCCCCCCTCCCGGATTCTGACCCCGATGCCGTGCCTGGTCTCCTCGGTCTGGTACGCCGCCGCGGAGGTGTGGATCTCGACGCCTTCCTGAGCGAGAGCTTCGGCAAGGGCTTCTCCGATCTCGGGCTCCTCTGCGGGTACCAGGCGCGACGCGCTCTGGATGAGCGTGACCTGGCTGCCGAAGCGCGCGTACATCTGGGCGAACTCCACGCCGACATAGCCGCCCCCAACCACCACCAGGTGCTCGGGAATCTCCCTGAGGTCGAGCGCTTCGCGACTCGTAAGGAAGGGGACTCGGTCGAGGCCTTCGATGCGCGGCGTGGCAGGCCGGGCGCCGACGTTGACCACGATCCTGGGCGCGGTGAGGACGTCGTCGCCTGCTTGGACCCGGCCCTCCGCCAACAGCGTGGCCGGGGCTTCTACAAGCGTGAGATTCTTGTTCTTCTCGGCACCCCGGTAGGCTCCGTCCCGGATGCTCTTCACGAGCCGGTCCTTTCGGTCGACCACGGCCGCCAGATCGACGAGAGGAGGTTCCGTGCGGATCCCGTACTCTTCCGCGTGCCGCACCGCGTGGGCCACCGCCGCCGAGGCGATCATGGACTTCGTGGGAATGCATCCGCGGTTGAGGCAGGTACCGCCCAGCAGATCCCGCTCGACGAGTGCCGTCCTGAGTCCTTTGAAGGCAGCCTTGTTGGCCAGCGGGAGGCCGGCCATGCCGCCGCCGATGACGATGAGGTCGAAGGTCACGTTGCGCGCACCAAAGCCCAGTTCCAGATGGAGCCGCCGGTCAGAAGAGCCAACCCCAGGCCCACGACGATTCCTGAGATCCACAGGCCGCCGACCGCGGCCAGGGCTCCCACCGCGCTGACCACGAGCGGTCCCGCTCGCCCGTGACGCGGCCGGTCCCGCCGCAACGCCCACAGGGTCGCGCCGAGGAAGAGGACGAGGAGAGGAAGCAGGATCAGGTCGTTGATCACAAAGCCCAGTCCGACCGCCGTGAGGGCCGCCAGGATGGGTGCGGCTCCGAGACAGCAGAGGGCGGCGAAGAGACTTCCGAGGGGGCCCCACGCGGTCGCGTGATGTGACTTCAAGAGGGTGGCTCCTTATTGACCACACGCGCTTCGAATCCGGTCATCCGGCGCAGTTCCTCGATGAACCCTTCGGGCGACGCGTGCGTGGTGTCGAACGTCACCGATCCGGACCCTTCTTCGTAGGAAAAACTGGCGTTCCGCACGCCCTCTACTCGCTCCACGGCCACACGGGCCGCTGTGGCACAGCCGGTTCACGTCATTCCGCTCACTTCGAGGGTCACCGTGCGGA
>JBBDSN010000030.1:0-11349 GCA_040904885.1 Gemmatimonadota bacterium | reverse complement strand
TAGGGGCCTTCCATCCCGTTGATGCGGATGTTGTTCGTGTAGCAGACCCCGCAGTCGACCTGCGTGTACAGGCCGTTCACGTACTGGATCGCCTCGGTGAGGTTGTTCGTCGCGGTACGCTGGAGCACGCGCGCCGGGACGACCTCCACCTTCACCGACGACTCGGCCACCGAGCTCCGCTGCATGGTGCCCGTCACGGTCAGCGCCTCCAACGCCACCGGATCCGGTCGCAGCACGATGCGCACCGGCCGTGGAACGGGCTGTGTGACGCCAACCTCTCCCGTCCCGTACCCCTGGGCGGACGCCAGCAACCGATATTCGCCAGCGTCGAGATCCGGGAAGCGGAACGTCCCCGCCTGGTCGGCGATGACCGTGCGCTGAAATCCGGAGATGCTCACGCTGGCGTACGGTACCGGCTGCCCGTCCTCCTGCACGACGGTCCCGTGCAGGCTGGACGCCTGAGCGTCGGCCGCGAATGGGCTCGCGACCAACCACGCCAAAACGCAGACGAGAGTCCACGTCCGTTGCGCGAGGTACGAGCAGGTGGCGGGCACCGTGTGGGCCGGCATCGATCGACATCCGGGTTGAGCGAACTTTAGGCAAGGCTACATCTCGAAGATTAGCTCAACCTAAACCCATGTCAATGCCGAGGGTTCACCGCCCTCCGCCACCCCGGCGACGTCGCCCTCCGGACCGGCCGGACCCCTGTCCCGAGCTGCCGCCACGCTTCTGATCCGAGCCCTGGCTCTGACCCTGCCCATTGGCCCCGCCCGACTTCTTCGCGGCGGCCCGGGCGCGGTCACCGGCTTTGCGGGCGCGGATCTCCGCGATCCGCTGGCCACGCGGCACTTCCAACGCTTCCTCGGGGGTCGCACCGTAGGCGAAGTCGTCGAGCTTCACACGCGGGAGCTTGGCGCCCACGGCGCGCTCGATCCGGGACAGATCGGATTCCTCTTCCGGAGACACGAGGCTGAACGCGTCGCCGGTCTCGGCGGCGCGTCCGGTTCGTCCCACCCGGTGGATGTAGTCCTCGGGCACTTCGGGAAGGTCGAAGTTCACGACGTGACCGAGCGCTTCGACGTCGATGCCGCGAGCGGCGATGTCGGTCGCGACGAGCACGCGGAAGCGTCCGTCCTTGAATCCGTCGAGCGCCTTGGTCCGCTGCGCCTGCGAGCGGTTGCCGTGGATGCGCTCGGCGGAGATGCCGTTACGCTCGAGCAGCTTCGTCAGCCGGTTCGCCCGGTGCTTCGTGCGGGTGAACACGAGCGCGTCGTCCATGACACCGCGCTGGAGGAGCTCGACCAGCAGCGCGCCCTTCAGGGCGGCGGGAACGGGGTAGATGGCCTGGGTCACGCCGACAGCCGGCGCGGCGCGGCGCTGGAGCGCGACGGTCGCGGGGTTACGGAGCAGCTCACGCGTGAGCTGCTCGATGGGCGGCGGCATGGTCGCGCTGAAGAAGAACGTCTGCTTCGGCTTGGGCACATGCTTCAACACCCGCCGGATATCCGGCAGGAAGCCCATGTCGAGCATCCGGTCGGCCTCGTCCAGGACCAGGTACTCCAACCCCGAGAGCTTGGCGTAGCCATACTGGAAGTGGTCGAGCAGCCGGCCAGGCGTGGCCGCGATCAAGTCGACGCCCCGGCGGAACGCCTGCTCCTGCGGCTTCATGCCGACCCCGCCGTATACGGCCGCGGCGCTCAGGTCCGTGTGCCGAGCCAGAGCCTTGAAGTCCTCGATGATCTGGAGCGCGAGCTCCCGCGTCGGCGCCATGACGAGCGCGCGCGTCGTGCCGCGAGGCTGGGCGATCAGCTTGTGGAGGATCGGCAGGAGGAATGCGGCGGTCTTGCCGCTGCCCGTGGCCGCACAGGCCAGGAGGTCACGCCCTTCGAGGGCGTACGGTATGGTCTCGGACTGAACCGGTGTGGGGGTCGTGAAGCCGAGATCGTCGATGCCCCGAATGAGGTTCGGGTGCAACTCGAGTGTAGAGAAAGCCAAAATGGATGTCCGGTGTGATGAGCGCACGGCGGCCGGCCGGAACATCCGGCTCGAGAAGCTGGCGCAGGGTATGATGCGGGGGTGAATCCCCGGAACCGGGGGCTCAAGGTGGGTATCCCGCAGATATGAAAGGTAGCGCAATCTCGCGCTCAGGGTGAGCGTAGAGTCGTAAGCGGCCCCGTTGCGCCATCTCCCGGTCAGGCCGCACGCCGCCCACCACCTCCGCGGGAAGCCCGCCGAAATGGAAGAACATGCCCTCCGCATCTGGGTCGACGCCGACGCCGCGCCCGGCGACGTGAAGGATATCGTCGCGCGGGCGGCCCTGAGACTCGAGCTGCCGACGCTCCTCGTGGCGAACCAACGGCTCCAGACCCCGGCGAACAACCCGTTCGTGACGGCCGTGCGCGTCGCCGGGGGGCCGGACGTCGCCGACGACCACATCGCCGAGCACGCCACCGAGGGAGACCTCGCCGTCACCGCCGACATCCCCCTGGCCTCGCGCCTCGTCGAGAAGGGTGTCGTGACCCTTGACCCCCGAGGCGTGGAGTACACCCGGGAGAACATCGGAGAGCGGCTCTCCATCCGCGACTTCATGGACGGGCTGCGTTCGAGCGGGGTGGACACCGGTGGCCCGAGCGCGTACGGGCAGAAGGATAAGCAGGCGTTCGCTGGCGCGTTCGACCGTGCTTTGACCAGGGCGTTGCGCCGGCGCCGCAAGCGAGCGGATTGACACCGGGCTCCGCGAGGAGCACCATGGACCGAGACCCACCCACCACGTCCGGAAGGTTCGCATGAAGAAGCTCATCTGCGCGCTCGCGCTCGCGTTGTTCCTGCCCTCCCCCGCGTCCGCGACGTGGTCGATCATCGCCATGGACCGCAACACCGGGCGGGTCGTAATCTCGTCTGCGACCTGCGCCGCCCAGGGCCCGAACCAGCTCAAGCTCCTCCAGGCCATCGTGCTTCCGGGGATCGGGGTGGCCGCCGCGCAGGCGGGTGTGGACCGCACGCAGGCGAACCACCGGCTTATCGTCGACCAGATGGAGCGCCGCACGCATCCCGAGCAGATCATCCGCATGCTCGAGTCGGACCCGTCCATCGAGAGCCGCCAGTTCGGGATCGTCGACGCACTCGGCCGTAGCGCCGGCCGGACCGGTTCGAACAACCGCGACGTCGCGCTCCACATGTCGGGAGAGACCGACGAGGGGATCATCTGGTCGGTCCAGGGTAACATCATCGCGACCACCGAGGCTCTGACCGAAGCCGCCCGCATCATGCAGGAGAGCGACCTCGACATGATCGACCGTGTGATGGTCGCGATGGAGAAGGCGGACGAGCTCGGCGGCGACTCCCGCTGCACGTGTGAGTCGGAGCCGCTGCCCGGCGCGCAATGCACGGGCAAGACCGCGCACGTGGCCTATATCCTCGCGGCGGACCCAGAGGACCCCATGGGCACCTTCCACGTGAACCATCCCGAGGACCTGCGTGCACCGTACAACAACGGGGACTACTTCCTCGACCTGGCGGTATGGCCCGCCAACACGGAAGCGCACGAGGACGCAAACCCCGTCCGGACGCTGCGCATGCGCTACGATGCGTGGAAGGCGCGCCAGGGCAATTAGAAGGGTGAACGCCCTCCGAGCGGCCCTCGTGGGATCGATGGTGCTGGCCCTCCACGGATGCGGCAGCTCCGACGACGACGCGACCGTCAATGCCTCGGATACGCTGACACGGGCGCAGCGGGACAGCATCGTTTCCCAGCTCCCCATCCCTGGTGCCGGAGGCGTGGGCGCGGCCCTCCGGGCTAGAGACGCGGCGGGTGCCCGGGCCGCAGCACACGACAGCATCGGGGGTTAGACGGCCATGATCCGGGAGCTCGCATCCATCTGCCTGGCCCTCGCCGTGGGGCTGGTGGCGACAAGCGAGCTCGGGCCGCTCCCCTTTTCGTACGATCTGTACACGTTCAGGGGAGACGACGGCGCGACCACGGTGGTGGCGTCGTTCGCCGTGCCGGTCCGTGAGCTGCACCGGGACTCGAAGGACGGCCAGGTCCGCTACCGCTTCGACGTCAGCTTCGTCCTGACCGATACGGCACTTCACACCGTAAGGCGCACCGACGACTCCGTCTTCGTGGCCACGCCCCGTGCGCTCGACGGCGACCATCTGCTCCACACCTGGGTCGAGCTCGACGCAGCGTCGTCCTCGGACACCCAGCAACGGGTCATCATGACGGACGCGGGGACGCCGGGCGTGGGTCAAATGTACCAATCGCCCTTCGTGCTGCCGGATTACAGTGGGACGGAACTCATGCTGAGCGACCTCGCCCTCGGCTTTCCGGATGTCGCGAACGGCTGGAAGCGGGGGGGTGCCTCACTGGCGCTGCTCCCGTCGAGCCAGTTCCCGGAAAGCGCGTTCGACGTCTATTACGAGATCTACAATCTACCCTCGGACCACGAGTACTCGACGGAGATCTCCATCGAGTCGCTCGACGGCCCGGACGACCAGGGGACGGACCAGACTCCGACGGTGCGCACGGTCTTCACGGGCCGGTCGGGTGCGGACGAAGAGGGGACGATCAGGGAGCTCCGCCGGGTGGAATCGGCCCTGCCGAGGGGGGCATATCAGCTTACCGTCACCGTTCGCGACGAGGAGAGCGGGGGGGTGGCCACCCAACGCCGCCGCTTCCAGGTCCAGGGATGGCGGGCGGGTACGACCCTGGTGCCGGCGCTGCCCCGCCGCAATGACCTGCGCACCGGCGGCTGAGAAACGGAGATCGATCGGACCCTCGCGTAAAAGGCACGAGGCCGGCGCGAGTGCTCGCGCCGGCCTCTCCACAGCGACCCGAATCGGGGCCGGGGGTGCCTCGACGGTGACTACTCGAGGGCGCTCGGGTCGGCGATGTTGCCCTCGCAATCCATGAGCACGAACGCGCCGTCGACCATCACGATGGACGTCTCGCAGTCTTCCTCGGGTGCCGGCGCGGGCTCGGGGGCGGGCTCGGGCTCCACGGCCGGCTCGGGGGCAGGCTGGGAGAAGAGACCCGGGAAGAGACGCTGGAGCGCCGCCGGAGGGGTGCGTCCTTCGAACGCCTTCTTCAGTCCTTCGGGCTGGGCACGATGGCCGACCTCGCTGCCGGGGGAAGCCGGGGCTCCCGGAGCTGCACCACGCGCGACCTGCGCTCGGTCGGCGCCGCGCTGCTGCGCGGACGCGTCGGCCGGCATCAAAACCATCGGGGCAGCGACGAGCGCCGCGACGAGCATGTTGCGATAGAACACGATATGCCTC
The DNA here is from genome assembly GCA_040904885.1 of Gemmatimonadota bacterium. Lineage (GTDB taxonomy): Bacteria > Gemmatimonadota > Gemmatimonadetes > Longimicrobiales > Gaopeijiaceae > JAWLHJ01. The sequence goes on along the minus strand of JBBDSN010000030.1, from coordinate 6,072 downwards.
CTGTGTGTCATCCTGGGTCGTGCCCCCGGGCGCCTCCCGACGGCAGAACTCATCCGTTCGTGGGCTCCAATTCGCACGAAACGTGCCCTCGACCCACCTCGACCACAGCGGAAAAAAATACCATCAGACGCGTAAGTGTCTTCGTGGCTGTTCGTTACGTGACACCTGGTCCACCCCCTCCGGCAACTTGTGCCGGACCTGGCCATGCGCCGACGGGTCCGTCCTCCCCGCGAGCTCCCGTGAATTGACGGATGACCTGGCGATCTGCCAGAAATGGCCTGAAACGGCCTTGAAGAGGGCTGCAATGCGGTTCCGGCGCCGGAAAGAAGTGCCCGACTGAGCGAGGGTGGCGGCATCGGGCCTCGCGTCAGCGCAGCGTCACCAACCCCGCGGGCGTTCGAATGTCCGCCTCGAGGAGCGGCTCGGGTCCGGCAGCCAGCTCGACCGGTAGCCCGAGGGCTTCCGCGGCGACGCGGGGGCCGAGCACATCCGGGTGGAAACCCCGAAGCCGAACCAGCGCGCACTCTGCCCCGAGCCGGCTGGAAGGATGCTCGCTCTCGCCCCAATCCATCAGGAACGGGAGCACGCCGTGGAAGCGCTCGGCGCGGGGATCGGTGACCCTCCACTCGAGCCTCGTCCCGTCGGGACGGACGCGCCCACCGCGAGCGATGGTCCCGAGCTCCAACCCCACGGCGCGTCCGTCGGCCACGGCCCTCGCAAGGTCCCCGGTTCTCGCCGACCAGGTCGCGAGTCGGGGTCCGGTCAGGGTGTCGATCCCGAACCAGCGAGGCAGCTCGGGCTCGGCCTGCTCGGGGTCGGGACCGATGATCTCGATGTATGCGCCCGGCCCGAGCCCCACCAGCGCGTTGCGCGTCCCGACGCCAGGGTGTCGCCCGCCCGCCGACGCGTGCAGGCCCAGCACGGACTCGACGTATTCCGTGGCTTCCTCGAGATCGGGACCAGCCACGATGAGGTGATCCACCGGGAGGGACACGCAGCCTAGCCCGCTACCGGATGAGACGGGCGAGCCACACGAGGCCGGTCACGACGCTCGGGGCGAATCCCTTCGGCAGCGGGTCCGTCTCGCCCTCGTTGCCGCTGCTGGCGCCGGCCAACACCGACGTCCAGAGGGCAGCGGCGACCGCCCCGGCAGCGACCAGCCCCACGGTCTTGCCGACGCTCACTCGCTGGACCTCCATGGCCCCGACGTCTGTGGTGGCGACCCCCGCCCGACCGATCTCGCTTGAGACGATGGAGTCGTTCCGTAGAAGTGGCGACCGGACGGTGGCGACCGTGCCATCGATGAGCGTCAGCCGCACGGACGAAGGACGCTGCTCCGGAATGACGACCCGAGGCCCCGCCGCGACGGGCTGCCACGTGGTGCACGCGGTCGTGATCGCCACCGTCAACAGCGCGACGAGCGCACCTGGTCTACGCTTCATCATGGCCATTCGAGCAGTCCTTCGAGGCTGTCGGCAATCCGCGCCGGGCGGAAAACGACGGTGGAGACGGCCGCTCGAGCGCCCGCCTCCACCGTCCTCTTCCCGGTCCTCGGCAGTGCCGCCGCCGAGAACCGTCCGTCACGAAGCGCCGCTCAGCCCGCGGCGTTCGGGTTGTTCAGGAATTCGACCGCCGGGAGGTCGAAGCAGATCTCGTCGCCGTAGAAGGCCCCGAACGGGTGGTCCTCACCCGTGGCCGGAACGAGGTCCTGGTCGAACCGCCACAGGTCGTGGAGGTGCTGCCCCTCCAGGAAGAACTCGGCCATCCGCTCGTACTCGATCTGAGCCAGGATGTCCGCCTGGTCCGTGCTCGAGAAGTCCGGGAGGCCGGCGTTGTCGTGAAGCACGTTGATGATGTCGACCGCGGCAGCGAGCTCCGCGGGATTTCCCGCTCTCGCGTTGGCCTCGGCGATGATGAGCTGTGCCTCCTCCCACGATGCCACCTCCTGCGGGCTGTCCGCCGACGGATACTTGTCCGCGGTGAAGATCGGAATCGTCGATCCGGCACCGGTCGTGCCCACGTCCGTGACCGAGATCCGCGGATCGGGCACGCCGTCGAACATGACGTCCCGGTAGATGGGCTCCACGGTGATCTCTTCGTCGCGCGCGTTCAGCTCCCAGAGCTTGTTGCGGGTCACGGCCTCGGCGTTCGAGTACGGGAGCTCCCAGCTGAAGCCCTCGGGAACGGATCCCACCGCGCTGGCCGCGTCGCCGTACTGCCCCAGATTGAGGAGCGCGCGCCCCTTTCCGACCCTGGCCGCGTTCACCACGTCCGCGGTTCCGGACACGATGGCCTGGTCGAACAGCGTCACCGCGGTCGACCAGGTGGCTTCCCGGCTCTGCCTCGGACCGCCGTCGAACGCCATCTCGTTGTCGCAGAAGGCCTCGGCGAAAAGCAGGTAGGTGTACGCGGTATAGAGTGAGACCTCCGCGATCTTCTGGCTCCGGTTGGAGACCGCTTCGTCGGTCCACTCGTTCAGGCTTTCGAGCACCTGAGCACCCAGCCATCGGGTTCTGGAAAGCGGTAGATACAGCGCGGGCTGTCCGCTTCCGCAGTCGGTGCTCGCGTACTGCGACCCGTACCCGCTCGTATCGTGGATCCGGGTATCCCAGATGGTGAGGACCGTCGTGTTCGTGGCCTCACCCATCTCGTTCCCGGTCAGCGCGCTCGCCGCGGCGTAGTGCGTGAACGTACACCGGAACTCGTTGCCCACGCTCGAGACCAGCAGGTTGGCGGCGTTCGGGTCGTCGAGATCACTCGCCACCACGCGGGAAGGCGCGTCGACGGAGAGCAGGTCGTCGAGCGCTCCGCAGCCCGCCAGAAAGAGCGTCGCCCCGAGCGCGAGCGCCGGTATGTTGCGGCCCAGAATACCGAGCCGGAAAAGCTTCCTTCTCATGATTGCCGCTCCTGGCTTCGAGTTCTTGAAATGCCTCGCCATGTCGCCCCCCATCAGAAGGACAGCCGAAGGCTGAAGGTGATGGCAGTGAGCGGCGGGATCGCCGAGTCCTCCTGCGGCTCCCGGTTGCCCTGGAACGTGTTGCTCGGGTCGACGACTTCCGGATCGTGGTAGGGGAAGGAGGGCCAGTTGGTCCACACCATCCCCAGGTTCCGCGCGGCGACGCTGAACTGTCCGCGGCTCGCGCCCATGAAGCCGGTCCAGCTGTCCGGCATCTGGTACGTGAGCGACAGCTCACGCCAACGGACGAACGACGACTCGTTGACCCAGAGGTCGAACTCTCCGGTCTGGCCGAGCTGGGCTTCCGCCACGTCCGTCGGATCACTCTCGAGGGGATGGAAGTTGATGAAGTCCTGCTGCAGCGCCGCATAGCGCCACCAGCCCAATAGGTCATACTTCGTCTGCCCGATCTTGGCCTGCACCAGCGTCTCGAGTGAGAGACGGTCGCCGAGGGTGATCCCGGTCGAGAACGAGCCCTCCAGGCTCGGATCGGGGTGCCCCTGGTAGATCCAGGCGTTCTCGTCGCAAGCGATGGGCTGCCCCTGACCGTTGTCGCAGCGGACGGACGACGGGATGACGTTCCCGTCCGTGTCCAGATTCGCCTCGATGATGGACGGGGCCCAGAGCGATCCCACCGGATACCCTTCGGTATGTCTCGTCGTCCATCCAAGCTGCAGGAAGCCGTCGAGACCGAGATCCTCGACCCTGTTCCGGTTCGTGCTGAGGTTGACGTTCATGTCCCAATCGAAGGCTTCGGACTCGATCACACGTGCGTCGAGACCCAACTCGAAGCCGCGATTGTTGATCTGCCCGATGTTCACGAACTGGGAGCCGGTAAAGCCGGAGGAAGGCGCCACGTCCCGGGCCACGATCGCATCCTTGGTGGTTTGATCGTAGTACGTGAGGCCGAGGTTCAGGCGGCCGTCGAACATGCTCGCGTCGAATCCGGCTTCGATCTCGACGCCGCGCTCGGGGCCGAGCTCCGAGTTGCCTGGCGATTGGGGACGTACGGTCGCGTTCCCGCTCGGCGACGACCGCGTAGTGAAGCTCCGGAGCGCGGAGAACCCGTCGGGCTGCTGGCCGGATTCGCCGTAGGCCGCCCGAAGACGGAGCTCGTTGAAGAAGCCGAGACCCCAGAAGGGCTCCTCGCTGACCACCCACGAACCACTGATTTTCGGATAGTACACGAGGTCGAAGTCCTCACCAAACGCGCTATTGTCGTCAGCGCGCACGGCTGCCGTCACGAAAAGTCGGTCGGAGAAGCCGAACTGCTGCTGCAGGTAGACGCCGACCGTATTGTTCTCGGTGAAGGCGTCGGTCCCGGAGCGCTCGCCCGTCGCGCTGATGGCCGAGAGGCCGAGCGCCGGGAAGCCGGTGCCGCTCGCCGAGAGGGTCTCGATGGACTTCGTGTAGACCTGGAAGCCCATCGACGTCGTGGACTGGATACTCTCGGACAGCGCACGCTCTGCGCTGGCGGCATAGTCGAACGTCGTATAAAGGACGGACTCGCGATCCACCGACTTGCTTCCCGACGCCGCCCGCGCCGAGAAGAACTGCGCCGACTCGGGGCTCAGGATGGCGTTGTGATTCTCCGAAGCCTGATCAGTCATATCGAGACCGAAGGTGAGCCGGTGCGTGAACCAGTCGAACGGAGAGTGGTTGGCCGTGAGCCCGGCCGTCATCCGGTTCGCGAAGTGGAAGTCCTGGTCTTGTTCGTACCGGGCTTCCGGCGGAGCACGCCAAAAACCCCTGCGGGGGTCCGGCGAGCCGTCCGGCTGGACGAGGCTCTGGGGCTCCGCCCGCACGGCATCCTCGTAGGGAAAGTCGCTCGGGAGCCGCAACCGCGTGAGACCGATGCCCGCGTTCGCCGAGATGGTGATATCGCTACGGGGCTGAGCGGTGACGTTCAGGCGACCGTTGTACCGATTCGCCCAACTGTTGAAGGTCGCGCCCTCGTCCTGCACGACCGACCCCGCCACGAAGTAGCGGAACTGGGAAGTCCCGCCGGACACGTCCAACCCGTAGTACTGGTTGTGGCCCGTCCGGAACATGTTGCTCGTTTCTTCGGGGAAATCGGCGAAGATGTTCAACGATTCGACCTCGCCGGTCGCCGGATTCACGCCCCAGTTGGTGGGCGTGCGCCCGGCCGGATCACGGAACCACGCCGCGCCCTGGCGGGTGGTGAGGTTCCACTGGGCGTCGCCGATGGCACCGTCCTTGGTGATGATCTGGATGACGCCGTTGGCGGCCTCGGTGCCGTAGAGCGTCGCGGCCGCCGGTCCTTTGATGATCTCGATGCTCTCGATGCTCGACGGGTCGATGTCGTCGATGCGGGAGACGTCCCGGGCGCCCGACTCCATGCGGTTGTTCACGCGCACGCCGTCGATGTAGACCAGGGGGCCGTCGTTGACGAGACGCATGGTGGAGCTGCCGCGGATCTTGATGGCCGACGCCGTGCCGGCCGCGCCGCTGCCCTGCTGAACGACGACACCCGGCACACGGCCTCGAAGCAGATCGGACACGTTCTCGATCGGTTGGACTTCGGCGATCGACGCGTCGAGCTGACTGACCGCGTTGCCGATCTCTCGCACGCGGGAGCCCGCCGCCGTACCGGTCACGACGATCTCGTCGAGCTGCAGCGCCTGCCGCGTCATCAGGAAGTCCTGGACCGCGGTCTGGCCGGTAGCGACCGTCACTTCCCGGCTCTGGGTCTGGTACCCGAGCTGTTGCACGGTGACCGTGTGCGTCCCGGGGGGCACGTTGAGCAGGAGGTAGTCGCCGTTCGCCTGCGTCAGCCCCCCGATATCGAGACCGGCAATGTAGACCTGAGCGGATGCCAGGGGCTGGCCGGTGGCTTGATCCTGCACGTTCCCCGTGAGAGTCTGGCCCTCCAGGGCTCCTGGTGCCAGCGCCGATGCGAACAACAGGCCCAACAAGGTAAGTCGTCTCATTCCCGCCTCCATTTCGAGATGACGAACGCCCATGATGCGTCGTAGAAGCCAACGTATGGTGGGGAGGGCGCCGTCGCCAGGATCCGGGAGCGACCTGTCCTGCGACGCTCAGAAACGTGCGACCCGCACCTCGGAGAAGGTGAACGTCTCAGTACGCCCGCGGAG
>JBBDSN010000029.1:4102-11400 GCA_040904885.1 Gemmatimonadota bacterium | reverse complement strand
TTCGATCATGTCGGACAGGCGCGAGGCAGCCGCGCGTTCACCGGGTGCGGCGAACAGCGGGACGCCGCCGGGTCCGGCGGCCGACCGCGAGCGGGTCATCCTGCTGGAGTGCAGGCTGGAGCAGATGCGGTCGGCGCTCGGTGCCGCCCGTGAGGAAGCCGATTCCGCCCGCACGAAGCTGGCCGAATCGTGTGCCCGCGAAGCCGACCACGCCCGCCGCTACGGAGAGATCCACGCCGAACTCGCCGACGCCCGCGCGGAGGTCGCCTCCCTCTATCGGCGCCTCGAGCGTGCCGAGGCGCTGAAAGCGGAAATCGAGGGATATCTCTTCGAGGCGGGTGCCGGGACGGATGCCGAGGAGCTGATGCGGCTCAGAAGGCAGGTGCTCGTCGAAGATCAGCGCACGCTCGTGACCGACCGCACGTTGGCTCGGTTGCGGGGTCGGGTCGAGGACCTCGCCGCCACCCGCGAAACCTTGCTCACGCGGGTCGCCGAGTGGCAGCAGTTGATCCGAACAGAAGGCCCCGACGCCGCCGACCTGTCCGAGTTCCTGGCCGAGCTCCGCCGGGAGATCCTCGAGCTCGAGCACCGGAACGTCACGAGCGACGCCCGTGAGATGCTCCTGCGCGAGCGTCTGGCCATGGCGGGCATCGATCCGGATGCATCCGTGGCAGACGACGCCACAGAGGCGGCAGCCGGCGAAGACCCGAAAGACACGGCCGACCCAGTGGCGACCGTGCCGGAGGAGCCCGAAAGTGTGGAGCGGCCGGAGCAGGCCGTGGTCTCGGAGGAACCGGAAGAGCCCGCCGAGACCGTGACCCCCGAGGAGCCGGAGCAATCCCTCACGGCGGACGCGGCAGGCCCACCGGAGCCCGTCCATGCACGGAGCCGGACCGAGGCCCTGATCGCGGATCTGATGGCCGCCGAGAAATCGGCACGCCGAGCGGACGTACTTCTACAGCTCGGCCGAAGCGGCGACGAGAAGACCGTCAACATGATCCGGCCCTGGACCGAGGCTTCGGAGCCCTCGGTGCGCGCCGCGGCGTACGAAGCCTTGGGCCGTCTTCTCGAACGCTCACCCGACAGGTTGGAGCCCCATCTGCGTGCGGGTCTCGCCGATCCCGATGCGCGGGTTCGTCGTCGAGTGGCGCTCGCCGCGGCCACCGCCCGAGGGCTGACACCACGCGTGCTGTTGGAGCCCCTGAAGGAGGATCCGGATCCGCAGGTACGTCGCGTGGTCCGGGAGGTCCTCCGCCAGGCGCCACCCGCCCGTGAGGACTCGCCCGCCCGGTCCAGCAGTGAAGCTTCCGGCGACGGCGAAGACCCTCCCGCGTCGATGCCCGAGGAGGGATCCAATGGGAACTCGTCCTCTGTCTCGCACCGTTCTTTGAGGGCTCGTTAGTGGAGATCCGATATCAGAGAAAGCACTTCGCCAAGATTCTCGGTGTGTCGGAGCGGCACCTCGCCGAAGCCGACAACCGGCCGGAGCTGGCTTCTCTCGAGGGCGCGCCGGAAGACTACGGCCCGCCGCACCTCTCCGCGTACCGACGGGCGCTCGGTCGGCAGCCGTCCAGGCTTCCGCTGCGGCGACAGCTGTTCCTCAACTTCAAGGGCGGCACGGGCAAGACGAGCCTGTCCGTATCGTACGCCTACCGGTTGGCCGAGATGGGGCACCGGGTCCTCCTGGTGGATCTCGACTCCCAGGGGCATGCCACGCAGCACATGGGCTTCGAGGGAGAGCAGTACGAGCGCACCCTCTATGACGTCCTCATCCACCGCCTGCCCATCGACGAAGCCCTCGTGGATACGCCGTTGGCGGAGTTCGATCTTCTGCCGGCCAACCTCGGGATGAGCACGGTCGAGCTCGCCCTCATGCCGTTGGCGGGCCGGGAATATCGCCTCAAGAAGGCACTCGAGGACGTGGCGGACCGCTACGACTTCATCGTGATGGACGCCCCCCCGTCCTTCGGGCTTCTGAACCTGAACGCGCTGATCGCGGCGGACGACCTCTTCGTCCCGGTCCTTCCCGACTTCCTGTCCTTCCACGGGCTCAAGCTACTCTTCGAAACCCTCAGTGGGCTCGAAGACGACCTCGACCACACGCTGCAGCGAATCTTCATCGTCCTCAACCAGTACAACCCGACCACCCGCATTGCGCGCGAGGCCCGGGACGCTCTCGAAACGCACTACCCCGAGTTCCTCGTGAAGACCATCGTTCGCCAGTGCACCCAGTTCGCCCAAGCGTCGAGCGAAGGCCTGCCCATCTGTGCCTTCAATCCCAGAAGCAAAGGCGCCAAGGACATGAACTCACTCATCAACGAAGTGATGCGAACCCCGCTCGAGGGGAAACAGGAGAAGAGCGCATGAAGAGCGGCTTCAACGCGAACGTGCCGGCCCGCAAGCCCCGCACGCGGATCGGCCAGATGCTCACGGAGTTGACCTCCGATGCAGAGGGGGCCGAGACCGAGACCCTCCCCGAGATGGAACCCACCGCGGAGGCCGAGCCCGAGCCCGAGACCGAGGTCGAGGTCGAGGCTCGTCCGAGAACCAAGACCGCGGTCGAAGAGGCCCCGGACGAGAAGGAGAAATCCGGCCCGGCGCCGGATGCCCGTCCCTCTCACGGATCGGCACGTCTGGCCGCGGGCCACGAGCGCGTGACTTCGCTCCGTGAGCGTTTGGCGGCTGCGGCGCGCGCACCGGCCGCGGGAAATGAGCCCAAGCGCACGGCCGCCGCAGTGCTCGAGGTGGTCGAAGACCTGCGCGCGCGACTCGAGTCCGCGATCCAGGAGCGCGCGGAAATGGCCGAGGCGCTCGACGACATGCGCGGCGCGCTCGCGCGCGCCGAAGCCGATCTCGGGAAGGAGAGGAAGTCACGGGAAGCGGTCGAAGCCCGGAGAGAAGAGAGCGCACGGATCGCCGAGGAAGCGGTGTCGGAAGCGGAAGCCCTCGCCGCCGAGCGTGATCAGGTCCTGTCCGAGCTCGCCGAACAGCGGCGGCTCGACGACGAGCAGGCCGCGTTGCTGGGAGAAGCCGAAGAGCTCATCGCGCAGCGTGACGCCGAACGGGCATCGGCGGCCGAAGAGGCCGCCGATCTGCGTGCACGACTCGAAATCCAGGCCGCGGAGATCGCGGACCTGGAGAGCCGGCTCCAGTCCGCCGCCGCGGATCGGGCCCGGGTCGAGGCACGCTGTCGCGAGCTCGAGTCGGAGGTCGCCGACCTCACCGAGGCACGAGAGGCGCTCGAAGCCATCGAGGCGACGGTGAAACGGCGTAGCTGACGCCGCCGGCGCTCACGGTGTTCGGTGGCGGTCCAGCATCGCGCGAAACGCGGGATGTCCGCGAACGGGCTCCCACGTCCACCGGGTCTCGAGCGTATGGACCGTGATGAGCGAAGGCACCGAGAGGAGCGGCTCGAGGTGCTCCACGGCTCCCTCGACGTCCCCGAGCTCCGCGTAGGCCTGGGCCCACCGCCGGCGAACCTGGGGAAGGGCCGCCTCGCTGACCGGCATGGCCATCGCATCGGCGAGCACCCGCCGGGCATCGGCCGTGCGACCGGCACGCGCCAGATTCCGGGCCAGCTGCGCCCGGCCCTCGGCCGCGGCGTCGGGATTCCCGGGCGGAGTGGAGGCTTCCTGACCCATGGCGAGCGAATCGAAGTAGATCCGGGCCTCGTCGGTGCGGCCGGCCACCCGGTGTACCCACGCCTTGACCCCGTAGCAGGAGCAACGGTACTCGGGATCGGGATGACGGCGCGACAGGCTCAGGACCATCTCGTCGAACTCACCGCCCACGAGGAGGCTGGGATAGTTGCCGAGGTGACCCACGAGCATCTGGGGCGAGAAGCTCACCACCGCACGGATCTCCCGGAACCGTCGCTGCACCCCGTCGACACCGCCGCCGGATGCGAGCTCCTGGAGCAGCATGTTGCTGATCACGTCATTGAGGAGGCCGAGGCTGGAGTCCCAGGCATCTTCGTACAGCTCATGTGCCGCATCGTAGTCGCGCAGGAGTCGCGCGGCGTTCGCGGCCTCCAAAAGCTGCGGCGGGGCCGGGTCGGCCTCGGCCGCCCGGATGGCGGCCTGTAGCTCGGCTTCGGTCTGCTGCGCGTCGGCGGGGGAGGCCGCGAACACCACAACAGCCGCGGCCAGGACGAGTGCTCGCATCGGTACCTCCAAGAGTCTGCCCGCACGCAGGTAGCAGTACACTCACTATTAAGTGCCGCGCATCCGCGGGGCAAGGCGACCCTTCCGGTGCCGCCGTGGCGGTACCCGACCCGTTCGACGCCGGCCTGAACGGCTCGTCCCGCCGCCCCTCCGGTGTTCTTGCCGCGGGGTCGGCGGTACCCTACCGTCCTCGCAACTCCTCGCGCCAAACCGCCCATGAAGCACTCATGAAGCGCCTGTTTCTCCCTCCTGCAGCAGCGCACGCTGTTCGGAAGCGGCGTCCGCCACCGGCTCGTCGACGGCCGGACGACCTTCGATGCGGGTACGGGCGTCATGCACGAGCGTGAGAACCTCGACCCCGAGCGAATCACCGACGACCATCCCGTTCGCGCCAGGGTCTGGCGGATGGCCAATCTGTTCGTGGCCACCCGCAGGTTGAGCGAATCCCTTCGCCTCATCGGAGTCGCGTACGTGCAACCGGACCTGGCGGGCTTCGACGATCTCCGCACCCTGACGGACCTCTCGCTCCAGATCGCGCTGACCGACAACGTCGACCTCACGCTCCGGGGAGAGTGGCGACGCGACAGCCAGCCCCCGGCCGGCGTGCGGCGCAACGACGTCGTGTTCACGACCGGATTCGCGTTCTCGCTGCGGTGACCAGGCCCTCCGACGCCACACCCGGGCTCCTGGTGCGTTGCACGGGAGCGATGCTTCTCGCGTTCGCGTTCCTTCCGATCTTCCGGGTGGTCGACGTGGAGGACGAAGCCCCGGTCCGTGCGGCGATCCTCTCGATGGCCGAGCTCACGGTCGCGCTCAGCTGGTGGGGCAGCCTGAGCGTGGTCCTGGTCGCGTTCCTGCTCGCGCGGCTCTTCCCCCGAGTGCCCCAGCGCATCGGCCAGGCGGTGGGCTCCCTGCTCATGCGCCTACCCATTCCGTGGTTCGCGATCGCGCTCGGCGTCCTGGCGGCGCTGGCCGCCCTCGTCCTCTGGACCGCCCTCTACCGCGGCCTCTACACGAACGTGGACGAGATGGCGTCCATGATTCAGGCGCGCTACATGGCCCAGGGCCTCCTCGCCGGGCCGGTGCCCCCCCTGCCCGAAGGCTGGCTGATTCCGAACACGCTCATCGTGGGAGAGGGATGGGTCTCCCAGTACCCTCCCTCGCATCTGGCCGTCATGGCGGCGTTCGTGCTGGTGGGCGTGCCGGGCTTGCTCGGTCCGGTGCTCATCGGCGTGATGGCGGCGCTCATCGCGCTGACCCTTCCACGCCTCCTGCCCGAGCACCCCGCGGCCGCCCGTGCCGCTGCGCTCCTGACGGCGCTGAGCCCCTTGCTCCTGTTTCTCGCGGGTGGCGCGCTCAGCCATCTGACGGCGGGCGCGGCGGTGGCCGCGGTGGCCTATGCGGCGCTCCGGGCTCGGGACGGACATGCAGGGTGGGCATGTCTGACCGGCGCGGCGGTCGGCATCGCGGTGAGTGCCCGGCCGCTGACCGGGCTGCTCCTGGGCACGGTCTTGCCGCTCTCCATCTGGTGGCCCCGGGTCCGCGCCGGAGCGCTCGCTTGGGGCCTGCGCAGGGGAGTCGCCACGGTGGCCGGGGGCCTTCCGTTCGCCGCCGGCCTCGCTTGGTACCACACGCGTTTGTTCGGCGGCCCGACCCGGTGGGGGTACGTCGCCGCGTTCGGAGAGGACCACGGGCTGGGCTTCCACCCCGACCCATGGGGCTACATGTACGGCCCCGTCGAAGCGCTCGGCTTCACCTCGGCCGACCTGATCGCGGTGGGCGTCCAACTTCTGGAGACCCCGCTCCCGATCACGGCGGTGGTCGGATGCTTCCTCCTTTTGACGCCGAGGCTCCCACGGGGCGGCGGTGTGCTGCTGGCGTGGGCCGTGGTGCCGGTCCTCGGCAACGCACTCTACTGGTTTCACGCGGGCCGGATGTACTTCGAAGCCGCGCCCGCATGGATCGCCCTGGGCGTGCTCGCCGTCGTCGCCGGATCGACGTCGCCCGCAGAGTCCGGCGTGTCACGCGGCCGTGTCATGGGCCCCCTCGTGGCTTGGTCGGCGGTGCTCGCGCTCACCTGGGCGATCGCCGGGGGGATCCCGAGTCGTTGGAGCAACGCCGCATGGGAACGGGAGACCCTGGATCGGATCACGATACCCGAGATCCCAGAGTCCGGGCCCGCTCTGGTCTTCGTGCATACTTCATGGCACGAGCGTCTGAGCGCGACCCTTCAGGGAGCCGGAGGCATGCGGCAGGACAGCGTGACGTCCGTGCTGCGCCGCAACACCACCTGTGCGCTCGACGCCTACACGAAGCTGCGCGAGGCGCGGGCTCGGCACGGACGCACGGACGTCGCGCTGCCAGCGCTCGACCTCACACACAGGGCGGGCGCCCCCGACGACATCGAGCGCCGTCGACTCGGCGCGGGGCGCTCCGTCCGGGTCCGCGAGGGCGAGCCGATGCGCCCGGAGTGCCTGCGCGAGCTGCGGGCGGATCGATTCGGATCGGTCGCCCTCGCTCCGCTCCTGTGGCAGGGAGACCTGCCCGGCGACGAGCACGGACGCCCGATGTTCGTCCGGGACCTGGGACCCGAGAAGAACGACCGGATCCGGGCCGTGTACCCCGGCCGGGCCAGCTTCATGTTCGCCCACCTCGCTCCTGACACCCCGCCCCGGATCGCGCCCTACGACGAGGCCATGGCCATCCTCTGGGGGTCGAGCCCCAACCAGGACGACTGAGCGGACACCGTCAACGCAAGTCGTGCTGGTCGAGAAAGTCCAGGATCCGCTCCACGGTCTCGGGCCAGACCGAGAGGCAGTCGTTGTGCGCGCACGCGAGCGGAACCACGTCCAGCCCCTCCCTTCCCTCCGCGATGCGTTCAGCGTTCCTGAAGGAAAGGACGTCGTCGCGCGTCCCGTGCATCAGCAGGACCGGCCCGTCGAAGCGGCCCACGGCGCTCCGATTGTCGAAGCGGTCACGGACGACGAACGGCGGTACCCGGAACGAGCGCCATGCGACGTCCGAGGCCGAGCTGAACGAAGACAGGAGCACGAGCGCCGCGACCGGTCGTGCCAGAGCGAGATCGGCCGCGGCCCCGCCCCCGAGAGAGCGTCCCATCGAGACGACGCGCGCGGG
>JBBDSN010000029.1:0-4002 GCA_040904885.1 Gemmatimonadota bacterium | reverse complement strand
CCGAGATGGAGCACGGTCGCGCCCCCATCCAGCTCCGTGGTGACGGCGCACGACACACGGTCGCGGTGTGGCCGGTGATGGCGCTCCAGAATCGCCCGGCGCTCGACCGGACGCAGCCGCCGGCTCAGCTCCGAGAAGACGCGCGGGTGGTGCGCCGAGCGGTTGAGGTCCACCAGAAGCCGGGTGACGTCCGCGACGATGGCTTCCACGCCGAGCCCCCGGGCGAGGCGGGTGGCGAGGTGGGCGGTACCCGGATCCCAGCCCCGGTGCGTTTCGAGAAGGCCCTCCTGCCCCTGGAACAGCGCGGCGTACTTCGGAGGAACACGGTTGCCTCCGTGCTCGGCCGAGACGACGATCACGCGCGGACGGAGCGCCCGGTGCCCCGGAGCCACGCTAACGAGAGGTCAGAAAGGGCGTGTTGTCCTCCAAACACCCGCCCAGATCCGTGTAGAGCGCCTGGATCTCCCGCCGAGCCGGATCCTCTCCGACCGCGTGGAGCATGCGCCGGGCGAGCGGTCCCTGCCGCAGGATCGCGTCGAGCGGGGCGCTCCATTCACCGGCGGGATCGGCCGGCGGATGACGATCGACCAACCGTCGCCAGACGTCACCGGCCGTGAGCGGCCCCCCGTCCAGACCGAGCGCGCGCAGGTACGGCCCGTCCTCGATGACGGCCCGGTCTCCGTCCACGATGGTGCGGTCGAGCACGGCGGCCAGCTGGACCGTGTCCGGGTCTGCCGTGACGTCACGCTCCGACTCCGGCCCGAGCGCCAGCGCCCGCACCACCTCGGTCACCGCCGCGACCACCGCGAGGTCGGCCGCGGGGCACTCCTGGGTGTCGATCAGCCGGATCTCGATCGCGCCGCGGTCGAACCGGGCGATCGCGCCGCGCGCATTCACCCACTCGTAACGGAGAAGGCCCTCCGGATCGTGCTCCTCCAGGTCGCGGTAGATCCGGCCGAGCACGTCCCGCTCGTACTGCTCACGCGTCCACATCGCCTCCGGAACCACGTGCCCGGCCACCGACGGAACCCTCCGGGCGTTCCCCCGATAGGTTGCGAGGCGCGTATCGAGCGCCGGGCCGCGTCCGCCGTCCATGAACGGTGAAGACGCCGCCAAGGCGGGAATGAGCGGCAGCACCAGGCGAATCGCCGCGTGCAGCCGCCCGAACTCCTCGTCACCCCGGAAGGGGAGGTTGAGGTGGGTGCTCTGCAGATTCGCCCACCCGTGTCCCGAACAACCGAAAATGCGGTCGAAGGTCCGGTAGACCTCGGTGTACTCGTGCGGCCACAGCCGTGTCTCGGTCCCGGGATCCATCCACGGATGCATGCCGCCTGGAAGCAGACGGGCGCCGAACGACGACAACGCGCGGTTGGCGTCCATCACACCCACGTGGAACGCGCCGGACAGCCCGGAAAGTGTGGCGGCCGGTCCGTTCGTCTTCAACTCCAGCACGTGCAGGGTCAGCTCGTTCGACCAGGCGATGGGACCGCGCTCGATCTCGGATTCCGGGGTCCCGGCGACGGCTTCGATGAGTCGGTCGCACAGGGGCCCGACGTCGAGCGACGTGCGGTCCACGATCATGTATTCGATCTCGACGCCGAACGCCTCGAACAGTCCGGGCTGGTCCCGTTCGGGCAGGACCGTGGTGGGCTTCCCTCCCCCTTCCTCGCTCACTGTGCGCCTGGTTCCGAGCCACGCCGATCGAGCCGGACCCTGAACCACCGTGCGAGCTCGTCGTAGATGATGTCTTTCTGCACCGCGTCCTCGTAGCCGGCATCGAGGTTGGGGTTGTCGTTCACCTCCATCACCACGATCCGCCCGTCGATCTCCTTGAGGTCGACCCCGTACAGCCCCTCGCCGAACAGCGACGCGGCCTGGAGGGCGATGTCCATCACCCGTCGGGGGACCTCCTCGAACGAAACCGCCTCGACCTTCCCGAACGTGCGGCTCCGCACACCCTGTTGGACGATCTGCCAGTGTCCACGAGCCATATGGTACCGTGCCGCGAACAGCGGCCGGCGATCGAGAACGCCGATGCGCCAATCGAAATCCGAGGGCGTGAATTCCTGCGCGACGACCAGTTCGGATTCCTCGAGCAACGCGTCGAGCCGCTCGTTCACCTCTTCGGGTGTGCGGGCCTTCACCACCCCGATGGAGAAGGCCCCGTCCGGCTTCTTGAGCACGCACGGAAGACCCACGTGACCGATCAGCTCGTCCCGATTGTCTTCGTGCACCACGAACGTACGGGGCGCGGGAACGTCGTGTCGAACGAAGAGCTCGGCCTGATAGACCTTGTTCGTCGCACGCACGATGTCCTCGGGTGCGTCGATCACGACCAGGCCTTCGGCGACGGCGCGCGTCGAGAACCGGTAGGTATGGTGGTCGACAGTCGTGGTCTCCCGGATGAACAGCGCATCGAACTCCGCGAGGCGACCGTAGTCGTCCGGCCCGATCGTCTTCGCGTCGATCCCCTGGCGAGCGGCGGCACGAACGAAGCGTTTGATGGCGCGTTCGTCCGAGGGTGCGCTCGGGTCGTCCTCGGACCACAGTACCGCCAGATCGTACTGGAACGAGCGCGAGCGCCTGGGGGGGCCAGCGGGACGTGCGAAGTACTCCCTCGCCCGCTTGAGCACGAAGTCCCTGTGCTTCTCGGGGATCTCCGAGGCGGCGCCGAGGCGCACGTTGACGAGGCGCCACTCGCCG
This sequence comes from Gemmatimonadota bacterium, assembly GCA_040904885.1. Lineage (GTDB taxonomy): Bacteria > Gemmatimonadota > Gemmatimonadetes > Longimicrobiales > Gaopeijiaceae > JAWLHJ01. The sequence continues at coordinate 1,299 of JBBDSN010000029.1, read as the reverse complement.
TCGTCGCGCTCGAACTTCGCGAACAGGAACGGGGCCGGAAACTGGTTGAACAAGATCCGGCAGAGGCGGTCGTAGCGACGGGCCACGTTGCGGCCGAAGTAGATGCTGAGCCGGAACTCGTTCGCCCGAAGCCGGCCCAGCGCCCGCTGCATCTCGCGGTCCAACCCTTCGTCCTCCGCGGCGATGCGCACGAGGGACGACTGGGAGAGCGCCTGCACCGTGGCGACCGACGGCAGGGGTCGGTGGCCACGGGCGGCCGCGAGCAACGACACGTAGTACCCGACGGTCTGGTAGCCCAACCTGCGGCAGAGGTTGTAGACCGCGACCCGGCGCATGTTGGCGAACCGGGGTTCGACCAGGTAGGCCCGTGCGGCAACGACCTCCGCACCGTCCAGGTCCAAGGGCCAACGCTTGGGATTCTCGACGACGATGAGCGACTTCACGCCGACCCCGATTCCGCGGGGGCCGCGGGGTGCAGCACGAGGAGGTTCGCGTCGTACGTCAGCGCACCGAGCATGATGGCGCCCAGGAGTCTCATCATGCCCACCCGGTAGCTCGGGCTCTGGAAGCGCGGATTGTCGTGGAGTGGGTCGGCGACCAACACGGAATCGGAAACGGGGTCGTAGCCGTGGACGACCACGAAGTGACCGGTCGCGCTTCCACGAACCGAGTCGTATCGCGACCGGCCGTCTTCGAAGACCTCCCTGGGGCAGTCGTAGAGATACGTTGCGGAGAGGCCGGTCATGATCGGGAGCCCGACCATCAAGTGCTCGCGAAGCAGGTCCGGTCCGAGTTCCTCGAAACGGACCCGCCCGCCCGCCACCAGGAAGTCCATGTACGCTCCGGTCGCCGCCTGGAGCCCGGGCTCCTTCTTCACCATGGCCTGCTCGCGAAGCCGCGCCACCAGGCCGAGCGGCTCTTCCTCGAACCAACTCGGGTCAAAGATGCCGAGGTTGTACGTGTACAACGTCGCTCCGTAGCCGCGTTCAAGCGCGTGCGAGCCGAGAAGAGCGCCCAGGGTGCCCCCGGTTTCGAGCGGCGTCATCTCCGAGACGACCGTCTCGAGCGGAATCGCGTCACCGTGGAAACGGTAGACCGCGTGCAGGCACGTGGGGCCGCACGTTTCGTCGTCGGGCTGCCGAAGGATTTCGAGCCAAAGGTCGGTGTGGGGAGACAATCGCGCTCACGGGAGGAGGGGAGGAACCTACGCACGAAAGATACCGTGGGGGGGTGAGGTCGGGGAGAGATCCCTGGTCGATGCTACTTTACCATCCATGAGACCCGAACGCTTCCGACGCC
>JBBDSN010000028.1:52419-56797 GCA_040904885.1 Gemmatimonadota bacterium | reverse complement strand
TTTAGAGTTCCGAGTAGTCAGCCGGCGGCCGCCGAAACGAGATAGTCGACGGGAAGCGGGAGGTCCGGCTCGCCCTCGAGGCCATACGCGGCCTTGATGGCACCGTGGACCCCGAACTCGACGGTGGTGCCGTCCTCGAGGGTGGCCCGGCGGTGGACGCCGGCCACCTTCTCGACCGTCGAGCGTGACACGTAGAATGGATCGCTCATGTTGAACAGCCTCTGGGTTTGCGATGATGATCGGCTCGTACTGGAACGATAACACGCCGCGCTCAGCCCGGGGGCCCGCCCGCACACCCCCACCTCAACCCCCTCCCGCGCCTCCTGTCTCACTACCGCCGCCTTTCCTGGGCTCGCTCCGGACCGGCTCGTACCCCCCGCACCGAAGCACGGGAAGAGGCGGATACTTCGGAAACCGACGGTCGGTCTGCGCCCGGCCGCAGAGGTGGAAGCGTGATCCGCGGCGGTTCTCGATGACTCTGTGGTGGAGACAGGATTCGCAGAGCCCCGCCGAGATGGATCTCACGACCGCACACCGAGGAACGCGACCTGCCGCCCACCGTCTCCGCCCCGGTGGGAGAAGAAGGTCCCGGGCTCGCAGCGGGTGCACCACTCCGAAATGGACAGCCGGCCAGGATCGATGCCCAGCGCGATCGCACGATCGGCCAGGACCGCACGGAGGTCGATGGGAGTCGGGCCCGGGGGCCGGGGAAGGTCCAGCGCCTCGAAGACCTCGGCGCCCACCTCGTAGCAGCGGCCGCAGATGGACGGACCGAGATGCACGAACAGCCGCTCCAGCCTGCCGCCGTCCGCGACATCCCCGAGGCCCCGTTCGAGAATCCCCTCGGCGGTCCCTCGCCATCCCGCGTGAAGAAGCGCCACGCTCCGACGCTCCGGGTCGACGACCGATACGGGCACGCAATCGGCGATGGAAACCGCCAACAGCACACCCTCGGTGTCGGTCGCGTGACCGTCACAGTCGGTCGGGATGTGCAGGCCCGGGGCCGGGCCATCGTGCTGGAGCACCACCGCCCCGTGCACCTGGCGGGCATGGACGACCGACCTGCACCCGGACCACGAACGCAGCGCCTCCCACCGGCCGTGCACGCCGTCGGGTGGCGGAGCGTCGCCGAACAGCCTCAAATCGAAGTCCGTCGTCCCGTCCTCCGCACGCCGCGTCGTGGTCCCCTGGACGAGCCACGGAAAGTGCTCGAGCCAACCCTCGTGGCGCACCGCGGGAAAGCCGGACACCGGCCCTTCGAGGACCGAAGCGATGCGGGGTCTGGATGGTCCATCGGTGTGCAAGCGAGCAAGCCTCCGCTCTTCGCCGGGAGTAGGTCGTCACCCAAGGTAATGTCGCCTCACCGGATCCACCCTCGAACCCGGGCACCGAATGCGATACCTTTGTCAGATACCCTGGAACCCCGCTTTTCCTAGACGGCCCGTAGGGCCGCAACAGGATGATGGACGACACGCTTTTCGATAGTCTGAACGCCGCCTACGCGCAGGCGATGTACGAGCAGTTCGCCCGCAACCCCGACGCCGTCCCGAACGAGTGGCGACGCCTATTCGCCGACGGAGGATCGCAGGCCATCGCCGAAGGGTTGATGCGCCCGGATCAGCTGAACGGTCATCGGGCTCCGGTCGAACCCTCCGCGTCCGCCGTGACCGCGGTAGATCCCGTGCCTCCGATGGACGCGGTCCCGACCCGTCGGCAGTCCGACCGGCCGGAGATCTCGGACGAGGCGGCGAACATGCTCCGCCGCACGCTCCCCGCGATCTCGCGGGCGACCGCGCTCGTGCAGGCCTTCCGGGACCACGGGCACCAACTGGCGCGCATCGATCCGCTGGGCAGCGAGCCCCCCGGACACCCCCAGCTCTCACCCGCGTTCTTCGGGACGTCGACCGAGGAGCTCGCCGAGCTTCCGGCCTCGCTCATCCTCGACGATGCCGAGGAGGGTGAGTCGGTCGCGGACGCGCTTCAGGAGCTGGGCCGCATCTACGCCGGATCCATCGGATACGAGTTCGAGCACCTCGACGACCACCTGAAGGTCTCGTGGCTCTGGGAACAGGTGGAGTCGGGTGCGCACAGGGGAAATCTGTCGACCGACGACAAGAAGGAGCTCCTCGAGCGTCTGACCCAGGTCGAGGGCCTCGAGCAGTTCATCCATAAGGCGTACCTGGGCCAGAAGCGCTTCTCGCTAGAGGGCAACGACACCCTCGTCCCGATGCTCGACCTCGCCATTCAGCTCTCCGCACGACAGGGAGGCCAGGAGGTCGTCATCGGTGCGGCGCATCGCGGCCGACTCAACATCCTGACGCACACCGTCGGCGTGTCCTACGGGGAGCTTCTGGCCGAGTTCGAGGGACCGTCCTACAAGGGAGGGCAACTCGACATCGGTGGCACGGGCGACGTGAAGTACCATCACGGAGGCCGGGGTCGCCGGGTCTTCAGCCACGGGGAATCCATCGACGTCTCGCTTGCTCCGAATCCCAGCCACCTGGAGTTCGTGAACCCCGTGGTCATGGGGATCGCGCGAGCGCGTCAGTTCGACACCGGGGCCAGAGACGCCCAGCCCGACCACAGCAAGGTCATGCCGATCCTGATGCACGGTGACGCGGCCTTCGCCGCGGAGGGCGTGGTCGCCGAGTCGCTCAACATGGCTCGACTGAAGGGCTTCGACGTGGGCGGAACGATCCACGTCATCGTGAACAACCAGGTCGGGTTCACGACGGACCCGCACGATGCCCGGTCCACCCACTATTCGAGCGATCTCGCGAAGGGATACGGAATTCCCGTCGTGCACGTGAACGCGGACGATCCCGAGGCCTGCCTGGCCGCGATGCGGCTGGCAATGACGTACCGAAAGGAGTTCGGCGACGACTTCGTCATCGATCTCCTCGGGTACCGCCGCTACGGACACAACGAAGGGGACGAGCCGGCCTATACGCAGCCGGTGCTGTACCGGAAGATCGCCCAGCACCCGACGGTGCGGACGCTCTACGCCGAACGGCTCGTCGAAGAGGGCATCCTCACGGAGGAAGAAGCCTCGGCGTTCCAGGAACAGGTCGCGGATACCCTGCGTAAGGCCCAAGACCACATCCGTGAGCAGCTCGGTGACAACAACGCAGCGGAGGGCCGGGTCGACGACATCGAAGACCCGACGGAAGTCGTCGATCCGGAGAGCACCGGGGTGCCGATCGATGTGCTGGGCCGAATCAACGATGCGAGCCTGACCGTGCCTGAGGGCTTCACCCCGCACGACAAGCTGTGGCGGCAGCTCTCCCGGCGCGCGAAGGACTTCTCTCCGGAGCGCACGCTCGATTGGGGACATGCCGAGGCGCTCGCGTTCGGCAGCCTCCTCGTCGACGAGATCCCGGTACGGCTGACGGGGCAGGACGCCGAGCGGGGCACGTTCAGCCACAGACACCTCGTTCTCCACGACTCCGAGACCGGCGACGAGTTCGTGCCGCTCAGGGAGGTGGCCGACACGCGGCTGGAGGTCTACAACTCGCCCCTGACCGAGACGGCGGTCATCGGCTTCGAGTACGGCTACTCGGTGGGCGCCGACAAGGACGTCGTCCTCTGGGAAGCACAGTTCGGCGACTTCGTGAACGTGGCCCAGGTCATGATCGACCAGTTCCTCTCGTCCGGGCTGACGAAGTGGGGGCAGCATTCGCGTTTGACGTTGCTGTTGCCGCACGGCTACGAAGGCCAGGGGCCGGAGCACTCGAGCGCCCGCCTCGAGCGCTTCCTGCAGCTCTGCGCTGAAGGAAACATGCGGGTGACCTACCCCACGACGCCGGCGCAGTACTTTCACGTCCTACGCCGGCAGGCGTTCCGTCGTCCGGAGCGGCCCATGATCATCATGACGCCCAAGAGTCTGCTCCGGCACCCGATGGCCACGTCGACGATCGCCGAGCTGACGGAAGGCACGTTCCGGAGGGTGCTCCCGGATCCGAACGTGACGGATGCGGAAAAGGTCACGCGGCTGGTGCTGTGCACGGGAAAGGTCTACTACGACATCGCGGGACACGAGCGGCGGGCCGAGGCCGATACCGTGGCCATCGCCCGCTTGGAGCTGCTCTATCCGTTCCCGGCGGAGGCGCTCGAGCGGCTGTTGGGGTCCTACCCCAATCTCGAGCACGTCGTCTGGGCCCAAGAGGAGCCGCGCAACATGGGCGCCCTTACGTACGTCGGCCCGCGCCTCCGGCCGGTCGTGCCGCGAAAGGTGTCGCTCTCCTACACGGCGAGGCCCGAGCGGGCGAGTCCGGCCGAAGGGAAGAGCCGCGACCACGTGAAGCAACAGAACCGGCTCGTGCTCGAAGCGCTCGGGCTCGAAGGCTCGTCCGAGGAGAGGGGGGGGGGGGGGGGGGTG
>JBBDSN010000028.1:17841-52409 GCA_040904885.1 Gemmatimonadota bacterium | reverse complement strand
CCCCCCCCCCCCCCCCCCCCCCCCCCTCGGCCGGTCACCACCTCAGCAGGATCTTCCCGAAGTTGCGGTTCGCTTCCATATGACGATGCGCGGCGGAAGCGTCGTCCGCCCCGAACAGCCGGTCCACCACGGGCCGGAGCGAACCGTCTTCGAAGCCGGGCATCACGTCGCGCGTGAAGGTTCGTGCCAGCGTGATTTTCTCTTCCGAGGAGCGCGACCGGAGGACCGTGCCTCTGAGCGTCGCCCGTTTCCGCATCAGCACCCCGAGGTCGACGGTGGCCCGACCGCCGCTGGGAATCCCCACCACGATGTGTCGACCACGACTGGCCAGCACGTGCTGATTTCCCTCGAGATACGCACCACCCACAAGGTCGAGGACGACATCGGCGCCGACGCCCGCGGTCAGCTCGAGCACCGCATCCGGCCAGTCGGCATCGCCCAGCACGCCATGCGTAAGGCCGAGATCCTCGGCCTTACGTAGCTTCTGTTCGGTCCGGGACGTCCCCACGACCCGGGCCCCGGCCCGGAGGGCGAGCTGGAGCGCCGCGGTACCGACACCGCTGCCGACGGCGTGCACGAGCAGCGTCTCGCCTGGCAGGAGCCCGGCCTGGAGCATGATCGCGTCGTAGGCGGTCATGAAGACCTCCGGGACCGCCGCGGCCATGACGACATCCAACGATTCCGGGACGGACACGAGCGCGTCGGGATGCACGACGAGGTATTCCGCATACGCGCCCCCACCGGTGATCGCCATGACCGCCCGTCCGACCCACCCCTCCGAAACCCCTGCTCCGACCCGGTCCACGACGCCCGAGAACTCCATGCCGGGAACGTCCTGGGGATACCCTTCGGGCGCAGGATAGCGACCAAGGCGTTGTAACAGGTCGGCCCGGTTCACGCCCGACGCCGTCACCCGGACACGCACACGCCCGGCGCCCGGCTCCGGGCGCGGAACGGAGACCGCCTCAAGCACGTCCGGGGGGCCCGACTCGCGAATCCGGATGACACGCATGGTTTTTGTCATATCCCGACCTTACCGTGTCCGGGACGGCCTGTCCACGGAGCGGGCGGCTGCAACCCAGCCGTCCCTGCGCTACCTTTTCGTGTTTCCGAATCTCCGACCCGTGTGCCATGAGACTTCCGCTCGAACTCGACCGGCCACTCGTCTTCTTCGACCTGGAGACGACGGGACTGGACCTGAAGAAGGACCGCATCGTCGAGATGGCGCTCATCAAGATGACGCCCCACGGCGACGTGCTCGAACGTGTCCGTCGCTTCGATCCCGAAATGCCGATCCCGGCCGAAGCCACGGCCGTTCATGGAATCACCAACGCGGACGTCGCAGACGAAGAGCCCTTCTGTCGACGCGCGCGCGGACTCGCGAAGATTCTCGAAGGGTGCGACCTCAGCGGCTTCAACGTGCGCACGTACGATATCCCCATGCTCATCGCCGAGTTCAAGCGGTGCGGCGTCCCCTTCTCGCTGGAGGGCCGCCGGATCATCGACGTACAGAACATCTTCCACCGCGAGGAGCCCCGGGATCTCTCCGCCGCCGCCCGCTTCTACCTCGACCGGGACCACGAAGAGGCTCATAGCGCCCTCGGCGATATCCGCACGTCCGCGGCGGTCCTCGCGGCACAGCTGGAGCGCTACGAGGCCCTACCGCGTGACATCGACGGCCTGCATGCGTACTGCGAGGAGTTCAGGCCCACCCGCACGGAAGTCGAGCGTTGGTTCACCGGTGCCGACGAGGGCCGCGCCTTTCGTAGAGGCAAGCATTCCGGGCGGCCGCTCGATGAAGTCGCCCGCACCGACCCCGGGTATCTGGAGTGGATGCTGGGTGCCGACGACATGGACGAAGAGGTCTGTGCCGTGGTTCGGAAAGCGCTCCAGGGCACATCGAAGGCGGGTCAGGGGTTAACAGGTCCCGACAACGCCAACCCATCGGCCCCAACGGATCCGCGCACATGATGCTCTTCCAAGCCCACTCGGGCCTCCGCTACCTCGTGCTCCTGCTGGGGCTGCTCGTCATCCTCTACGCCGCGTACGGGGTGGCCACCAAACGTCCGTACGACAAGACGATGCGGATCCTCTCCGCCTCGTTCACCGGGGCCGTCGATCTGACGGCGCTCCTGGGCTTCTCGTACCTGTTCGTCGGGACGTTCTACCCGCAGCTGGGCGGGCACATCGTGACCATGATCCTCGCGGTGGTCGTCGCCCACGTCGTCACCGCGGTCATGAAGCGTCGGCCGTTGGAGGAGCGAACCTACATGCCCCATCTCCTGGGGACGGTGATCGTCCTGGGCCTGATCGTCACCGGCATCACGGCGATCGGGAGACCGATTGTCGGCTGACGTCGCCTCCATGACCGCCGACCTTCCACCGCTCCAGCCGCTCGTCCCCGAAGAGGAGCGCCCACCGTGTCCCCGGCCGCCCGATCTGGGCATGGTCATGGGCGGCGGGGGCGCCCGGGCCGCCTACCAGGTGGGGGTCCTCCGCTTCATGGCACGTCGCTTTCCGGAGCTCTGCGTGCCCTACGTCACCGGCGTGTCGGCCGGAGCGATCAACGCCGCGCTGCTCGCGTCCCACCATGGGACCTTTCTCCAGGCCGTGGACGAGCTCAACCACCTGTGGGGACACCTGACCATCGAGGACGTATTCCGCGTGGACAGCCGGACGCTCCTCAAGAACGGCTTCCGTTGGATCCGACAGTTGGTGTCGGGCGGAATCGGCACCGCCGATCCGGTCAAGAGCCTGGTCGATACCGAACCCTTGCGCCGGTACCTGAGCGAGGTCCTCCATGCCGTCGACGGAGAGCTGACCGGCATCCACTACAACCTGCGACACGGGTGCCTGCGGGCGGTGGCCCTGAGCACATCGAGCTACTCGTCGGGCCAGTCGGTGACCTGGGTGCAGGGATCGGAGATCAGGGAATGGGAGCGACCGCAAAGGACCGCGCGCAAGACCACGATCGGGGTCGAGCACATCATGGCCTCGGCCGCGTTGCCGCTCTTCTTTCCAGCGGTCCGCATCGGGAACGAGTGGTACGGCGACGGCGGTGTGCGGCTGACGGCTCCCCTCTCGCCTGTGCTCCACCTCGGAGCGAGGAGGATTCTCGCGATCTCGACCCGTTACGAGCGCCCGGACCGAAAGGACATTCCGGCGACGGTGCATGGTTATCCGCCGCCCGCGCAGGTCGTGGGCGCGCTCACGAACGCGATCTTTCTGGACCTGTTGGACAACGATGCGATGCGGCTCGAACGGCTCAACCGCCTTCTCGAGTACGTGCCCAAGGAAGACAGGGAGGGGCTGGCTCCGGTCCGTCTCTTCACCATCCGCCCGTCGCGCGATCTGGGCCGCCTGGCCGGGGAGTACGAGGCTCGACTTCCGCGGGCCTTCCGGTTCCTCACGCGCGGTCTCGGAACCAAGCAGACCCGCAGCCCGGACTTCCTGAGCCTGATCCTCTTCCAGCCCGACTACCTTCGCGCCCTGATGGACATCGGCGAGGAAGACGCCGAGGCGCGGGCGGATGAGATCGAGGCCTTTCTGTGCGCGGACGCGACCAGCGTGCGTAGCGTCGCCGACGTGTGAGCTCCAGTGTCGTCGAACCCTCCCCTTTCGCCCCGACTTGTTAGATTTTTCGGTGGCTCGTCGAAGCGGGGTGAGCCCTTCTGAAAGAAGGAGTGGGTATGTCTGAAAAGAACAAGCTGGCATCGGAGCTCGAGTCCCGGGAAGTAGCGGAAAGCGCCCGGGAGCAGGACTGGGAAAAGAAGAGCTTCGCCAGAGCGATCTTCGAAGGTCGCTTCGATCTCGACCTGGTGTACCCGCACCCGGAGCCCGACCCTGACGAGCAGGCCCGTGCAGCAGAGTTTCTGGACCGCCTTCAGACGTTCGCCCGGGACCAGATCGACGGAGACACCATCGATCGGGATGGATGGGTCCCGCAGCACGTGCTCGACGGGCTCGCGGAGATCGGTGCTTTCGGCATCAAGATCTCGCGGGAGTACGGTGGCCTCGGTCTCTCGCAGGTCACGTACAACCGGGCGCTCGAGATCGTGGCTTCCCGTTGTGGCGCGACCGGCGCCTTCCTGTCGGCGCACCAGAGCATCGGCGTGCCCGGTCCCCTCCAGAAGTTCGGTACCGACGAGCAGAAGCAACGCTATCTGCCGAGGCTCGCCAAGGGTGCGCTGTCGGCGTTCGCCCTGACCGAGCCCGACGTCGGATCGGATCCGGCCAACATGTCGACCACGGCGGAGCTCTCCGAGGACGGGAGCCACTGGATCCTGAACGGCGAGAAGCTCTGGACGACCAACGGACCCCGGGCCGAGATCATCATCGTGATGGCACGGACCCCGGCGCCCGAGAATTCCAAGAGAAAGCCGATCACCGCATTCGTGGTCGAAACCGAATGGGAAGGCGTCGAGACGGTCCAGGAGTGCCACTTCATGGGTCTCCGCGGCCTCTCGAACGGCATCCTGCGCTTCACGAACGTGAAGGTTCCGCGGGAGAACCTGGTCTGGGGCGAGGGGAAGGGACTCAAGCTGGCGCTGATCACGCTGAACGTCGGGAGGTTGGCTCTCCCCGCCTTCTGTGCGGCCGCCGGCAAGGGAAGCCTCGAGATGTGCCGGGACTGGGCGGCTTCACGGGTCCAGTGGGGACGCCCGGTCGGACACCACGACGCGGTCGCCCAGATGCTCGGCAAGATGGCCGCCGACACCTTCGCGCTGGAGGCGGTCGTCGAGCTCACTGCGCTGATGGCGGACTCCGACCGGTACGACATCCGGCTCGAAGCCGCGATCGCGAAGCTGTGGGGTACGGAACTCGGTTGGGACCTGGTCAACGATGCGCTTCAGGTGCGGGGTGGGCGTGGGTACGAGACCCATGATTCGCTCGCCGCCAGGGGAGAGGTCCCGTATCCCATCGAGCGGAATCTCCGCGACATGCGCATCAACACGATCTTCGAGGGTTCGTCGGAGATCATGCGCCTGTTCATCGCGCGTGAAGCGGTCGACATGCACCTCAGCATCGCCGGTGACCTGGTCGATCCGAGAGCGCCGCTGGGAGCGAAGATCAAGGCGGCGGCACGTGCGGGATTCCACTACGCGTGGTGGTATCCCTCACGCTTCTTCGGATGGAGCGTCTGGCCCCGCTTCGGCCAGTTCGGGCCGCTGGGCACGCATCTTCGTTTCGTGGAGCGCACATCGAGGAAGCTCGCGCGCTCGACCTTCCATGCGATGGTGCGCTTCGGTCCCGGCCTCGAGAAACGCCAGGCGGTCCTGGGACGTATCGTGGACATCGGCGCGGAGCTGCTGGTCATGAGCTCGGTGGTCGTGCGCGCGAGGATGTTGGTGGAGCGCGGGGACGATGCGTCGGGAGCGAACGCGCTGGCCGACCTCTACTGCCGAGGCGCGCGCCGCCGCATCAAGGACCGGTTCCGCAACCTGTTCGACAACGACGACACCCGCGCGTACGGAATCGCACGCCGCTTCCTCGAGGGCGAGTTCGAATGGCTCGAGCGAGGCGTCGTCCCGATGTCGACGTACCGGGAGAAGGTGCAGAACGGGCCCGTGGACGTGCCGGATCCGGCCCCGCACGACGGCACACCCGTCGCCGCCGGGTGAAGCCCTGATCGTCTCGGAGAAGGACCTGCATCCGCGGGCATTCGTGGTCACGGTCTTCTGGACCTTGGGACTGCTCTTTCTCGGAAGCATCGTACACGCCACGGAGTCGAGCCTCGCGTGCCCCGACTGGCCCACATGCTTCGGATCGATGGTGCCGGAGATGACGGGGGGCGTGTTCTGGGAGCACCTCCACCGGCTCGTTGCTGGCGGGCTCGTCCTCATGTTCGCGCTCGCCACCTGGCTCGTACGAAAAGAGGCCACCGACAGACCATGGATGTTCCGAGCGGCGCTCGCGGGCATCGGGCTGCTCGTCGTCCAGTCGATCTTCGGCGGCATCACCGTCATCTACGAGCTGCCGAGCCTCGTGTCGACGTCGCACCTGACGTTGGCGTTCGTGTTCGCGTCGCTCGCGACGGTACTGGCGTCGTCGAGCGCCTGGCGACCGAGCGTGCGCATCGATGCATCGCGCGCGCGTAGGCTCGAGCGCTTCGCCACGGTCGCGGTCGGCCTGGTCTTCGCCCAATCCATCGTCGGAGGCCTGGTCCGTCACCTGGACGCAGGCATGTCGTGCCCGGACGCCCCCCTGTGTCTGGGCCAGGTGATCCCGCCGCTCATCAACCCGCTCATCACGGTGCACTTCACGCACCGGGTCCTCGGCCTCGTGGTGTTGGGCGCCATCGTCGGCCTGGCCGTCTGGGCCTCACGTGCGGACATCCCACGCTCCGTGCGTCGCTGGACGGCCATCGCCGCTTGGCTCGCGGTCGCTCAGGTCGCGCTCGGCTTCGCCTCGGTGCTCACGGTCCTCGCGGTCGCCCCGGTCTCGCTGCACACGCTGCTCGCGGTCTCGTTACTGGTCGTGCTGGTGCATGTGGCCACGACCGCTCGCCACATGCGGGAGCGTCCCGAAGCGACCCGTCCGACGCACGTCGCTTCCGCCGACGCCTCGGCCCCCTGAAGACTTCTCGATGGATGTGAGCCGAATCGGCGACCTCCTCGCCGCCTTCAACGCCGGGCTGAACGCGACCAGCGCGGTCGCCCTCTTCGTGGGCCTCTACTTCATTCGCCGGAACGACCAGCAACGCCACCGGGCCGCCATGCTGACCGCGGTGGGTGCGTCGGCGCTCTTCCTCGTTTTCTACGTAACCCGCTTCATCCTCACCGGCACGCACGAGTTCGCAGGAACGGGAACCGCGAAGATCGTCTACCTCGCCATCCTGTTCTCACACATGGTGCTGGCCGTGATCGTCGTCCCCTTGGTGCTGCGGCTCCTGTTCCTGGCGAGTCACGAGCGCTTCACCGAACACGCCCGCCTGGCGCGCTGGACGTTCCCGGTCTGGGCGTACGTGTCGGTTACCGGTCTCGTGGTGTACCTGCTTCTGTACCAGGTCTACGGCTACGTATGACGGCACGGCTTCAACAGCGGTCCCTCGGGTACGCGGAGGCGCTCCTCGCGGCAGTCCTCTGGGCCTCATCGGGAATCTTCAGCGTGCGCCTCTTCGCGCTCGGCGTGCCGCCGGAGAGCCTGGCGCTCTTGCGGCCCGCGCTCGGAGTCGGCCTGCTCGCGCTCGCCGTCACAGCGGTGCATGGAACCCGCGGACTGCGCGTCTCTGGGCACCACGCGGTCATTCTGCTCCTCGGAGGCGGTAGCGTCGTCGGTCTCTTCCAGCTGGCGTACCAGATGTCGACGGACGCCGTGGGCGTCCCTTCGACGGTCGCGCTCGTCTATCTGGCACCACCCCTCGTGGTGGCGGCGTCCGGTCCACTGCTCGGGGAGTGGCCCACGCCTCGAAGGATCGTGCTCGCGGTCGTGACCTTGCTGGGCGTGTGGATGACCGTGCTCGGCGCAGACCTGGTCGCACCCACGTTCGGGGGCACGGGCGTGATCTGGGGCGTGCTCGCGGGCATGAGCTACGCGGGATACACGCTCTTCGGACGGTACGCCACACCCAGATTCGGCTCCGGCGCGACCGTCCTGTACAGCACGATCGGCGCCTGCGCCTGGCTCGCGGCGTCCATGATGTTCCTCGTGGACGAGTTCGTGTTTCCCTCGTCCTGGCGGGCGTGGGGGCTCCTCGCGATATTCGCGCTCGTGACCCTGGCCGCTGCCCAGTTCCTCTTCTTCGACGCACTCGGACGCATCGAGGCGAGCCGGGCGTCGATCACTTCCGCGGCCGAGCCGGTCGTGGCTGCCATGCTGGCCACGATTCTACTATCGCAGGGCCTGGCACCTCTGGGTTGGGCAGGTGTCGGCCTGGTGGTCATCGGTGTCGTCGGCGTCGGCGCCGACCGCAGTACCACGCCGCCCGCCGGCCCGAGTTAAGCCGGAAGCGTGATCTCGACCTCGGCACCGCCGTCGGGCACATTACGGAGCGTGATGCTCCCGCCGATCGCTTCGATGGACTTGCGGGCATGGGGAAGCCCAAGCCCCATCCCGTCCTCGGTCTCCGAGTAGAACGGATCGAAAGCCTTCTTGAACGCTTCTTCCGAGAAGCCCTTGCCACGGTCACGGACCCGGATCTGAGGCTTCCCGCCGTCCTGGACCACGGTCAGGTCGATGGTCGCGGCACCGCCGAACCGAGCGGCGTTGTGCAGGACCAGATAGAGCGCGTCCATCAGCGGCTCAGGTCCCACGGTCGCCCGAATGGACGACGCCCCGAGCTGCAGCCGGACGGTCGCGTCGTGGTCGGCCGCGAACTCGCGCGAGACCTGCTGCACGAGACCCACCAGGTCCGTACCGCGGGTCTCTCCGTCAGGCTCGGTCAGGAAGAAGTCGACGTCTTCCAGGGCACCGAGCGCCCGGTCGATCCGCTCGCGCAGCTCACGCGCATCCGCTTGGGGAGAGGCACCCGCCAGCGGTGTCCGAACCTGCCGGTCCAGGAACAGGCTGACCCTGCTGACCGCTTCGACGAGGACCGCCCGACGCTCGACGTCCCGGGGAGCCCATCCGCGCTCGATGGCGTGCACGAGCCGGGCAGCCGAACTATCCGAAGGGACGTCGTCCGGTATGCGACCCGCCGCCACCGCCTCTACGACCCGCTCGAGCCCTCCATCGAGCTCCGCACGCGCGGCGAGTCGTTCCTTCGAACGAAGCGAGTTCCTTCCGAGCGCCGCGGCGCCGAATCCCAAAGCCGCGCCAACGACCAACGCAATCACGATCTCCATGAAGCTTCGTCCCTCAAGATGAAGAGTTCGAATCGCCGAGGCGATCCTTGAGCATCTCGGTGTGCCCCTTGGGGTCTACGCCCCGCCAAAGCTCCTCGACGACTCCACGCTCGTCGAGCAGGAACGTGCTGCGCTCGATCGTCATTCCGTAGACGGGATGGGGCTTCCAGACCCCGTAGGACTCGAGCATCTCGTGGCTCTCGTCCGACAGGAGCGGAAAGTTGAGGTCGTGCTTCTCGCGGAACGCGCGATGCGACTCGATCGAGTCGGCTGAGACGCCGAGCACGACCGCATCGAGCCCCTCGAAATCCGGGAGGGCGTCACGAAAGTCGCAAGCCTGAACCGTACACCCTGGTGTATCGTCCTTCGGATAGAAATAGAGCAACACCTTTCGGCCACGCAGCTCCGACAGGCCGACTTCACCACCCTGGTCGTTGGGCAGGGTGAAGTCGGGGGCGGGAGATCCCTTCTCGATCATGGCGTATGGCTCTTCAGGCGACGGGTCGGTCGGAGTTCGGGAACGCGGAAGGGCTACACCGAGGACAGGTACGGGTTTCGTCGCGACCGGACTACACTACGAGGCTGTTGAAGAAGTGGGGCGCGCCTCCCAGCGGCAGACCGTGTCCCCGCGGGCCTGGCACAGCGTGTGGTCCACGGGCACCCGTGCGCCGCACACCTCTTCGAGCACGGCCTCGGAAAAGCCGCAGAGCAGATGACATGCATCCCCGCCGGGGTCGCTCTCCACGAAGAACAGAGAGCGGCCTTCGATGATGAACGGTCCCCTGGCGAAGCCACCCATGGTCCGACCGAACAACCGCCGGAGCCCCTTTCGTACCCGGGTCCTCGCCACGCCGTAGCGGACGATGGCCGGCAGCCACCGCGTCCAGCGCGACGAGCGGCCGAACTCCGCGAGGGACCTTCCCACGTTCTGGAAGACCTCGCGTCCGTCCGGTCGCCGAATGACGAATCGGAAGAGGTCCCCAACCTGTTCGTCGGTCAGGCGGGCGCCCTTGCGGGCATCGGCCTTGTACGTGCGGATCTGGCGCTCGACGACGTCGCTCAACCCAAAGCGTCGCGGCATCGTCCGACTGGGGTTCTCGTCCTCCATGAGCTCGATCGGAAGATCCTGGTCGCGAAGCGCCTCGAGAAGACGCAGCGCCACCACCGCATGAATGCGGCGGATCCCGGAAGCGGGCTCGGTACTGGTGGTGGGATCGGACAATGGGAACGACATCCGGATACGAGCCACAGTCGTGGCGTGAGATTCGACTCATCAATGTCGGCCCACGCCCGTGCGGGGGCAACGCGACGGCCGGACGAATTCCGGAAACGTACCGATTTGAGCGTGACGGGACTCGACTCGGACCGTATATACCTGGTGTGGGTTCGAGCACTCCGCTGGTATGGAGTGTCGAGGTGGGGAGAGACGAGAACGTGTCGGGCGACCGCCCTTGGGGGGGTGGGTGTCAATGCCTTGGCTGACTCGGATCCCCCACCTTTTTTCGTGGGATAGGCCGCACGGAGCACGTCGCTCGCGGTACCCCGGCGCATCCGGTTCGCCTATTTTGGCTCCATGAAACGATATCCTGCTTTCGATCCTCCGGAGTATCTCGAGTGGGCTCCGGACCCGGAACTCCTTCGGGAATACGTCGAGACGGTGGCTCGGGACGCCGACCGCGCCGAGATCGTGCGGAACCTCACGGAAGTCGACCTGCTCTCGCTCTACCGGGACCTCCTCAGGACGCGCCTGCACGACATCGGCCTGAAGCGATGGGTACGCACGGGTGTCATCTCGAAGGCCTGGCTCGGGACCGGAGAAGAGGCCGTCACGGTCGGTACCGTTCGGGCGCTGGACCCGGAGCGCGACATCGTGAGCCCGATGATCCGCAACGCGGGAGCTCTCCACATGATGGGCATGTCGCTCGCCGACATGTTTCGGGGATACCTCGCGACATCCGACTCACCGAGCCAGGGACGGGACCTCCACATTGGCGACCTGAGCAAGGGCGTCATCCAGCCGATCAGCCACATGGGCACGAGCGTCACGGTCGTGGCCGGCGTGGCCCTCGCGTTCCGCGGCCGCGGCGAGCCGCGCGTGGCCATGACCTGGGTGGGCGACGGAGCCACGAAAACGGCGGCCTGCCACGAAGGCATGAATCTGGCTGCGGTGCTCGACGCGCCCGCGGTGTTCGTCATCCAGAACAACCAGGTCGCGCTCGGCACGAAGCTCGAGGAGCACAACCCCGGGGACCTGCACGCGTGGCCGGCCATGTACGGCATCGAATCGTGGTCGTGCGACGGCAACAACGTCCTCGACGTGTACGCCGCGACCCGCCTCGCGGTGGCCCGCTGTCGCGTGGGGCGGGGACCCGCCGCGATCGTGGTCGATACCTTCCGCATGGGCGGTCACGCGACGCACGACGAGCGTGAGGCGCGCGAGACGTTTCCCGCGGAGCTCTTCGAGCACTGGGGGCGTCGGGATCCGGTCGGGCTGTTCGAAACGTATCTCGAGAGCCGCGGTGTGTCGCTGGAGGCCATGGGCGAGATCGAGGCGGAGGTCACGGAGGAGATGGACCGCGCGGCGGACGAGGCGCTGGAGTCCCGAGACCGCATTCCGCCCCCGGAGCAGGCCCTTTACGAGGGATTCTCCGAGGGCGACGTCCTGGTCGGACTGAGGCACCGGTTGACCGGGCCAGCCTGACCCACGCGCTTCAGGCTTGAATCGCAGGCTGTTTTCGGGCATTTTACCGGCACGCCGTCGAAGTGCCTCGCAACGCGTGAAACGGCCTGTTTCACGGCGATTCTCATGGTCAACGCCAATCCGGACGAGCTGAAGCGATTCCTCGGGGAAGCGCCCCTCCAGGAGCTGAGCGACGAACAGCTCGTAAGCGCGCATCTGCAAGGGCGCGCCGGAGCGTTCCAGGAGCTCTACGACCGGTACCGAGACCGGCTGATCCACTTCGTCACGCGTAAGACCGGTGACTCCGACCGGGCTCAAGACCTTGTCCAGGAAGCGTTCATCCGGGTGACGCGCCACCTGCACCGGTTCGACACGTCGAAGAAATTTTCGACCTGGGTCTACACCATCGCGAGCAACCTCTCGAAGAACGAGTTGCGCAACCGGTCGCGCAGTCCGCTCGTCCTCTTCCAGCGTCTGACGAGCAATTGGGACGACGACCACCGTCCGCTCCAGTTCGAGGATTTCTCGATGCGTCCGGACGATCTCTACCGGAAGCGCTACCTCCGGAGCCTCGTCGAGGAGATGGTGAAGGAGCTCCCAGAGCACCACCGCCTCGTGTTCCGCCTCCGCGAGCTGGAGGGAAAGAGCTACGAGGAGATCGCCGAGATCACCGGGGTCAACCTCGGAACCGTGAAGAGCCGGCTCCACCGTGCGCGGAATTCGTTCGCCCAGCGTATCGAGCCGTTCCTGAACTGACCCGGACCCCCGGGGGACGAAACCATGTTCGAGGACCTCCGGGCCGCGTTCCGTCAGGCCATCGAGAACTTCAATCGGGAGCTCCACCGGGACCAGGCACCCGAGACGATGGACCGGCTGCTGAAGGGGATGCAACGGGAGCTCGTGGACGCCCGGACGTTGATCTCCGAGCTCGAAGCGCAGGTGGAGCGCGCCGAGCGGGAAGCGAAGGGCGAGGCGGAGCAGGCCGAAGTCTGCAGGCGGCGGGAAGAGATGGCGCGCCGCATCGACGACACCGAGACCGCGGACCTGGCGGCCGCGTACGCGGAGCGCCACACCAAGCGACACGCCCTGCTCGAGCAGAAGTTCACCGCTCTCGAGGAAGAGTTGGCCTTCCGCCGCAAGGATGCCGAAGAGATGCTCGAGCGCATCAAGGAAGCCAGGACCGAGCGGGAAGGCCTGACGGCGTCCACCGGTCGCTCCCGGGCCCGCGACACGCTGACGGAGGCCGGAGACCTCTTCTCGGAGCTCGACCGGATGGCCGAGAAGATCGAAGGGGAGGGGCACGCGGCTGACGCCGCGGAAGAGATGGACGACCTCGACCTCGACCGCGCGTCCGACTTCCACGTCGAGATCGAGACCTCCGCGCCCGAGCCGCGCGACGTCGACGCCGCGCTCGCGGAGCTCAAGCGGCGCATGGGCAAAGAGTCCTGACCGGCCGGACCCGCGCCGCCGTCACTCCTCGTCGTCGATGCCCGCCAGATCCCGGAAGAACAAGAGGCCCGCACATTCTCCGGCCAGGAAGAGGATGTCCTCCTTGGTGCGGATCTCCAGGGGCCCCGCGGTCCCGTCGCGACCGTCCACCAGGAGGTACCACCTCCGCCCCACGCTCTCACCGAGGAGCACGACCAACCCGGCTTCACCCAGGTCGCTGAGCATCGGGCTGTGCTCCTCGGGGTCGCCCGAGACCAGAAAGGACGACAGCTCGAGCCTCGCCGGGTCGGAAAGGAGGTCCAACACGATGAGCGGAGCCGGAACCGCGCGCGTCCCGACGGGAGCGCTGGCGATCGCCCCGCGGTCGCCGCCCGCCAGGTAGATGACCCTCCAGAGGGGGAGTGCGAAGCGGGAACGCTCGCCCTCGCCGCCCCACAGAGAGAACGCGCTGCGCCCCTCGTCGTCACGGTCGCCGTCGAGGTACTGGCGAATGTCGATGATGCCGTCGGCCATGACCCGAATCAACAGCCCGGTAGGGCATTCGTCAAACGGGGCCCGCGTCGCCGGTCCGTCTGGCTCTCGGCCAAGGGTTCAAATACATTCCCCTGCGTTGGACAGCTCCGTATCAGGCCACCGGGAAGAGGTTCGGTAACCGAAATGCAGAATTGGATCGGCATCGCGATCTGGATCGTCATGGGCTCGGTCGTCGGACTGGTCATGAAAGCCCTCATCCAGCGCCCCGAAGAGACGCCCGGTCACACGCGCGTCCTCATCGCGCTCGGCGCCTTCGCCGCCGTCATCGGGGGAATGCTCGGCGTGGGGATCGTGCACCTCTACGAGCCCCTCGCTATCAGCCCGGGCGGCATGGCGGGCGCGGCGATCTTCTCGATCATGATGACGTTCGTCTACCGCTGGGGTCTGCGTACCCTCATCTGAGTCGATGACCTCCGAACCCGCGCGCTTCCTCGAACAGCACCTCCCCCGGTTCCGCGCGGAGCTCTACGACTTCCTGCGCATCCCCTCCGTCAGCGCGAAGGCCGAGCACGACGCCGACACGCGGGCCGCGGCCCTCTGGTTCTCGGAGCGGCTCTCGGATGCGGGGCTCGAATCCGCCGTGCTCGATACGGAGGGCCACCCGGTCGTGCTCGGGGAGTGGCGGGGAGCGGGCTCCGAAGCGCCCACGGTGCTCGTCTATGGCCACTACGACGTGCAGCCATCCGAGCCACTCGAGGAGTGGACGTCTCCTCCATTCGAGCCGACTGAACGGGACGGACGCATCTACGCGCGGGGCTCGGCCGACGACAAGGGCCAGCTCTACATGCACGTGAAGGCGCTGGAGACGCTTCTGGCCACCCATGGAAGCCTCCCCGTCAACGTGGTCGTGCTCGCCGAGGGTGAGGAAGAGGTCGGATCGCCGAACCTGGTCCCGTTCGTGGAGCGGCACCTCGACCGGCTCGCGTGCGACCTGGTGCTCATCTCCGACACCGGCATGTTCGCCGAGGGACTCCCGTCCCTGCTCTTCTCGCTGCGGGGCCTGGCGTACTTCGAGATCCACGTGCGTGGGGCCAGGAGCGATCTCCACTCCGGAGAGTACGGCGGAGCGGTGGCGAACCCTGGAAACGCGCTCGCGAGGATCGTCGCCTCGCTCCACGACGCCGACGGCAAGGTCGCGATCGAGGGCTTCTACGACGACGTGCTCGACTGGGACGAGGAGACCCGGACCGGCATCGCCGATCTGCCACACGACGACGATGCCTTCCGGCGGGAGCTCGGTGTCCCGGAGCTGGCCGGCGAGCGGGGATACAGCACGCTGGAGCGTCTCTGGATCCGGCCCACCTGCGACGTGAACGGCCTGCTGTGCGGCTATACCGGCCCGGGCGCGAAGACGGTCCTTCCGGGCAAGGCCATGGCAAAGGTCAGCTTCCGTCTGGTCCCGGAGCAGTCCGACCAACGCGTGCAGGAGCAGCTCGAGGCCCACCTCAGCAAGGTCGCGCCCGCGGGGGTCGAGGTCTCGGTGCGGGCGCTGCACGGTGGACGCCCATGGCGGGCGAACATCGACGGCCCGGCGTTCGAGGCGGCGGCGGAAGCCCTGGAGGAGGCGTTCGGAACGAAGCCGGTCGCCATGGGCGGCGGCGGATCGATCCCGATCGTCGTCGAGTTCGAGGAGCGTCTCGACGCACCCGCGTTGCTGGTCGGCTTCTCGCTGCCCGGCTGCAACATGCACGCGCCGGACGAGTGGCTATCGGTCGAATGCTACGAAAAGGGGATCGGCGCGCTGGTGGCGCTCTACGAGAAGCTGGAACGGCTCGGCTGAGGACGGGCCGGACCGACCATGGCGGCCGCCCGCAGGAGCGCGCGGGCCTTGTTCAGCGTCTCTTCGTACTCGCGATCGGGATCGGAGTCCATGACGATGCCGGCGCCCGCCTGCACATACCCCCGTCCCCGCCACGCTACGAGCGTGCGGATGGTGATCGCGGTGTCCATGCTCGTGCCGCCGTAATTCAGGTATCCGACCGCCCCCGCGTAGGGCCCCCTGCGGACCGGCTCGAGCTCGTCGATGATCTCCATCGCCCGCACCTTGGGCGCGCCCGAGACCGTACCGGCCGGAAACGACGCGCGGAGCACGTCGAGTGCGCCGAGTCCGGCCTTCAGCCGGCCCTCGACCTGGCTGACCATGTGCATGACGTGCGAGTACCGCTCGACGACGAACAGGTCGGGGACGGTGACCGAACCGTACTCCGCCACACGACCGACGTCGTTGCGGCCGAGGTCGACCAACATGCGGTGCTCTGCGAGCTCCTTCTCGTCGGACAGCAGGTCCTCGGCGAGTGCCGTCTCCTCGTCCGGCGTGGCGCCGCGCGGCCGCGTGCCCGCGATCGGGCGCACGATGACCCGCCCGTCCTCCACCCGAACGAGCACCTCGGGCGAGCTCCCGACCAGGGACAGGTCTTCGAGCTCCAGGAAGTACAGGTACGGCGATGGGTTGAGGCTCCTCAGGCCACGGTACACCTCGAACGGCGTCGCCTCGAGCTCGAAGCCGAGCCGCTGGCTCAGCACGACCTGGAACGCGTCGCCCGCCGCGATGTACGCACGGATCCTCTCGACGCCGGCCTTGTATTCCTCCCGCGTGGACGCGCTCGTGAAGGGTGGGTCCTCGTCGGGCTCGGCGGCCAACTCGAGCGGTGGGGGCGCGTCACGCTCCGCGAGCCGGTCGACGAGCTCCTGGGTGCGAACGGCGGCTTGGTCGTAGGCAGCTCGAAGCTCGTCCTCGCCCCATTCCGGCTCGACCGGCACGGCCGCGATCGCCATGGCCCGGCCCTTCAGGTTGTCGATCGCGAGCACGACATCGGTGAAGATGAACACTCCGTCGGGTAGCCCGAGATCGTCTTCGGGAGGATCCGGTAACCGCTCGATCTGGCGTACGACGTCGTATCCGAAGTACCCTACGGCCCCGCCCCAGAAGCGCGGCAAGCCGGGAACCTCGGCGGGGACGCGGGCTTTCAGGCGGCTGTCGAGGTCCGACAACGGGTCGTCGGTCTCGATGTCGGACCAACCCGCGTCGGGTGTCCAGAGGCTGACCTGGCCGCGGTGGAGCTTCCAGGCGCTGTGCGGTCGGGTGCCGAGAAAGGTGTACCGGGCCCACTGCTCACCCCCGACGACGGACTCCAGCAGAAAGCCGAAAGGCGGCTCCGCGAGCTTCGCGTACGCGGTGACGGCCGTATCGACATCGAACAGGAACTCGCGCCAGACCGGCACGAGACCCGAACGCTCGGAGAGCAACTTGAATCGATCGAACGAAGGAAAGAGCTGCATGCGGCCTGCCGTGGAGACGGAGCCCGGGGGCACGGAGTCGTGAGCGCCCCAATGTCCCAGGTGGGCGTGGGCCCGTCAACGCCGCTCCTGGCCGTCGACACCGGAGGGACGTTCACCGATCTCGTCCTGCGCTCCGCACGGGGGCTGCGCACGCTGAAGATTCCTTCGACCCCGGACGACCCCGCGGAAGCCGTGCTCGAGGGCATCCGTACGCTTCTTTCCGGGGATGACGATTTCGCGCTCCTCCACGGATCGACGGTCGCGACCAACGCGCTCCTCGAACGGCGCGGGGCGCGCGTCGTGCTGGTGACCAACGAGGGCTTCGAAGACGTTATCGAGATCGGTCGGCAGAACCGTCCGCAGCTTTACGCGCTGGTCGGCCACCGTCCACCGGCGCCCGTGGCGCGCGAGGACCGGCTCGGGATCACCGGGCGCATCGGCCCCGACGGTGAGGAGCTGACGGCGCTCGACCCCGGAGAGCTGGCCGGGCTGGCGGACGCCGTGCGCGCCCGCGGTGCGGAAGCGGTGGCGGTCTGCCTCCTGCACGCGTATGCGAGGGCGGACCACGAGCACGCCGTCGCGGACGCGCTCTCGGACGTGGGGGTGCCCGTATCGCTCTCGAGCGTCGTCCTCCCCGAGTTTCGGGAGTACGAGCGCACGTCGACCACGGTCGTGAACGCCTACGTCGCGCCGATCATGGACCGCTACCTCGGACGGCTCGAAGCCGAGGCCGGCGCGGTGCGCACCACCATCATGGGCTCGAACGGCGGGGCGCTTCCGATCGCCCGGGCGAGGCGGGAGCCCGTGCACACCGTCCTGTCCGGACCGGCCGGGGGCGTCATGGGCGCGCTGGCGTGGGGACGCAGGTCCGGCCAGGAGCACATCGTCACGTTCGACATGGGCGGGACCTCCACCGATGTGTCGCTCTGCCCGGGACGCCCGCTCCGTACGCGGGAGTTCGAGATCGCGGGCCAGCCGGTGGCCGTGCCGGTCATCG
The DNA here is from genome assembly GCA_040904885.1 of Gemmatimonadota bacterium. Classification (GTDB taxonomy): domain Bacteria; phylum Gemmatimonadota; class Gemmatimonadetes; order Longimicrobiales; family Gaopeijiaceae; genus JAWLHJ01. Next base: position 34,687 of record JBBDSN010000028.1, on the reverse strand, counting down.
ACATCCACACGGTGGGCGCGGGCGGCGGGTCGCTCGCCCGGGTCGACGCGGGCGGGGCGTTGCGGGTCGGCCCCGAGAGCGCGGGCGCCGACCCCGGTCCGATCTGCTACGGCAAGGGCGGCACCCGCGTGACGGTGACGGACGCGCACGTCTGGCTCGGCACGCTTCCCGCCGACGGTTTTCTCGGGGGCACCCGGACGCTCGACCGCGAGGCGGTGCGAGCGCCTCTCACCGAGTTGGCCGAAGCGCTGGGCACCTCGCTGGAGGACGCGGCCGAAGGCGTCCTGACGGTGGCCGATGCCGCCATGGAGCGCGCGCTCCGCGTGATCTCGGTCGAGCGCGGCTACGACCCCATCGATTTCGCGGTGGTCGCGTTCGGCGGAGCGGGCGGGCTCCACGTCGCGGAGCTCACCGCGCGAATCGGAGCGTCTCGGGCCATGGTGCCGCCCGATCCCGGCTTGCTCTCGGCGTACGGCATGCTCGTGGCGCCCCTCACCCACGAAGCTTCTCGCACCGTCCTGATCCGGGCCGACGCTCCCGACGCGGATGCACGCATCGCCTCCGCGCTCACCGACCTGGAAGCCGAGGCGCGCGCCGCGATGGCGGCGGACGGCTTCACCGACGGCGCTCTCGAAGCGGAGCGGTGGATCGACGCCCGTTACCACGGACAGAGCTTCGAGCTTGCCGTTCCCGCGAACGATTGGGCCACGAGCTTCCACGTGGCGCACCACGAGCGGTACGGATACCGGAGGGACGACACCCCGGCAGAGGCGGTCACCGTACGGGTGGTGGTCACGGCTCCGGTGCCGGAGCTCGACGTGCCGGAGCTCGCCCGCGCCGAAGGGCCTCCGCCCGTCACCGAGACCGAAGTCTTCCACGGTGGCCGGGCGTGCGCGGCGCAACGCGTCCAGCGGGAGACGCTCCGTGCTGGACACCGCCTCGAGGGTCCCCTCATCGTGCAGGAATACAGCGGCACGACGTGGGTCCCCCCGGGGTGGCATCTGGATGTCGATCGGTGGGGGTGCCTCCACCTGACCCGACAGCCCCCCGCCTGAGCGCGCCGCTCGGGTTATCTTTTCCGACTTCGTGAACGACCGCAGCGACTCTTCCGCGAACGGACCGCGCATGGCCGCTTCAGACACGACCCAAGCTCGACTTCCGACCGAGCGCGACCTTCAGCCGCCCTACGGGGTCGCGGCGGGCGTCGCGGCGGCCGTGTTCGCGCTGTACGCGCTGACGTTGGCGCCGACCACCGCGTTCTGGGACACCAGCGAGTACATCGCCACCGCACACATCATGGGCATCCCGCACCCTCCGGGAAACCCGCTCTTCGTGGTGCTGGCCAAGGCGTGGTCGCTGCTGCTGGCCCCGCTCGGGCTCGAGGTCGCCGTCCGCATCAATTTGTTCAGCGCGTTCATGAGCGCGGCCACGCACGGCCTCTGGTTCCTGGTCGTGCACCACGTGCTCCGCTACTTCTCCGACGACCGCCGCTTCCGGCTCATCGGAGCCGCGGCCGCGGTGCTGGTGAGCGCCACGGCCTTCACGGTGTGGAGCCAGTCGAACGTCAACGAGAAGGTCTACACGGTCTCGCTCCTGACCATCGCGCTCCTGACGTGGCTGACGTTCCGGTGGCAGGAGAATCTCGGGAAGGGCAAGGACGACAACCTGCTCATCCTGATGGCGTTCATCCTGGCGCTGAGCGTCGGGAACCACCTCATGGCCTTCCTCGCGGCGCCCGCCATCGCGCTCTTCGTGCTCGTGGTCCATCCGAGAGCGCTGCTGAACTGGAAGCTCTACCCGTGGGGCCTCGCCGCCGCGGTCGTCGGGCTGAGCATTCACCTGTTCCTGCCGATCCGGTCGGCCCTCCAGCCGCTCATCAACGAGGCAGCTCCGGCCTGCCCGGACATCGGCTCGGCCATCGGCGCGATCGTGACTTACGGCCAGGCCGGCTGCGCCGCGCTCGCGGACGCGCTCAACCGCTCACAGTACGACAAGCCGCCCCTGGTGCCTCGCCAGGCACCCCTCTGGTCACAGTTCGTCAACTACTTGCAGTACTTCGACTGGCAGTGGGCCCGCTCGCTCGACGGCGCGCAGACCGTGTTCGCCCGCGCGCGCATCCCGTTCACCATGCTCTTCACGGGTCTCGGGGTGTGGGGTGCGTACGAGCACTTCCGCCGCGACCGGGTCAGCTTCTACTACATCGCCACGCTGTTCGCGACGCTCTCGTTCGGGCTGGTCTACTACCTGAACTTCAAGTACGGATACTCCCTCGAGGCGCCGCGCCCCGATCGCGCGCTCCACGAGGTTCGTGAGCGGGACTACTTCTTCATCGTCAGCTTCTCGGTGTGGGGCCTCTGGGCCGGGATGGGCATCGTGTCGCTCTGGCGCGAGGCGGTCACCGAGTTCAAGACGACGTTCGCGAAAGCGAGTCCCATTCTCGGGCTCGCCCTCCTTCCCCTGGTCCTGAACTGGGGTTGGGCCGACCGCGGCTACGACTACTCCGCACGGGACTGGGCGTACAACCTGCTCATGAGCGTCGAGCCCTACGGCGTGCTGTTCACCAACGGCGACAACGACACCTTTCCCCTCTGGTATCTGCAGGAGACGGAAGGCATCCGCCGGGACGTGACGGTGATCGTCACGTCGTATCTCAACACACAGTGGTACACGCTCCAACTCCGGTCGCTCACGGCTCCGTGCCCCGAAGGCGTGGACCCGTCGGACGACTGGACCGTCATCCGGTGCCAGCGGCCGTACACGTTCGAGAACACGGACGCGGCGTATGTCGCCGACGCGGCGGCGGCCGGGGAACGCACCCCCATTCTGCTGGACGAGCCGGTCCGGGCCCCGACCCGGTCGATCATCCCGCTGACGGACGAGCAGATCCAGCGGATCGCCGCGTCCTATGTGCCGCTCGAGGAGACCCAGACGCTTCGCCTGGGCGAGGTGACGGCCACGCTCCAGGCCGGTGCGTTCCTCGAGCCGTGGCAGCAGTTCGCGCTGAGCCTCATCAACGATGCCATCGGCGAGCGGCCCATCTACTTCGCCTCCAGCGGGAACGCCGCGATATCGCTGGGTATGCGCGATCATCTCGTTCGCCAAGGGCTCGCGTTCAAGCTGCACAACGGCACGCTGAGCGAGGCGCGCGAGGGCTTCGTGCGCATGGCTCCTTCACCGTACACCTCGGTGACCGGCGACTGGGTCGACGTGCCCCGGACGAGCACGCTCTTCGACGACGTCTTCATGCATCGGTCGGGCATTCCCGACGACTGGTCCCACTGGCCCGACCTGGCCACCATCGGCATCCCGAACTACTACTCCTGGGGATACCTCGCCTTGACCCAGGCCGCCGTGCAAGCGGAGCAGACGGAGCGCGCCGAGCGGTACCAGGAGCGTGCCCAGGCGTGGGCCGAGCTCGGAAGCTGATCTCCCTCACCACCCATACAGCGCATGCACACCATCTCGACACCCGACGCACCCCGCCCCAAGGGCCACTACAGCCAGGCCATCGTGCACGGAGGCATCGTGTACGTGGCGGGCCAACTCGCCATCGACCCGAGTGATCCAGACGCCGATCCCGGAGACGCCGGGGCGCAGACGCGCCTCATCTTCCGGAATATCGCGGCGATCCTGGACGCGTCGGGATCGAGCCTCGCGCGCCTCCTCCAGGTGACCATCTACGTGGCCGACATCGGCTCGTGGCCCGCGGTGAACGAGGCGTTCGCGGACGCGCTCGGCGACCACCGCCCCACCCGTGCCATCGTGCCGGTGTCCAACCTCGCCCCGGGGCGGGACGTGGAAGTCGTGGCGATTGCCGCGGTGGACGAAGAACGAGTGGGGTGACCGGCTGACGCGGAGCCGGTCTCAGCCCATCCGGGGAAGCGTCATGTTGTCCAGGAAGAGCTTGTCCTTCGGCGACAACGCATGCACGCCGTCCGCGTCGATGCGGCGAAGAAGCCGCTCGACCTCCTCCTGGTTGAGCGGATGGAGCTCGTCCAGCTCGATCGAGCCCCATCGCTCGCGGTCTTCCTGATTCCGCACGGCGATCGAAGAATAGTGCGAGTTCGGTGCCTCGACACGCCGGAACGCGGCCGCGTTCCGCTTACGCCGGGTGACGTAGGCGATGCGCAGCGCGACCCCTCCCACCACGGCCATCGTCAGGCCGAAGATCCACACACCCATAAGCACTTGCGACTGATGAACCCAAATTGACCCGCCACGAGGCGGGCATCCTCTCTCCAACTTGATACGACGAGAAAGGGTCGCGAAAGGTTGCGTCAGGGTCGCCCCGGCGCCGCCCGTGGACCGGAGACCGTCGGCTTGAGCGCGATCCAGCCCGGACCGGCAGGCACCGGCTTGAGGACCGGGCCGCCAGGAGCACCGTCGTCACGGACCTCGAGCAGGTAATCGAACAACTCGGGACGTGCGTCGACCGCGGCCCCCCGGGTGACCAGGACGATCCGGGGAATCTCACGCAGCAGCGCCTTGAACAGCAGGAGCGCACGGATCCGTGTCTCCTCGTCGAGTCGGTCGAACGGCTCCTCCACCGGCAGGGAAGCCAGAACGCTCCCCGACCCGGCCGCGAGCGACGCGGCGGCCAGGCGGAGCGCGAGACGTGCGGCCGCGAGGTCTTCCTCCGAGAGCGGCTGGAGCACCCCACCACTTCCCTGGAGTCGGGCGCGGCCACCGCCCTCGGTGACCGCCAGGATCCGCCCGCCCGAGAGGCGGCAGAGGAAGCGCGACGCGCGGTCGAGCACGAGATCGAGCGCCCGGATCAGCCGGGCGGCCCGGACCCGCTCCAGCGCGTCGACGACAGCCCGGTCCGGGGCCTCCAGCCGATCGCGGGAGAGGAGCTTCTGCCCCACGCGCCCATCCCGCTCCGCCAACCGGCCGCGGAGGAGCTCCACCCGCTCGGAACCGGCCTCCATGGCGGCGTGCAGGCGAACCGCGCGACCCTCCAGCTCCCTCAGATGTTCCGGCTTAAGCTCGAGCTGGCTCCATCGGCTCCGCCACCAGCTTCCGTCCTGGACGACGGCCTCCCACTCATCCCTCAGCTCCGCGAGCACCTCGTCGTAGTGGCTTGCCAGCACCTGGCCGCAGGTCGGACAGGGTGCCTCCGGCCCGGCGGATTCCATCCGGCGGAGTCTCGCCCGGAGCTCCCGGGCCCGGTCCCGGTATGCGTGCAGCGTGGTCTCGGCGTCCTGCCGCTCACGCAACCAATCCATGGTGGCCACCTCCAGGTCCCCGTCGACTTCGGCGGCATCGGCCCGGATCTCACGCAGCCCCTGCTCGGCGGCCCGCAGCTCGTCGGTCAGCAACCCCGCGCCCACGTCGTCCGCGCCAGTCTCAGCCGCACTGGCTTCGCCCGTATTCGCACCTTCCTGTGCGGCGGCAGCCCGCGCGCGCCGCTCCCGGCTCGCCTCCGGGTCGACCCCCGCCCGTGTCAGCGCCGCGTCCACGAGGCCCAATCCGCGGCTCGTCGCGACGGCCTCGATCGCCAGCCGGAGCGCTGCGTCCAACGTCTCCGCCTCGCTGCCACGCCAGAGACGTCCGAGAGGACCAGGCTCGTCGACCCGGTGCTGCAGGAACTCGGCCGCGGCGCGGCGCGTCCGCGAGCCTCCTCCGAACACCGCGGTCAGCCCCTCCGGCACCGATGTGCTGATGCGTCCGAAGCCAGCCACCTCGCCGTCGAGCGTGTCGACGCGTCCGATCGGGTATGCGTCGGGATCCGCCTGGTCGGGCATCCATTCCGCCAGGCGCTCGAGGGCCTCGCCGGACGCGGCGCCATCTCGGTCGAGCTCCACCCGGACGGCCTCACGGAGGCGCTCTGCGGCCTCGACCGGGCGCCATGCCTCGGCCGGCACCCTGGGCTCGCGCCCCGCTTCCACCGCGAAGTGGAGCGCCCTGCGCTTGAGCGACTCGAGCGGGTCACCCTGGAGAGCCAGCAGGTCGCCCGGAACCGCTCCGTCGAGGCGGACCCGCACGATCTTACCGTCGATGCCGCCGGGCACTTCGTCGGTCACCTCCCGCACCCGCCGGCGCACCCGGTCCGGATCGCCCGAGCCCACCTTGATGGGGGCCAGCGCCACGACGGGTCGGCCCGGCACCGGATGGAACGTCGCCCGCCCGCTTTCGAGGTCCACCGTGAAGAAGCCCTTCTGGTCGGTGGCCTCCTCCCACGGGTCGAGCGCGACGCGCTCGATCGAGCCCGCGTAGCGGACCGTCGGGGACACGGCGCGCCGACGATGCTCGCCGCCGAGCGCGACGTAGTCCCACTCGCCGGGATCGACGTGTACGCCCTCCTCCGCGCCGCCAGCAGTCACGCGGGCGTGCAGCACGAGCACGTTCCACCGTCGCCTGGGGTCAGGCTCGGGCACGACGGGTGGATGTCGGACGACAGCACGATGTGGAACCAGACACGCATGCAGATCGAGTCGATCGAAGAGGATCGACCGGGTCAGATTCGTGGCCGCTTCCACGTTGGAGAACGTGTCGAGCACCGCGAGCGCACCCGGATCACCGGAGCGACGGGGTGTGTCCCTCGGACCCGCCACCATGAGGACCGGCGTATCCGGAAGGGACGCCCGCAGGAGCTCGAGCCCCCTCGCCAGGGCGACGACCGCGCCGGCCGGGGGATCGGGCCGGTCGAACACGTCTCCCGCGACGACCACCACCTGCGGCTCGAGGCGGACCAACTCGCCGACCGCGCGCTCGAACGCCGCCGACACGTCCCGCTCGCGGATATCCATGTCGCTCTCGACGCGGCCGTAAGCACGAAAGCCGAGATGCAGGTCCGAGAGGTGGGCGACGATCACGGAATCGTCGGACCTCCATCGACGGGGGCCGACGGGGTGGACGCGCCGGCCGTGCGCCGAAGCACCAGGACCTCGGCGAGCGAATTCGTGGGGTCACGCCGGCGGGCTTCCCACTCGGGCGCTGCGAGCTCCCGGGGATGGTGGGCCACCTTCGGCCCCCACGCCATCAGACCGCCGGGCGCGAGCAGGTCCGTCAGGCAGCGGCGGCCGTCACGCGACAGGGCCGACAGCCCGCCGACGGCGTCGAGCGCGCGACCATCCACGACAATCAGGTCGAACCTTCCGTCGAGATCCCGAAGTCCGTCCTCGAGGTTCCCCGTCAGCACGCGCAGACGCTCGCCGTCCCTCGTCCCGAAATGGCTCCGGCCGAGCTCGACCACGCAATGCGCCCGCTCGAGCACAGTCACCTCGGCCGACGGATGACGACGCAGCGCCGCCTCCGGCGCCGTCGAGGCGCCACCCCCCACGAGCAACACCCGCCAAGGCCCCGGCTCGGGCGGCGCGGATGCGAGGACGAGATCCACGTCCCAGGGCACGCCGTCATCCGCGTCGTCCGGGCTACGCACGGCCCGAACGACGTCCCCTTCGAGAAGCACCCACTCGGCACGGTCCCCGCCGGGCCGTACCCATTCCTCCACGCGGACCGGCGGCGGCCCCAGACACCCTTGCGCCACCACACGCTTCCTTCCGCGGGCCACCCGGGCCGCACCGTACGTCATCCCCCCCAGAGACAGGATCACCAGACACGCCACCAGCAGAGAAGAGGGCGTCGGAGCACGAGGGAGCAGGAATCCGGTCAGGGCGAAGCCCGCCGCCGCGCCGACCGCCCCGAGCGCGGCGACACGAGACCGGCCCCCTCCGACGTCGCGCGCTTCGTGGGCGAGCCCCCCGAGGAGCGCGCCGCACGCATAGAGCGGTAGCCCCGCGAGCATGGCGAGCCCGAAGCCCTGCCCGAGGCTCCCGCCACCGACTCCCGGCACGAGCGTCCAGACGGTGCCGAACACGGTCGCCACCAAAAGGGACACCATCGCGAACAGCCAACGCCGGCGCAGGCCGTCCACGGGCTCGGGCGTCGGGTACGGCATCCATAGCCCCGCGGCGAGGGCGGCCGATTCCACGGTCAGGATGATGGTCAGCGACCGGACGAAGCCCGAGCCGGCGTAGAGGAGCATGCCGATCGCGACCTCCGCCGCCACCGCACTCGTGACACCGACGGCGAACGCCGAGACCCATCCGAACGGGTGCCTGACGGCGCGGCCGAGCGGCGCGGACCCCTCTGCGACCATCCCGGTCACGAACCCACGGAGCCGAAAGCCCCTTCGTGATAGACCATGGGCGGCTCGCGACTGACACCCGTGGCCCGCACCTCGCCGAGGATGATGGAGTGATCGCCGCCGGGAAGGACCTCGTAGAGATCGCACTGCAGCCAGGCCGCCGAGCCCCCGATGACCGGATATCCGGCCGGTCCGAGGTCCCACGCGACGTCGTCGAAACGACCGGCCGCGGGATCCATGGCGAAACGGCTCGCGATCGCGGACTGGCCGGCGGACAGCACGGTGATCCCGAATCCCGGTGCCTCCAGGATCCGGTCGTGCGTATCCGAAGTACGGTCGATGCACACCAGCACCAATGGCGGCTCCAGGGATACCGACGTGAACGAGCTCACCGTCAGCCCCCAGGGATCTCCGGACGCGTCGGCGACCGCCACCACCGTCACACCGGTCGGAAAGCGCCGCATGACCCGTCGAAAATCGTCCGCGCTCACGTGCGGGTCCCATGCGTCATCGTCACTACGCTCCTTCCGTGCTTGCTCGTCGGTGCCTCACCGCTAGCTTTCGAAGCCCGCGCCGAGGCGGTGGGAAAGTGCGCGAACCGACCCGAAGGCCCTGATGCTACGCCATTTACTAGCGATTGCGGTGATCTTAACCGTGGCCACCGGCTGCGACAACGTGGCGTGGGGGGGGATCGACGTCTCGGTCGAGTCTCCCAGCCAGCCAGCGGGAGCCGGTGGGGAAGCCGAAAGCACCGACGTGGCCGACGAGGCGCCGCCGGTCCGCACCGGCCCCCTCCTTCTCGCCGGTATCCGCGAGGGTTCGTCCGTTTCCCTCGCACCCGTGGGCATGCTCCTCGACGACGAGCTCGTGCCGCTGCCGAACCCCAGTGACAGCGCGGCGTACCGGGCCACCGTCGATCGGCTGCGCGTCGGCACGGAGTGGGTGCTCTTCGCGTCCGGTGTCCGGGTGGGCGCCGCGACCGCGACCGCAACCGCGACCGACCCCGACGCATGCGGAATGGACCTCGTCCTCACCGCCCAACCGGAGCTGCTTCCCGCCGCGGCGGACACCGAGCGGTTCCTCGCGCTCTCCGTCGAGGTCGCCGATGCCCGACCCTACCAGGAATATGCCCCGCTCGACCATACCTACAACCAGCGCGTGGCCTCGCTCAACCTGAGCGCCGCCGCGGTGCCCAGGGTCGGAGCGCCGTGGCCGGCCGACGGCATGCTGGGCACCCGCCGCGACATCCAGGCGTTCCGCCCCCTGGATGCGAGCCAGCCCTCGATCGCCGCATCGTTCGTCATCGCGGACGGCCTCGACACCTCGGCTCCGGCCGCGGGTGCCTACGCCCTTTTCCTCATGGCCGAAGAGCGTGCGACCGGCTTCCAGGAGACCTTCGTCTGGTACCGGCCCGCGTCCGAGGGGAAGGCGGCCCCGCGCCTCTTCCAACATCTGGACTGGGACGGCGACGGGGCCGACGAAGTCCTCCTCGAGGTGTTCGGTGAAAGCCAGCGCGGCTGGGTCGCGCTCGAGCGCGCTTCGGACGACGCGTGGACCGTGTCCTTCACCAGTCCCTGCCCCCATACCGCGGGAGCGGCGGGCGGTTGATGCGTCCTCGACAGATCCCGCGGGTCGTGATGGGACTCCGCCACGCCCTCCTACTTCTGGTCTCGGCCGGTGTCGCCTGTAGCTCCGGCGACCGCCAGCCGGCCGACGACCGCGACGGGAGCGAGCGAGCCGGTGGCGCCGCGGCCGTCGAGATCGTCGACGCCAACGGCCGGACCCTTCGCCTGGACGAGCCCGCCGCGCGCATCCTGTCACTGGTGCCGTCGGCGACCCTGACCCTGCGCACCCTCGGCGCCGGCGACCGGCTGGTCGGGCGGACGGACTACGACACCGAGCCGTGGGCGAGCGAGCTCCCGTCCGTCGGGGGCGGACTCGAGCCCAACCTCGAGGCCGTCGTCACGCTCCAGCCCGACCTCGTCGTGCGCTTCGCCGGAAGCCAGGACCGGCGCACGCCGCAGCGCCTCGACGACCTGGGTATCCCGCACCTCGCGGTCCGGCCCGACGGGATCGGCGACGTGCTGGAAACGATCCGCATGCTCGGGCTCGCGACCGGCCGGACTGCCGAGGCGGATTCGTTGGTGAGCGCCATCCGCTCGGATCTCCAGGACCTGGAAGCGCGCGTCGCCGCCTTTCCGCGGAAGTCCGTCGCGTACGTGCTCGGTGGGACGCCGCCATGGGTCGCGGGACCGGGCACCTACATCGACGAGCTCCTGACCCTCGCCGGCGGCGACAACGTCTTCGCCGATCTCGAAGCGCTCTACGCGCCCGTGAGCCCCGAGGAGGTCCGGTCCCGCCGGATCGACGTGGTGCTGGCCTCGGGCGCCGAAGCCTTCGACACCTCTCTGGCCCCCGACGCCCGGGTCGAGGTCGTGGACGACCGTCTCGAGATTCCCGGCCCGGACCTCGCCGACTCCGCACGCCGCCTGGCCGAGCTCCTGCACGGTCCGCTTCCTTCCGGTCCACTCCCCGCAGACCCATGAACCGCTGGATGCTCGGCGCGGGCCTGCTGCTCGCGACGGTCGTCTCCGTGCTCCTCGGCGTGCGCCTCGGGTCGGTGCCCCTCACCACGCCCCAGGTCCTCGAAGCCCTCAAGGGCGGAGGCGACCCCGTCATCCGGGACATCGTGGTGCAGCTCCGCCTGCCCCGGGTGCTCCTCGGCGTCCTCGTCGGAGGCGGGCTCGCGATCGCGGGCGCCACGTTCCAGGCTCTGCTGCGCAATCCCCTCGCCGAGCCCTATATCCTGGGGATCTCGGGCGGCGCGTCCGTCGGCGCGGTGCTCGTCCTGGCGTTCGGCTGGGTCGCCGCGGGATCCTGGGCACTCCCGCTCGCGGCGTTCGCCGGCGCGCTCGTCGCGATCGTGCTGGTGTTCCGTGTCGCGACCGCGACCGGCCGCGCCATGGACGTGCGCGTCCTCCTCCTCGCGGGCGTGGTGGTGGCCGCGTTCTTCTCCGCCTGCATCGCCTTCATCCTCTCCATCTCGCCCGCGCGCACGATCCAGAGCGCTGTCCTCTGGATCATGGGCAGCCTGGCCGGAGCCACCTGGCGGGGCGTCTTCCTGACCGCCGTGTACACGACGCCCGCCGTGCTCCTTTTGGTGGGGCTCGCCCGGCCGCTCAACTTGCTGGCGATCGGCGAGGAGACCGCGCACCACCTCGGCGCGGACGTCGAAAAGGTCAAACGCACCTCGTTGGTCGTCGCGGCGCTCATCACGGCGTCGGGCGTGGCCGTGGCCGGTGTCATCGGGTTCGTCGGCCTCATCGTGCCGCACGCGGTTCGCCTCCTCGTCGGCTCGGACCACCGCGCGCTGCTTCCGCTCTCGTTCCTGGCCGGCGCCGCCTTCCTCACCCTCGCCGACCTCGCGGCCCGGCTCGCGCTGTCGCCGACGGAGATCCCCATCGGTGTGATCACCGCCTTCATCGGCGTCCCCTTCTTCCTCGTGCTGCTCCGCCGGAGCATGACGACCCCGTGAGGCTCCGCGCCGAAGGCGTCGTCGTCCGCTACCCAGGCAGCTCGGCCCCGGCGCTCGACGACGTGTCGATGGACGTGCAGTCCGGGTCGCTCTACGCCGTGCTCGGCCCGAACGGCTCCGGCAAATCGTCGCTCATGCGCGCGTTGCTCGGGCTCCGGCGCATCGAGGGGCGGGTGCTCATCGACGAGCGGCCGGTCGGCGCGTGGGACCGGCGCGAGCTCGCCCGGGCGGTCGGAGCCGTGACGCAGAGCGAGTCCATCTCCTTCCCGCTCACCACGCGGGAGCTGGTCGCCATGGGACGCTACCCCTATCTCGGGCCGCTGGAGCGCGAAGGCGAAGCCGACCGGTCGGCCATCGAGCGCGCGCTCGACGCCTGCGATCTGGTCGATCTGGCGGCCCGGGACGTGACCACCCTGTCGGGCGGCGAGTTCCAGCGTGCCCGCCTCGCGCGGGCGCTGGCCCAGGAGCCACGGGCGCTGGTGCTCGACGAGCCCACCGCGAGCCTGGATGTGGGCCACGAAATGACGATCCTGGAGCTCCTGCGCTCTTCCGCCGACTCTGGAATGACCGTGCTCCTGATCACGCACGGGCTCGACATGGCCAGCCGGTTCGCGGACCGCATGCTGCTCCTGTCCCACGGCAAGGTGGCCGCGGAAGGCACGCCGGCAGAGGTCGTGCGCGAGGAGACGCTTCGCGCGGTGTACGGGTGGCCGCTGGCCGTGCACCACGACCCGGCCACCGGCGCGCCTCGCGTCACCCCGCTGGGGTCACGGTAGCCCGTGATGCCCGCGCGTCAGTAGGACTCCGCCGCTTCCTCCGCGTCCCGACGCAATGCGACGTAGCTGTCGTAGCGGGAAGCCGCGATCTCGCCCTCTTCCACCGCCGCCGACACCGCGCAATCCGGCTCGTGCGTGTGGGTGCACGACCGGAAGCGGCATCCAGCGGAAGCTTCGTGGATCTCGGGGAAGCACGCGCCGACGTCCTCGGGCGCCACGCCCCACAGTCCGACATCGCTGAAGCCCGGCGTGTCGGCGACGAGGCCGCCGGCCGCCAGCCGAATCAAACGTGAGCCGACCGTCGTGTGCTTTCCCGTGCCGGTCTTCCGGGACAAGTCGCCGACCTTGAGCCGAAGGCCCGGCTCGAGCGCGTTCAGGAGCGATGACTTCCCCACGCCCGACGGCCCGACCAGCGCCGACGTGCCCGAGCACAGCTCCCTCAGCTCCCGGACGCCCTCTCCGGACTCGGCGCTGACGTAGAGCACTTCGTACCCGAGCTCGCGATACGGCTCTCCGAGCGCCCGGACCTCCTCGGGCGAGTCCGCCAGATCGACCTTGTTGACGACGAGGACCGGCCGCATGCCGGCGGCCTCGACCAGCGCCAGCAGTCGGTTCACGAGCTCGGGCGTCGCGTCCGGATCCCGGAACGCCACCACCGCCAGGACCCGGTCGAGGTTCGCGACGAGCACCCTGCCCGTGCGACCTCCCCGGCCCCGCCGCACCAGCGCCGATCGCCGGGGCTCGACACCTTCGATGACCCACGTCTCGTCGGAGGGTCCGAGGTGGACCCGGTCTCCGATCACGACCTGACCCGCCGTGTCCGAGTCCCGCTTGAGTCGACCGCGCAGGGAAGCTTCCACCCGCCGCCCGTCGTCGAGCTCGACCACGTAGACCCCGCCGGCGCTCTCGTGCACCATACCGGAAAACGCCCCCCGGGGGAGCGCGTCTCGGCTCCCCCGGGGGGCGTTTCGGGATCCACCCGGCCGCCGGCGCGGCCCCGCCGTCACGCCGCGAACGACTCCAGAGCGTTGCCCTTGTCGCCTTCGCGCAGGCGACGCAGCGCGCGGTCACGAAGCTGCCGGATCCGCTCGCGCGTCACGCCGAGCAGGTTTCCGATCTCTTCGAGCGTGTGCTCGCGCTCGCCTTCCAGGCCGAAGTACAGCCGGAGCACCTTCGCGTCACGTGCTTCCAGGGTCGACAGCGCCTCGGTGATGGTCTCGGTCAGCAGCCGGCTCTCGACCTCGATCTCGGGCTCCGCCGCTTCCTCGGTGATGAACCGCTCGACCAGCTGGGAGTCTTCCGAGTCACCGATCGGCGCGTCGAGACGGATCTCGGCGGCGTTCAGCGTCTGGAGCGACTCCACGAGCTCCGGCGTCAGCGCGGTCGCCTCGGCCAGCTCGTCCGTGCTCGGCTCACGTCCCTTCTCCTGCTTGAGACGCTCCTTCTCACGAAAGATCCGTGCGAGATCGCTGGCACGGTTGAGCGGCACGCGCACCGCGCGACCGTGGTTGGCCAGAGACGCCAGAATCGCCTGACGAATCCACCACACCGCGTAGCTGATGAACTTCACGCCCTGCTCGGGATCGAACTTCCGGGCCGCCGTCACGAGCCCGACGTTCCCTTCCTGGATCAGGTCGGTCAGCGACACGCCGCGGTTCTGGTACTTCTTGGCCACGCTGATCACGAACCGCAGGTTCGCCCGCGCGAGCTCCTGGATCGCGTCCTGATCGCCTTTCTGGGCGAGGGCGCCGAGCTCTTTTTCCTTGTCGGGCGTGATGAGCTCATGGCGGCTCACATCGCGAAGGTACTGGTCGAGAGCACTCTGCTCTTCGACGCTCGCGTCGAAGCCGGAGAGCACGTTCCCTTTGCCGCGACGTTTCCGACGCTTGCCTGTCGGGGCAGCTGCCATTGTCTTCTATTCTCCTTCGAATCCTCCCCCGTTCTCGGCGGCCTTCGCCGGGCCGCGCGCGCAGCGGGGGAATGCGGAATTCCAAAAAAATCAGCTCAAGCCGTTTAAGGTGCCGAGGCCGGCTTGGAGTGTCAACTTGTGTGAACGCGATTGGTACTCTGGGTCTCTCGAGAGGTTCCGTCTTCACATGTCCATATAGCGATTCGAGCGCTCCAGGGCAAAACAACAGGTCGCTCGGCTCCGTTTGCGGGATCCCGGATCCCCTTCATAGCTTGGTCCTCCTCGTTCCCGGACCCCTCCCATGACCTCATTCTCAGCGTGCATCGTGGTCGGTGGCTCAGACCGCGGTCGCAGGCGCGCCCGCAACGAGGACAGCTTCGTGCTGCTCCCGGAAGACGGCATCGCCGTCGTCGCCGACGGCATGGGCGGCCACCCCGGAGGCGATGTCGCGAGCAGGATCGCCGCCCGCGCGACCGCGGACGGTCTCCGACAGAAACTGAGCTCCACAGCCAACGCTACACTCGAGGACCGGGAACGAGCCATGCGCGCATCGGTCCTCGAGGCACACGAAGCGGTCTTGGCGCGCAGCCGCGAGGAGCCGTCGCTCCTCGGCATGGGCACGACGACGACGGCGATCGCCCTCGACATCACCACCGGACGATACATCGTCGGCAATATCGGGGACTCGCGGACCTACCGTTTCAGGGATGGGCGGTTGGAGCAACTCACCCGGGACGACACCTGGCTGCAGGACCGGATCGATTCAGGCAGGATCCGTCGCGAGGACGCCATGGGACACCCCGAGGGGCACCTGCTGACCCAGTGCATCGGCCTCGATCAGACCCCCGTGCCCCGCACCGTCCAGGGCGAGGCCGCGCCGGGTGACGTCTTCCTGCTCTGCTCCGACGGGCTGATGGCGAGCCTGACCGACGACGACATCGTGGACGTGCTCGAGCGCTCGCTCGACGGCACCGCCGCAGGTGCCGAGCGCACCGTCGAAGCGCTCATCGGCGCGGCCAACGCGGCCGGCGGACGCGATAACATCACGGTTGCGCTGGTGGCCGTGCCCTGAGGGGCGCACCACCCGCGACTCACACCCCGATCCTGCGGGTGATCCGTTCCAGCACCCGCTCCGCCGACACCTCGCGCCGCTCCAGCGTGAAGACCCGCAGCACCCGCGTGGTCGTGTAGAGCTCCTGGGCGACCTTCGGGAGATCGAACAGCCCGGGGAGCCCGCCCGGCCCCAACCGCTCGACCCGCCCGTCCCTGCGCTCGACGAGAAGATCGAGCTGAAACATGGCCGCCTTGGCCGGAAAGTCGATCATGACCTCCCCCGGCTCGAGCCCGAGCTCCGCCGCGAGATCGTCCTCGACGGCCCGCTTCCAGGGGGAGTCCCCGACAGCCCAGTCCTCCACCCGCCGCCCCGCCAGGTCGGCCGCTGTGAGCTCGACCGCCCGCTTCGGCAGGCGCCGTTGCCGGAGCGCCGGCAGCCACCGGTTCGCGATCCTCGCGGCGACCTCTCCGTCGTCCTCGAGGGCACGCCGGGCGATCTCGTGCAGGAGCTCTTCGTCGGTCGGGCCGACGAGCTCGTCGGGGTCGATGAGCCCCGACCGCACCGATTCCTCCACGATGCGCTTGTAGAGCGCGGTCGCCGCGCGCACCGCGTGATGCCAGTAGACGTTCCGGAACATCTGGTACTTGGCGAACAAGAGCGACTCGAGAGCGGCCACGCCCTTCTCGTGCACCCCCACCTCATACGCTCCGGTCTCCGGATCGGGCACCAGCACGAGCGCCTGGAGCAGCCGCGGCACGTCGACCTCGCCGTACGGCACCCCGCAGAAGCGGGCGTCCCGGCGCAGATACTCCATCTTGTCGAGGTCGAGACTGCCGCTGATCAGGCCCCGGAGCGGCACCTCGCTCTCGCCGATGATGAGTTGGTGGATGCGGTCGGCGGCCGCCAGGCCGAGCGGGGCGAGCGCGTCGCGGAGCGCGGGCGCCTGGAAGAACCGGCGCCCCATCTCCTCGTGGTCTCCCGGCACGTGATCCGCCTCGAGCTCCTCGAGCGCGTGGGAGAACGGATAGTGACCGATATCGTGGAGAAGCGCGGCGTAGGGGACGAGCTCTTCGGCTTCCCAGACCTCGGGGGGCACGCCCCCGCGCTCACGCAGTCTTCGCAGCGCTTCCACCGTCAGGTGGTAGACGCCGAGCGCGTGATCGAAGCGCGTATGCGTCGCGCCCGGATACACGAGGTGCGTCCATCCGAGCTGCCGGATGTAGCGGAGCCGCTGGAACTCCGCCGTGTCCACGATCCTGAGTGCGGTCGGATCGAGCTGGATGGTGTTCCAGAGCGGGTCTCGGACGATCTTGCCCGGTGGCGTTGTGTTCATCCTCCACGCTCGTGCGAGGGACGGGGACGTTCGATGGCGAGAAGGGCCGTTGGCGACGACGAAGCCCTCTCCCTATCTTCCCGAAGAAACGGCGAAAGCGCCACCCCCGGACGCCCGACCCTCACGAACCACCGTGCACGCGAACCCGAC
>JBBDSN010000028.1:0-17741 GCA_040904885.1 Gemmatimonadota bacterium | reverse complement strand
AAGCGCCACCCCCGGACGCCCGACCCTCACGAACCACCGTGCACGCGAACCCGACGCTAAGAGAGCATGTGCGCGCGCGCGCCGAGAACCGGCCCGGCGTGTACCGCATGTTCGGCCCCGACGGCCAGCTCCTGTACGTCGGCAAGTCGGTGCGCGTCCGCAACCGGCTCCTCTCGTATTTCCGTGCCGCGCGCGGTGAGAAGGCGTGGGAGCTCGCCCGCGAGATGAAGCAGATCCAGACCGCTCAGCCGCGCTTCAACGTGCAGCACAAGCGGAAAAAGATCTACTCGTTCGTGAAGATCACCCACGAGGCGGCCGAGATCCTGCTGGTCGCCCGCTGGTTCAAGCTGAACCCGGACGAACGCCGCCGCACCCTGACACCGGAGGCCTGGTTGCGGGATCACGGGCCCGGCTCACCCTGACCTACTGCATCCGCGGGCTATCCCTCGAATTGCGCACCGCCGGCTGGCACGTCGGCCACTCGGTCGGTCGACCCTGCCCGTCGGTGAGGATCTCACGCCGTTCGCGACTCACGCGCTCCTCCGAGCTCGCCGCCAGATACGCGAGCGAGGCCGTGAGCACCACGTTGTTGCGCAGATCATCGAACACGACCTTGTCGAACGTGTCGCGATGTGTGTGCCAGGTGAGCGGCCCGTAATCCCACGACAGGGCACCCAGGTTGAACGCGGGCGCACCCCAGCACACGAACGACGCGTAGTCCGAGCCGCCACCGCCGGGGTTGCCCGGAAGCTGCACGTTCACGTGACGGGACACCTCGGACGGGACCCGGGTCAGCCAACCCGACAGCGTGCCCGCCGCGCTGGTGAAGCCCTGGGCCGAAAGGTTCACCACCCGTCCCGTCCCGTTGTCCTGATTGAAGAGGGCCTGTAGCCCTTCGACCACCTCGGGGTGGTCTTCCGTGAACGCGCGCGAGCCGTTCAACCCCTGCTCCTCACCACTCCACAACCCCACGAGAATCGTGCGCCGGGGGCTCGGATACACAGCCCGCAGGATGCGCGCCACCTCCATCATGAGCACCGATCCAGTGCCGTTGTCGGTCGCGCCCGAGCCTCCCTCCCACGAGTCGTAGTGCGCGGACAGCATGACGTACTCGTCCGCCAGGTCCGTTCCGGGAATCGTGGCGATCACGTTGTGCGTGGGCCGCTCGCCCAGGTTCTCGGCCTCGGCGGTCAGGCGGACCGTCGGCTCCTGGCCGTTGGCCGCGAGACGGTACACGAGCCCATAGTCCTCACAGGACAGCTCGAAGGTCGGCCGCTCGCGCGTGTACGCGTTGAAAACCCGGGTCGTGCCGACCGTGCCCGGCCACTGCGAGGTGATGATGCCGAGCGCGCCCGCTTCCTCGAGCGCCCGATGCAGATCGCGCCGCCGCGGGTCGTCGGAGCCCGTGGCCTGCAGGTTGGCGTTCCAGCGCGCGCGTTCCGCCTGGCGCTCCTCGGTCATGCGCTCGAACGAACCGTCCATGGCGTACTCGCGCCACTGGTCGTCCGTCCGGCACGTCGGCTCAGGGTAGGAAAGCATGACCCAGCGCCCGGAGACCGTGCCCAGAAACGCGTCCCAGTCGGCGGGCGTGCGCACGTCGGGCAGGTAGGCCACACCCCCCTCGACCGGCCGTCCGCCGGTGCCCGGGCTCCAGGCCAGGATCCGCCCCTCGAGAGACCGCACGCGCGGTGACATCAGGTCGATGTGGCTCGGACCGCGATCCCACCCTTCCCACGTTCCGTACTGCTCCCGGCGGGCGTCGATGCCCCACGAGGCGAACCGCTCGACGGCCCAGTCCTGCGCCCGGTCCATCTGCGGCGAGGCGGTCAGCCGCGGCCCGATGGAGTCCAGAAGCGCCTGTGAAAGCCGCTCGATCTGCGACCGCGTCGTCGCTTCCTCCCAGATGGCGCGGAGCACCGGATCTTCCACCGCGAGCGACTGGGCGTCCACCGAGATCGGCAACGTCGTGGCCAGGGCACAAAGGATCAGACCGATTCGCGAAGTCACGTCAGGCATCAGAAGCCCGCCATTCGCTTGACCCGCTCGAACTCCGCCTTCTTCACTTCCTGCACTGACAGCCGTCCATACCGGACGAGCTCCATGTCGGAGAGCTTCGCGTCGTCCTTCACATCCGAGAGCGGCACGAAGCTCGGCGCCTTCGCCACGAACTCGATGTCGACCATGAACCAGCGCGGGTCGTCCTCGTCCGACTTGGGGTCGAAGTACTTGTGGTCGGGGTCGAAGGCGAAGTGGTCCGGATAGGCCTCCTTGCAGACCCTCGCGAGCCCCGCAATGCCCGGCGGCTTCGCGTTCGAGTGGTAGAACAACACCTCGTCGCCGACCTTCATGGCCTGCATATTGTTGCGCGCCTTGTAATTGCGGATCCCTTCCCAGCACGTCGATCCCTCCTTCTCGAGGTCGTCGATCGAATAGACGTCGGGCTCGGACTTCATCAACCAGTACTGCTTCGCCACGCTCCAGCCTCCCGGATTCGGGTCGTGCGCGTTCGTCGAGTGTGCTCGTGATTATGCGTCGGACGAGCGCTGGCGTCGAGGACTCGCTCGCCGCCGGGCGCGACGGGCGGAGGGGTCGGACGGCTCTGCATCTCTTTTCGCCGCCTCGGAAATCGTTCCAACTTCGAACGGTCGTTTCCTTCACGCCCACAGGGAGGTAGGGGTCGGAGCGCCCGTACGACGCGGAAAGCCTCCCCAGTTTCACCACAACCGCGCCTCTCGACTCGTTCGACTTTCGAACGGCTCTCGAAGCTCGCGCGGACGGGGTCGGGGAGCCACCACCCCCTCGCCCAAACCCGCCCGGCGGCATCCTTCGCCCTCTCCACGACACCCCTGCCGTGCGCGAAGCGCCGAGGGAGCGCGTAGTCTCGGGCGCGCTTTACGGCTTGGGCTCGGCCGGGGTGCGCTTCACGCCTTGGGCTCGGCCGGGGTGCGGTAGACGCGTGCCTGGAGGACGCCATGTCCCTCGACGGACAGAACCTCGACCTCGAGGCCTTTGTAGCGCACCCGGTCGCCGGCCAGAGCGGGACGGCCCAACAGGTCGAGCACGAGGCCACTGAGGGTGTCGACTTCCTCGTGCTCCAACGAGCGGCCCAGCATCTCGCCGAGCGTCTCCAGCCGGACGCGCCCGAGCGCGCGCACTTCTCCCGCGGCGTCGCGGCTCATCTCGGGCACGCCCTCCACCTCACCGACGACTTCCTCGAAGATATCCTCGATCGTCACCAGACCGGCGGTGCCCCCGTGCTCATCCATGACCACCGCCATGCGGGAGCCTCCCCGGTGCAAGGCTTCGAGGACCCGGTCCAACCCCAGGCTTTCGGGCACGAAGGGCAGAGGCTGCACGGATTCGGAGCGTAGCTTCGGCCGACCTCCTTCGTCCTGCACGAGGTCCCTCACGTGCACGGACCCCACGATCCGGTCCATGCTGCCGGCGTAGACCGGATAGCGGGTATGGGGGCCTTCCTCCAACAACGACCGCAGCTCGTCCGGCCCCGCACCCTCGGGAATCCCCCGGATCTGCACCCGGGGCACCATCACCTCGCGGGCCGTGAGATCGCTGAAGTCCAGGAGCTCCTGGACGACGCGCGCGGACTCCTTTCGCAGCAGCCCGCCCGCCTGACTCTCCCTCACGATGTATTCGAGCTCGTCCGGCGTCCGGTACGATTCCGTACCGTGCCCGGACCTTCGTACGCCGACGATCCGCAAGACGCCGTTGCCCACCCCGTTGAGCAGCAGAACCAGCGGGAGCATGACGAACTGAAGACTCCTCATCAGAGGGGCGACCGCGAATACGGTGCGCTCCGCCTGCTGGAGCGCGAGGGCCTTCGGGACCATCTCGCCGATCACCACGTGCCAGTACGTGAGAAAAGCGATGGCGACCACGGTCGCTACCGCGTGTGCCCCGATCCATCGACCCTGGCCCATGCCCCATCCCGTGAACACCTCGCCCAGCCACTCCGCGAGGAGGTGCTCGCCGTACATCCCCAATCCCAGGCTCGACAACGTGATGCCCAACTGAGCCGTCGCGATGTAGCGGTCGAGCAGGCGGGCGTCGCCCACGGTGCGGTGGAGGAAAACGGCCCAGCGCTCTCCACGACCGGCCCTTCGCTCCACGGAAGCTCGGGGCACGGTCACCACGGCGAACTCCGCGGCGACGAACAGGCCGTTGAGAAGGATCAGGACCGTGACCACCAGCGTGGGAATCAGGACGGCCATCACGGACGCTCGCTCCTCTCACCCGGCGGCATCACCAGCACCCATCCGGCGACGACGCCCTCGACCGTCTCCACCATGACGGTCCCGCCGTCGACCATCACGGTGTCGCCGACCACGGGCACCCGACCCAGGATGTCGGTGACGATCCCGTTGACCGTGTCCGCCTCTCCCCTCCACTCGAGACCGGTCCACTCCCCCGCTTCGTGCACGGACAGCCGCCCGGGCAGACGTGCGTTGCCCCCCGGAAGACGCTCGGGAGCGGGCTCGTCGGGCCAGGGCTCATCCGCCACCGCCCCCAACAACTCGGTGAGGAGGTCGTGGATGGTGACGAGTCCCGCGACCCCGCCGTACTCGTCCACGACCAGTGCCATCACCGCCCTCGTCTCCCGCAAGCGAGCGAGGAGTCGGTCGGCCGATAGCTCCTCGGGAACGCCCAGAATCGGTCTGGACAGTGTCTCGAGCAGGTCCCCACTTCGGCCCTGCAAGCGGGCGACGGCAAGATCCCGCGCGTGAACGTAGCCCACGACTCCATCGATGGTGCCCCGATACACGGGGTATCGCGTGTAGGGCAGCGACCGCGTGCGCTCATGGCCTTCGGCCACCGTGAGATCGACGCTGAGGGCCTCCATCTCGGTCCGCGGAACCATGAGCTGCCGGACACGACGCACCCCCATCGACAACGCCTGCTGAAGGCGCCTCTGTTCCTCGGGCGCCAGGTGTCCCCCCTTGCGGCTCTCGGCGACGAGGTACTGGATCTCTTCAGCAGAATGCAGGTGTCGATGGCCATCCTGCGAAATGCCCAACAGGCGCAGGACGATCCACCCGCTTCCGTTCAACACCCGGATGAACGGCGACAGGATACGGAGCGAGATCTCGATGGGAACGACGGTGGCCAGGGACACCGGCGTCGGGAACTGGAGCGCGAGGGACTTCGGCACCAGCTCACCCAGAACCATCTGCGCGACCGTGAGCCCCATGAGCACGACGACCGCGGACGACGACTGGGCCGCGACGTTCTGCAGTCCCCCGAGACCCTCGAACAGCGGAATCAGGAGATGCGCGAGGTTCTGCTGACCGTACGCACCGAGAAGGAGGCTGGAGAGCGTGATCCCCACCTGACACGCCGCGATGTACCGGTCCAGCGCGCGCGGGTCGTCCATGAACGGAACGAGCCGGCGCGCCAGCAAGCTCCCCTCTTCCGCTGCCTGCTGGATGCGGCTCGAGCGCACGCTCACGGCCGCGAATTCCGCCGCCACATACAAACCATTGAGGGTGATCAGCAGGACGCAGACCACAAGTACCAGAATCAAGCTGTGTCGTGTTGGGGGAACAAGCTCGGCGCGGGATACCGGCTCAGGCTAGCGGCTTCCGCCACCGTGAGCCACCCGTGGGGAAGGGCCCGAAGCAGAAGCGCGTCAAGCCCGGGCCGGCCCAATATTCACTTCGATCTCCCTCCACCGCTCCCGCCGGAACACCCCCACGCTCAGCGCGGCCCGCGTGAAATGACCGATCACGATCGCCATCCAGATGTGGGTCGCCTCGAGGGTGCCGAACGTCTGGATGCCCCAACACATCCCCAGCGGGATGACGAATTGGGACACGATCGAGATGTACATGGGACTCCTCGTGTCGCCGGTTCCCTGAAGGCCCCCGGTATACGCGAGCGCGACCGTGATGAACAGGCCGGACAGCGCCAGGTACCGGAGTAGCTCGACGCTCAGCGCCAGGACGATCTCGTTCTCCATGCCGAAGATCGCCAGGAGGGCCTCCGGGATGAGCACGAAGCTGATCCCGATGCCGGCCGCGAGCAGAAGGCCAAAGCCCGCCGCCGTCTGCACCGCACGACTGGCGCGCTCGGGCTGGCGCGCGCCGAGATTCTGCCCGGCGACCGCGGCCGTCGCGCCCATGATGCCGACGGACGTCCAGGTGATGAACGAAAAGAGCTGCGTGTAGCTCACCACGTACGCCGCCTGAGCCTCCGCGCTCACCGCGAGCGAGCCGACGAACGCGAGCAGGAAGACGCCACCGATATTCATCACGACGCCCTGGATGCCCGTCGGGAGCCCGAAGCGGAAGAGCTCGCGGATGACGTCCCAGTCCGGGCGCAGCCCCATCCCCCGGTGGAACTGCACGACCCAGCGGCCGCCGAACAGACGCACGAACGCATACACCGTCACGATCCCCGCCGAGATGACCGTGCCGAGCGCCGCGCCCGTCGTACCGTACGCTGGAACCGGACCGAGGCCGCGGATCAGGATCACATTGAGCACGATGTTGAGCACCGTGAGCGCCACCCCGAGCCTGAGGGGCGTCTGCGCGTCGCCCGCCGAGCGGAGGGCCCCACCGAGCATGAAGAACATCAGCATGCCGAACGAGAAGACGAACATGATCCGGAGGTACGGCAGGGCCTCGGCCTGGACCTCCGGCGCCGCGTTCACGAGCTCGAGCAGGAAAGGCGCAGTGAAGTAACCGACCGGCGCCATCACGCCCAGAACCAGCAACACCGACGTGAGAAACGCCTGGTAGACGGTGCGGTTCACCTTCTCCGGATCGTCCGCTCCGGCGAAGCGCGCCACGAGCACGCCCATCCCCGTGAACAGGGAGCTGATGAAGACGATGACGACCACCCAGATCTGCCAGGCCACGCCGATGGCCGCGTTCCCGGTGAAGCCGACGTAGTGCCCGACCATGGCGTGGTCCACGATGCCCTGGAGCCCGCCGATGATGTTCTGGAGCATGGTCGGCCACGCCAGCTTCCAGACCGCGCTCTTGATGGGACCCTCGACGATGGAGCGGTCGAATCTCCTGACGGGAGAGGGCACCTTCATCAGAGGGCGCCTCCGCCGGCAGGACGACTACACCAGGGGTCCGCGGCCTCCCTCGTTCCGGGCAGCGGATTCACCAGACGAGGTGGAACGTGCTCTGCCGGCGAAACGCCCAGTGCCGGTCGCCCTCGACGTCGAGGTACGCCTCTTCCTCCTGCCGGCAGCTCGCCGGATCACCGCCCCACTCCGGAATCGAGCGCGTCGCCTGGAGCTCGATCGAGTGCCAGGTCGACGGAAGCAGCACCGCGTCGCCTCGAACCGGCACGCCTTCCTGCGCGTCCCAGCGGCCGATGAGGGGACCGGCCCCGTGCCCGTGGTCGCCGATCGGGTGGGTGTACACCGTACCGTTGATCCCCTCGGCGCTCATGCGCGCGAGCGTGGCCGCGAGGATCTCGTTGCCCGTGCGGCCCGGTTCCATCTCTTCGAGCAGCAAGTCCTGCATACGGTTCGAGTCCGCGAGGCACTGGCGGAGGCCGGCCGGCACTTCGGTCTCTCCGGGCTTCAGCACGTACCCGAGGTGCTGCGTGTCGGTATGCAGGTTCATGGCGACGAGACCGAAGTCGGTCCACAACACGTCACCCGGCTGGATGACCGTGGGGCCGTCTCCGGACACGCCTCCCTGGCGCTGGACGGACACCGAGGGCTGGAACCAGGTCGTGTACCCGAGCTCCTGGCCGCGCTGGCGCAGCCACCACACCACGTCCTCGGTGGTCGTTTCGCCGGGTGTCACGACGGCATTCGAAAACGCGTGGGAGATGATCGCGTGCACGGTCTCCTGGATCTTCCTGTAGCGCGGCATCATCTCGGGAATGCGGAGCGCGATGTAGTTCATCGCCAGCCGGGGCTCGCGGATGACGCGGTCGACGTAGGGTCCGAGCGCTTCCTCGAGGGCTTCACGCTCACCGGCATGCAGGCCGTCCGAGAACGCCCAGTCGGGGTCGATGTTGAGCGCGATGTTCGCCGGGTCCCGGTCCTCCACCAGCTCGGCCAGGAGCCGCCACTGCTCGTCGCCGACCAGCTCGCCCGTATCCTGGGTCGGCGCCGGACGGGTGGAGCGGAAGGCCTCGAACACCCCGCCCTGGCTCGTACCGCCGAGCGCGAGCCGCTCGACCGTGCCGTCGGGCTGGCGGGTCATCACGTAGATGGAGCGACGACGGGCGGCGAAGGTCGTGGGCGCCGTCATCGATCCGAACACGGGATCCTCGGCGTACTCCCGCATCGACAGGATCCACATGTGCACGTCGTACTCGGTCATGAGCGCAGGAAGAACCCGGTCGAGCCGTGCCTCGAGCCACGCCTGCTGCTCGACCGCCTGCTCACGCAGGGTCGGGAGCGGGTGCACACGCGCCGGCACGTCCTCCGGGACGTGCACGGGCGCCTGGCTCGACACCGGGGCGGCCACGACAAACATGACGGCGAGCGCGAAGAGGTGCATGACGTGCTTCATCGGATCAGCGTGGCCCCGCCGCCTTGATGTCGTCGGACAGCTCCGCCGCGAACTTCTTGAAGTTCTCCTTGAACATCCCGGCAAGCTTGGCCGCCGCGGCATCGTACGCGTCGCCGTCGGCCCAGGTGTCACGCGGGTTGAGAACCTCGGACGGCACTTCGGGCACGCTGTTCGGCACGGACAGACCGAAGACCGGATCCTCGGTGAACGCCACGTCGTCGAGCGCCCCTTCGAGCGCCGCGGATACCATGGCGCGGGTGTACTTGAGCTTCATCCGGCTGCCGGTTCCGTACGCGCCGCCAGACCAGCCCGTGTTCACCAGCCAGACGTTCGCGCCGGTCGCGCGGAGCCGCTCGCCGAGCATGTCGGCGTACACGCCCGGATGACGGGGCAGGAACGGCGCACCGAAGCATGCGCTGAACGTCGCCTTCGGCTCGGTCACGCCGCGCTCCGTACCCGCGACCTTCGCGGTGTAGCCCGACAGGAAATGGTACATCGCCTGCTCGGGAGTGAGCTTCGAGATCGGAGGAAGCACGCCGAACGCGTCGGCCGTCAGGAAGACGACGTTCTTGGGCTCGGGGCCACGCCCCGGGATGACCGCGTTCGGGATGTAGTGGATCGGGTACGAGGCACGCGTGTTCTCCGTGATCGTGCCATCCTCGAAATCGATCTCGTGGGACCCCTCGTGGAGCACCACGTTCTCGAGAATGGTCCCGAACATCTGCGTCGCCTGATAGATCTCGGGCTCTCCCTCGGGAGAAAGCCGGATGGCCTTCGCGTAGCAGCCGCCTTCGAAGTTGAAGACGCCGCTCCCACTCCAGCCGTGCTCGTCGTCGCCGATGAGCCCGCGGCTGGCGTCGGCCGAGAGCGTCGTCTTCCCGGTGCCGGACAGCCCGAAGAACAGCGCCACGTCCCCGCCGTCGCCGACGTTCGCCGAGCAATGCATGGGAAAGACCCCCCGCTCCGGTAGCAGGTGGTTGAGCACGGAGAAAATCGACTTCTTGATCTCGCCGGCATAGCGCGTTCCGGCGATCAGGACCTCACGCGTGGTGAAGTTGACCACGATCCCCGTGGTCGAGCGCGTGCCGTGCCGCTGGGGGTCGGCTTCGAGGTGCGGCGCGTGCAGCACGGTGAACTGCGGCTCGAACCCGGCGAGGCCATCGGCGTTCAGCCGGAGGAACATGTTGTACGCGAAGAGGGAGTGCCACGGGCTCTCACTGACCACCCGCACGTCGAGACCGTACGCCTCGTCGGCACCCGCACGGGCATCCCGCACGAAGAGGTCGCGCCCCTCGAGGTACGCCACGATGTCCTTGCGTAGCGCGTCGTAGTGCTCGGTCGAGAGCGGCACGTTCACGGCGCCCCAATCGACCGAGTCTTCCGTCGTGCCGTCCCGGACCACGAAGCGGTCGTTCGGCGACCGTCCCGTATGCGGCGCGGTCACCGTCGCGATCGCGCCCATGTGCACGATGCGCCCGTCGCCTCGCCGTATGGACTCTTCATAGAGCTCGGCAGGCGAAAGATTCCAGAAGACCTCTTTGGTGGGCTCGAGCCCGTGCTGGTCGAGTCCGTAGCTCCCGCGGCCCGTCGCCGCGACGGGGTGCTCCATGGTCCAGGTCGTCATGTACGCTCTCCTGAGAGCAGAATCCGGCTCCACCGATCGCAACTTGCGCCCAAGCCCGTCAGCCGCCGGAAGATGTTGTTCAAAAGCGAAAATCCAGCCAGGGCAGTCGACCGGAAAGACATTAAACCTGACGCCTTCCCGGCCATCAGTCCACCGACGCATTCGATGCGGGCCTCCCGGCACCCGCGGCCGACGCCCTCGGAGCGGTTGCCCCCGGCGCTGGATCGGAACACGTTTCGCGGGGCGCGTGCCCCACGACGACGTCCCCACCCACTTCGCAACGTCGATGACGAAGGAAGCAAGACCGATGCTCTACGGACCGGGAATCGAGGCGGCGGGCGCGTGAGCCTGGAACGGCGCGTGGTCGTGACCGGCCTCGGGCCCATTACGGCGTCGGGCACGGGGGTTGAGGGCCTACGCAAGGGCCTGCGGGCCGCACGCTCCCCCATCCGCACCGCGGAAACCTTCGACGCCGAGCCCTTCCGGAGTCGCATGGCCGCCGAGATCCCGGACTTCGATCCCTCGGCCTACATCGATCCGAAGCAGGTGAAGCGCCTCGACCGCTTCGTCCAGCTCACGCTTTCGGCGGCGCGCCTGGCCGTGGACGACGCGTCGCTGGGTCCGGACGACGTCCGGGGGGAGCGGACCGCCGTGTTGATGGGCTCGGCCATGGGCGGCATCGCGCACGCCGAGCGTCAGCTCCGGGCCTTCATGACAGACGGCGCACGCGCCATCGATCCGCGCATCGCCACCACGACGTTCGCGGGCGCCGCGAGTTGCCACATCGCCATCGAGTACGGCGTCACGGGCCCGAACGCCACGAACGCCATGAGCTGCGCCGCCGGGACGATGGCGATCGGAGAAGCGGCGCGCATCATCCGGTCGGGCGACGTAGACGTGGCGTTCGCCGGCGGTGTGGACGCCCCGCTCGCGCCCGTCTGCTACGGCGCGTTCGCCTCCATGCGCGCCATGAGCAAGCGGAACGACGACCCCGAACGGTCCTGCCGCCCGTTCGACCGGGACCGGGACGGCTTCGTCATGGGCGAGGGAGCCTGCATCCTCGTGCTCGAAGAGGCAGAGCACGCCCGGGCCCGGGGTGCGCGCATCTACGCCGAAGTGAGGGGATACGCGAGCAACAACGACGCCTACCACATGGCGGCGCCCCTTCCGGACGGATCCAGGGCCGCGGCATGCATGGCCGCCGCCGTCACGTCCGGCGGACTCGGCCCGGGCGATATCGACCACGTCAACGCCCACGGCTCCTCCACGCCGCTCAACGACCCGATCGAGAGCCGGGCGGTCCGGAGCGCGCTCGGCGACCGTGCCGATCGCGTCTCGGTGACGGCGACGAAGCCCTATCACGGACATGCGCTCGGCGCCTCCGGGGCCATCGAGGCCGGCATCGGCTGTCTGTCCATCCTGGACGGTTGGGTTCCACCCGTGCTCAACTTGGAGCATCCCGACGAAGGCTGCGACCTCGATTACGTGACGGGCTCGGGCGGGCGTGACCAGAAGGTTCGTGCGCTCCTGTCGAACTCTTTCGGATTCGGCGGCATCAACGCCGTGCTCCTCCTGACCGAGCCCCCGGGGGCGCGGTAGCGAGCCCGCCTACGTGCCGGAGCTGGCCCCCGAGCTGTGGATTCTGCTGCCTCTCGCGATCGCGGCGGGCATCGACCTCTATCTGACGTTGCTCGTGCTGGGTGCGGCGCCCACCCTGCCGTGGTGGGATCATCCGCTTCCCGGGGCGCTCGGCGACCTCGACGCCCCCGCCATCCTGATCGTCGTCGGCGTCGTGTACCTCCTCGAGTTCACAGCGGAGCGCCAGCCCGCGTCCGCGCTCGTGTGGAACGCAGTGCACGCGCTGATCCGGCCCGTGTCGGGCGCGCTCCTGGCGGCGCTCCTCCTGCACGGGCAGACTCCCGCGGTGCTCCTCGCCGGCTCACTGGCGGGAGGCTTCGTGGCTTCGCTCGCCCACGCGGTCCGGTCGGGGGGCGCGATCGTACGTTGGCTCGACCCGTCTCCGGACCCCCACGTGCTTCTCGTATCGATGTTCGAGGATACGCTCGTGCTCGGTCTGACCGTGGCATCGCTCGACGCGCCTCCAGTCGCGCTGGGTGCCGCGCTCGTGCTCGTGCTCCTCGCCGCGCCCCGAGCCGCCGTGGAGACGCGCGCGTTCGTCTTCGCCATCCGTTTCGCGGCCAGCAGGGTATTCCAGAGCTTCCGGGAGCGGAGCTGGAGACGCGCCGAGAGACTCCCGAAGTGGGTCCGCGACGCGCTCGCCGACGACGTCATGGCGCCCGGTGGTGGGCTGCGAGGGGCGCCCGCAGCGGTGCTGCGCATGCCCGGCCTGCCGAGGTTCACGACGGGTTGGGTCGTGGTCCGCGGCGACGACCCCGCCTTCGTGTACGGAAGGGGGGGCCGGCAGGTCGAGCTGGGTGCGCTCCGGGCGGTCGAGGTGAGGGACGAGGGCTTCTTCCGCACCCTCGAGCTCCGCGGCGAAAACGACCATGCCGTGCGCATCTTCTTCTTCGTGAACGGTCCGAGCGCCGCCGCGATCGAGGCCGAGTTCGGCGTCGAAACTTCCGACGCATCGGGGCACCGGGCGTGGACGTGACGCGCCGCAAGCAGGCTCCGGGCTCGTACGAAAACCTTTGACCCTGGAAACATGCGTGGGTACTTTCAGTCTCACGCCTTAGCATTCCGGGCCGGCTGTTTCGAGCCGCGACGACCTAGCCCCGTGGCCGATCGTCGCCGTGCCGACCCCGCCTGCCACGGACCGTACGACCCGTAGCCGAGGAATCGACCAAACGAATGTTTTCCTCTTCCCGTGGCTTGGACTCGTTCGATCAATATTTGCAGGACGTGGAGAAGTACCCCCTCATCCAGGACCCCCTGGAGGAGCGTGAGCTGGCCCGGCGTGCCCGGGTCGGGGACAAGGAGGCCGCCGAGCGACTGGTCACGGCGAACCTCCGGTTCGTCATCTCCTACGTAAAGAAGTACCAGGGGCGTGGCCTCGGTCTGGCGGAGCTCGTGTGCATCGGGAACGAGGGCCTCCTCAAGGCCGTGAAGAAGTTCGATCCCGACAAGGGCGTGAAGTTCATCTCCTACGCCGTGTGGTGGATCCGGCAGACGGTGCTGCAGGCGCTCGCCGAGCAGACGCGCTCGGTCCGTATTCCGCTAAACCAGAACTCCAATCTCGCGCGGCTCGCACGGACCGACACGCAGCTCACCCAGAGCCTCGGCCGGTCGCCGACCGACCAGGAGATCGCCAACGAGATGGAGGAGCCGGTCGAAACCGTGCGGGCGCTCCGGCGGGTCGCCGCGTCCGAGTTGAGCCTCGACGCGCCCATCGACCGGGGCGACCGCGACAGCGCCAGCTTCGGCGAGCGGTTCGCCGGCGCGGAGGGGTCGGAGATCGAGGAGGACATCGAGGCCACCGCGCGGCGCGACTTCCTCGAGTCGATGTTCGAGACCTACCTCACCGAGCGCGAACGGAAGATCCTGTACCTCTACTACGGGCTCGATGACGGCGAGGAGCGCACGCTCGAAGAGATCGGCACCCTGCTCGGCGTGACACGCGAGCGCATCCGCCAGATCCGCAACCGGGCGTTCGAGAAGCTGCGCGACAGCCCACAGGGCGAATCGCTTTCGGGGTTCTGGACCCCGAACTGACCCCGGCGGGTTTCGCGCGGCAACCCGAGCAGGCTCCGGGTCCGTCCTCCGGGACGGACCCTTTCGTGTTTCGGGAACCGCGTTCCCACGCCCCGCGTACCACGAGTTGCCCCTCCGCTCTTTCCGAGACGCCTCCCGTGACCCATAGACCCACCCGATCTGGCCGCAGCAAGCGGGCCGTGCTGCTCGCGCTCGTGGCGTGCTGGGGCGCGACGACGCACGCCGCCGGCCAGGCGCCCCCGGAGATGCAGCCGCCGAATACCGGGGACTCGGACTCGGGGGACTGGAACAGCCCGCGCGTCCTGCGTTTCATCGAGCGTGCCCGTGAGCAACGCCAATCCCTGGTCGTCGACAGCTCCATGCACTCCTACCGGGCCCAGGCCCGTGGGCGGGTCTACTTCTTCATGGACCGGGCCGGCGAGGATCAGCGTTCGCTCGTGAAGGCGGACCAGATCGCGCTGGAGGTCCTGTGGCAGGCCCCGAGGTCGACGCGGCAGCACATCCTCGGACTCCGCGACGAAAAGCTGCTTCCGACCAACATCCGGTATCACCTCGACCACCTCACCGTCGTGCAGGACGACTTCGGCGACGTCATCCGCATGGGCGACGGAGACGAGGTGTCGGAGGTCCGCCATCCGGCCGCGCCCGGCTCGGAAGACATCTACGACTTCCTGCTCGCGGACTCGCTCACGCTTCGCTTCGGCAACGGCTCGGGAGAAGTGCGGGTCTTCGAGATCCGGGTCCGCCCACGGGACATGAACCGGCCCGGCTTCGTCGGGAGCGTGTTCCTGGACCAGGCGACCGGCGCGATCGTGCGCATGAACTTCTCGTTCACCCCCGCCTCGTACGTCGATCCGCACATCGACTACATCCGGGTCTCGCTCGACAACTCCCTGTGGATGGGGCGCCACTGGCTGCCCTACCGCCAGGAGATGGAGATCCGACGCGAGCTTCCACTCCTCGACTTCCTGGCCGGAAGCGTCATCCGGGGTCGCTTCCAGGTGCGGGACTACGAGTTCAACGTCGAGTTCGGGCCGCTCACGTTCGCCGGCCGCAACGTGACGTCCGCGTCGCCGGCCCAGAGGGAGGAATTCCCGTTCGAGGAAGGCCTTCTCGACGAAATCGACGAAGAGGGCCTCACGCAGACCGCGGCGCTCGCCGACGTCGAAGCCCAGGTGCGGGAGGTCGTCGAAGACCGCTACCTGACCGGCCTCGCCCCGCTCCGCTTCCACCTGGCCTCCATCTCCGAGGCGTTCCGTTACAACCGCGCGGAAGGACTCTTCCTCGGCGCGGGGACGTCGGTACGGCCGACCACGAACCTGCACCTGCGCGGGTCCGCCGGCTATCAATTCAGTCGCCGAACCCCCTTCGCGAAACTCTCGGCCGAAACCACGAAGGGCCGACGCGTCACGCCACACGTCGAGTTCTACTGGAACGCCCTCCGGGACATGGGCGGGCACCCCGGCGCGACCCCGCTCGAGAATACCATCACGTCGCTGTCGGGCCAGAAGGACTACCTCGACCCCTACTTCGCCCGCGGCGCGGCGTTGACCTTCAAAGGGCGCGCAGGCCCCGCCGGCCCGACGCTCACCCTGCGCTGGGAGCAGCATCATCAGGGCGCGGACGTCGTGTCCGACGACATCACCGACACCGAGTACCGGCCGGTCCGCGGCATCGACCGCGGCACGCTCGGAAGCGTCGAGGTCACGGTGCCGTTCACGCTCCCCGCGAACGTCTCTGCCGAGGTCGACCTGACCGCGGGCCGGCTGTCGCCGCGCAACTTCGCATCGGTCGAGATCGACGCCGTGAAGGGCTTCGACCTGCCCGGCGAGATCGGAACCGGTCAGCTCTCGGCGTCCGGAGGCTGGCTCAGCGGCGACGGTCCCGCGCAGGCGCTCTACCTGATCGGCGGGCGCAACACGCTGCCCGGCCACGGATACCGCGACTTCGTAGGCGACCGCTACTGGCTCGTCCGTGCCGAGACCACGGTGCCCGTGCACGAGCGGTGGGTCGGCATCCGATTCATCGGCGCGGTCGGAGCCACCTACCTCGGCACCCGTGCGCTCCCCGAGCGATGGTCTCCGACCGGATCGAGCGGCATCCGCGCCTCGCTCGGCGCCGGCCTCTCCATCATGTACGACGTCATGCGGATCGACCTGGCGCGCGGCCTGGACGGGGGCGGGTGGGAGGCGGTGTTCTCGGTGTCCCCAGGCCTCCGGCCCTGGATCTGAGCCAGGAAGCGCCTCCCACACCGCCCAGTCCGGGCCAGTCCGGGCCAGCCCGCCCAGCCCACCCAGGCCGCGCCGGCCCGGTCGGCCGCGCCTCAGGCCGCTTCCGAGAGATCCTCCTCGTCCGCGTCAGCCTTGGACGACAGCAGGACGAGCTCGCGCACGATGATCTCGGCGGTCGGAATCACCACGCCGTCGCGCTCGTACGAGTCGTACTCGAGCCGGCCCTCGATGTAGATCCGGTCTCCGGTCCGGACGTAGTCCTCGGCGAACTGCGCCAGCCGGTTCCAGACCGTCAACCGGTGCCAATCGGTGCGCGGCTCCTCCTCCTCCGTGCCGGGAGCCGGCCTCCGGTTCGTCGCGAGCGAGAAGTGCGCGACCTTCGTTCCGTTCTTCGTCTGCTGGATGTCGGGATCGCGGCCGACGTTCCCGATCAGGGTGACCTTGTTCACAGAACGGCTCATGGGACTTCCTCCGAGATGGGTGCGTGAAAACGCCTGACGACACCCATGATGGAGGCGGCAGCGGGGCGGCCGGATGGGGAAACGGGACGACTTCGGCAGACCCGGCGGCCGGAGCGCCGCCCCTCAGCCCTTCACGTCGTACCAGTTCGGCCCCACGCCCCAGTCGGCGACGAGCGGCACCTTCAGCTCGAGCGCGCCCTCCATGCGCGACACCACGATGTCGCGCGCCTCGTCGATTTCCGCCTCCGGCACTTCGAGCAGCAGCTCGTCGTGCACCTGCAGCAGGATCACCGCCGACGTCTCCGCCTCGTCCAGCGCGGCCTGCACCTCGATCATCGCCTTCTTCATGAGGTCGGCCGCGGTGCCCTGGATGGGCGTGTTCTGCGCCACCCGCTCGCCGAACTGCCGCATGTTCCAGTTGCCCGACGCGAGCTCGGGCACGTACCGGCGACGACCGAGCAGCGTCTCGACGTAGCCCAGCTCCTTGGCCGACTCCACCTGCGCGTCGAGGAAGTCCCGCACGCCCTGGAATCGCTCGAAGTACGTCTCGATGAACTGCTTGGCTTCCTCGCGCGAGATGCCGAGGCGCTTGGCCAGCGAAAACGGGCCCTGCCCGTAGAGCGTCGCGAAGTTCACCGTCTTGGCCTGGTCCCGCATGCCGGCGGACACGTCGTCGACCGGCACCCCGAAGATGATGGCCGCCGTCTGGCGGTGAACGTCGATCCCTTCGCGGAACGCCCGCACGAACGCCGGGTCCTCGCTGAAGTGCGCCAGCACGCGCAGCTCGATCTGGGAGTAATCGACCGCGAGGAAGAGCTGTCCCGGCGCGGCCACGAAGCCTTTCCGGATCCTGCGTCCCAGATCGGTGCGGATGGGGATGTTCTGGAGGTTCGGATCGCTCGACGAGAGCCGCCCGGTCGCCGCCACCGTCTGGTTGAAGCTCGTGTGGATGCGGCCGGTGCGCGGGTTCACCAGCTGCGGGAGTGCCTCGACGTAGGTCGAGCGCAGCTTCTCGAGCTCCCGGTACTCCATCATGAGCCGCGGCACCTCGTGCCCCATCTCGGCGAGCTCCTCGAGCACCGACGCGTCGGTCGAGGGGCCCGTCTTCGTCTTCTTCAGCACGGGCAGGTCGAGCTTTTCGAACAGCACCTGCCGGAGCTGGGGCGTGGAGTTCAGGTTGAAATCACCGCCCGCGATCTTGTAGATGTCTTCCTGGATCAGGTCCAGCTCGCGCTTGAGCCGGCCCCGCATC
>JBBDSN010000027.1:0-11467 GCA_040904885.1 Gemmatimonadota bacterium | reverse complement strand
TCCTGGTACTCTTCCGCGGAGAGGGCGTGGTAGCCCGTCGACGGCACGATAGCCCGGCTCTGGCTGAGCACGAACTCGGCGAAAGCGAGCACCTCCGGACGCTGGAGCGCGGAGCGCTTCACGTACAGGTAGATCGGCCTGGCGAGCGGCTGATAGGTGCCGTCCTCGATGGTCTCGTCGGACGGCAGCACGCAACCCGCCCCGCCATCCACGGCAACCAGCTTCAAGGCGTCCTGGTTCTCTATGTAGTACGCATACCCGAAGTACCCGAGCGCGAAACGGTCCCCGGCGACGCCCTGCACCAGAATGTTGTCGTCCTCGCTCGCCTGGAAGTCGGGGCGGCTCGCACCGCTCTCACCGTTGATGGTCTCGGTGAAGTAGTCGAACGTGCCGGAATCCGTCCCGGGACCGTAGAGCCGGATCTCGTCGGCCGGCCACTCGGAGCGCACGTCGCGCCAGGTGGTGACCGAGCTTCCCGGACCCCAGATCCTGTTGAGCTCCTCCACGGTGAGGCAGGTCGCGAAGTCGTTCGCCGGATTGACGATGACGGACAGGCCGTCCCACGCGACCGGCATCTCGATGAACTCGATCCCCGCCTCCGCGCACGCCTCACGCTCCCCCTCCGTGATCGGACGGGATGCACCGGTGAAGTCGGTCTCTCCGGCACAGAAGCGCTGGAAGCCGCCACCCGTACCCGACAGGCCCACTGTGATGCGGGCGTTCGGATTGGCGATCTGGAATTCTTCGGCCAGCGCCTCGGAGACGGGGAACACCGTGCTGGAGCCGTCGACGATCACGCTACCGGATACGCCGCCGGATTCACCGGCCTCGCCGCCGCACGCGGCGAGCATGAAGGTGGCGGCGCCCACGGTGACCGCGAGAATGGACTTCGACATTTCGACCCGTCCTGGATGAAGGACTTCAGAGATAGAGATTGGATACTGGCCAACTTTACGGCGAACCGGAGACAGAATCATAAAAGACTCGTAACGAAACCGTAACGCTCCGGCCAGTACGGGCGTCACGCGGCGGGGAGCGTGAACCGGATTGTCGTGCCATGGCCCAACTCGCTCTCAGCTTCGACGTCGCCGCCCATGGCGCCCACGAGATGCTTCACGATGGCGAGTCCGAGCCCGGTTCCGCCGATGTCCCTGGCGCGCGAGGAGTCCGCCCGGTAGAAGCGCTCGAAGATCCTCGGAAGCGACCGGCCCGGAATCCCCTCGCCGTCGTCCGACACCTCTACGGTGACGAAACCCGGACGGCCGCCCGCCAAACCCACGTGGACGTGCCCCTCGTCCTCGGTGTGGCGCACCGCGTTCTCGAAGAGGTTCCGGAAGATCTGCAGGAGTCCCTGGCGGTCGGCCAGCGCCATCGCGGTGTCGTCGATATCGAAGTGGATGCCGCGGCCGTCGTTGTCCGGCTCCACGAGGCTCCAGGCTTCGTGGGCGACATCCGCGACGTCGACCTCGGCGGACCCCGCCGTCCACCCGCCCGACTCGAGCCGCGAAAGATCCAACAGATCGTCCACGAGGTGCTGCAGGCGAAGCGTATTGCCTCGAATCGCCTCGAGAAAACGCGCACGCATCTCGGGGGGGGGATCGGACTCCACCAACGCCTCGGCGTAGCCCCGGATCGACGTCAGCGGAGTTTTCAACTCGTGCGACGCGTTGGCCACGAAGTCCCGCCGGACCGCCTCGAGCCGTCTGAGCTCGCTGATGTCGAGAAGGGTCGTCACCGCACCGCCTCGATCGAGCGTCCGCGACGAGAGCAGCAGGTGACGTCCGGAAAACTCGATCTCCCTGGACTGCGCGTCCCCCTCGAGCGAGTCCTCCAGCGCCTCCCGAAGCTCGCGATGCCGCACGACCGCCCCGACCGGCGGATGCGCCGTCATCTCGGGAAGGTGGAGGAGGGCACGCGCCGTCCGGTTCGTCCGGAGCAACCGGCCGTCCTGGGTCAGCGCGATCACCCCCTCCGCCATGCAATCGATGAGCACCTGCATCTCGTCGCGCTCCGCACCGAGCTCGCTGAGTCTGGCGCGAAGCTCGTCGCTCAGGCGGTTGAAGGCGACTGCGACATCGCGTAGCTCCGAGACCGCGCTGGGCGGGGCGCGTCCCGAAAAGTCTCCCATGGCGAGTCGCTTGGCGCGGTCGGCGAGCGCCACGAGCGGACGCGCGAAGACCCTGCTCAGCAGATATGCGGCCACGAGGGCAACCATCATCGCGAGCAACCCGGCCACCGCGACGGCTCGCTGGACCCTGTCCACGGTCTGCTCGATCTCGGCGCGCGGAGCCGCGATCCGGAGCACCACGGGAACGCCGTCGAGGCTTCCCATGGTCGCCCCGTAGAGGAGCGGGACCCCCACGGTCGTGCTCGTGCGCTCGGAGAAGCCCAGCGCGGCCCCGCCGTCCAGCACCGCCTGAACCTCGGGCCGCGACCCGTGGTTCTCGATCTCCGCCAGCCGGCCGCTGCCCAGATACGACTCCCCCATCACCACCCCGGCGGTATCGACGATCGTGACCCGGTAGTCGATGCGACTGGTCATGGCACGGGCGAGGTCATCCGGATCGACCCCGCCCGACCGTTCCATGAGGGCGACGCCCAACGTCAGCTGGCGCTCGAGCTCGGCCCTGAAGGTCGCCCGCAACTCCCGGTTCAACCCCGACCCCACCA
Source organism: Gemmatimonadota bacterium (assembly GCA_040904885.1). Lineage (GTDB taxonomy): Bacteria > Gemmatimonadota > Gemmatimonadetes > Longimicrobiales > Gaopeijiaceae > JAWLHJ01. The sequence goes on along the minus strand of JBBDSN010000027.1, from coordinate 8,797 downwards.
GGACGAGGGTCAAGAGCACCAGCAGCCCGATGACCCCGAGGAAGCCGACGAAGAGCAGATGATGGATACGCAGGCGCATGGTCATCGGCGCGAGGGAACGACCCTCGACGCTACTCCTTGCCTTCGGGGATCTTGAGTCGATAGCCGAAGCCGCGGATGGTCTGGATCCAGTCCCCCACCTCGCCCAGCTTGCCCCGAAGCCGCCGCACGTGCATGTCCACCGTGCGGGTCTGGATCCGGTCCGAGACACCCGCCTCCACGTCCCAGGCCTTCTCGAGAAGCTGTTTGCGGCTCTGGGTCCGGCCTCTGCGCTCGAGGAGCGCTTGGAGCAGCCGGAACTCGGTCGGTGTCAGGCTGAGCTCTTCTCCGCTGAGCGATGCCTGGTGGGAGGCGATGTCCATGCGGATCGGTCCGGCACGCAGCACCCGTCCACCGGACGTGATGCCCGCCTCCTGAACCCTACGGAGAATCGCCTGCACCCGGAGCACGAGCTCTCTGGGGCTGAACGGCTTCGTGAGATAATCGTCCGCGCCGAGCTCGAAGCCGCTGATCCGGTCTTCCTGCTCCCGCTTGGCGGTGAGGACCAACACCGGGATGTTCGCGGTCGTCGGCTCCGACTTGAGCTGCTCGAGAACCTGGTCACCGGTGAGGCCCGGGAGCATGCGGTCGAGCACGACGAGGTCCGGAATCTCCCGTCCGACGGCGTCGAGCCCCTCCGGCCCGTTCCCGGCGGTCTCGACCCGAAACCCCTCCCGGGTAAGCTGGTAGGCGATCAGGGCCGCGATGTCGGGCTCGTCTTCGACGACCAGCACGCGCGGGACCGAGACGGATTTGGGTGAGGCGTCCATGCGTTCACTCGTGAGCGTGTTCATAAGGCCGTAACCGAGGACGCTTCCCGGTCGGCCCCGCCGCGGACACGCCCGCGGTCAGCCTTCCCGGACCAGCGCCTCGAGCTCTCCTTGAGTCAAGGTGTGATCGGTCTTCTTGGCCGCTCGGAAGATGCGACCGCTGAGCTCCTCGTCCGCGGGGTCGTACCCGTGCTCGCGGAGCCAGTACTTCACATTGGACAGTCCCGACATGGGCCCGATCTCGATGAGCTGCTTGCGTCCCACCATCGACGCGGGGATCGCGGAGTAGATCCGGTCGGCGAGCCAGGCGTCGCCCTTCGCCTCGGCTTTGATGATGGCGGCGGCGTGGACGCCCGTGCCCGTCCGAAAGGCGTCGTGCCCGACCACGGGATACGAGTGTACGAGCGGAACCTGACATGCCTCCGCCGTCAGCCCGCAGTACTCCGGGAGCACGGTCAGATCGGCGTCGTGAACGCCCAGGAGCTGAAGGTTCACCAGCAGGAGATCCATTTCCGTGTTGCCACACCGCTCGCCGATCCCGAGGGCGGTCCCATGCACGCGGGTCGCTCCCGCCTCGATCGCCGCGAGCGAGTTGGCCAACCCGAAGCCCCGGTCGCGGTGCCCGTGCCAGTCGACCTCGACGTCCTCGCCGGACGGCTTCACGATCTCTTCGATCACGAAGCGCACCAACGCGCGCGTCCCGTCCGGCGTCGCGTGCCCCACGGTGTCGGCAATGCAGAGTCGGCGTGCCCCCCACTCGATCGCCTTGCCATAGAGCGCTTTCAGGACTTCGGGCTTCGCCCGGGTCGTGTCCTCGGTGACCATCAGCACCGGAAGCCCCTCGGTGACCGCGAAGCTGACCGCCTCCTCGCTCGTCTTCAGCATGCGCTCGAGGGTCCACTCCTCGGCGTACTGCCGGATGGGAGAGCTCCCGATGAAGGTGCAGGCCTCGATGGGGATGCCGACCTTCTGGCTGATCTCGGCGATGGGCCTCACGTCGGCCAGCATGGTGCGCGCTGCGCAGTTCGGCCGAATCGAGAGCCCGGCGTCCACAATCTCCTGGGCCAGCACCGTCACGGCTTCGACCGCGCGGGGCCCCGCGCCGGGTAGCCCGATGTCCGCCGTGTGGATGCCCAGCCGGTCCATCATGTGGAGCAGACGGACCTTGTCGTCGAGCGGGGGATCCACGACGGACGGGTTCTGGAGTCCGTCTCTCAAGGTCTCGTCGTCCAACTCGACCTTCTTCACGGCGGACCAATCGAAGGTGGCGCCGATTTCGTTCCAATCGTAGATCAGTTCCCGCTCGTGCATGCTCGACCTCGGCATCGGCTGTGATCCGGAACCCGGAAACAAACATAGACCGCACAAGGCGGCGGGTCACCGTCGGCCGCATCGCCACGGGCACTGTGGGACGCACGCCAGCTCCGAGCGAGTAAACACCTTCGGTCGTGGGCCCCTCGCCGACTGATCTCATGCCGTGACGCTACCGAACCCCGGTCACGGGGCTCGTAACGAGAGGTCACGACTCGGTAACGGGCGGCCGGGGCGCCGGAATACGGATCGATCCCCCGGACTGGACTCCGAGGCCTCTCAGCCTCCCTCCACCACCGAGTGGTCGGTCACGGACAGAGAGGCCTTGACGTCACGCACGAACGTGTGTCCGCCGACGATCGAGTCGTGGAGCTCGGCGCGCTCGAGTTGCGCCTCCGGGCCGACCACGCTGTTCCGGAGCCGGCAATCGACGGCGCGCGTCCCGCGCTCGAGCGTGACGTTCGGACCGATGGTGCCGCCCCGCACGACCACGCCGTCCTCGATGCGCACGGGGTCCACGATCTCCGCACCTTCGACGGTCGCACCCGGATCGACGCCACCCCGCGTCGTGGCCACGAGATGCGCGTTCGTCTCGAGCAGCGTCTCGGGCTTCCCCGCGTCCCACCAGCCCTCCACTGGGGCAGTAAGGATCTTGCTTCCGTGGTCGACCATGTACTGGAAGGCGTCGGTCAGGTAGAACTCGCCCGACGGACCGGGAGGGGCGTCGAGCGTATGGCGGATCCCTTCGTAGAGGAGCGCATGGTCCCGAATGTGGTAGAGCCCGATGTTGGCGAGCTTCGACACCGGCTCGGTCGGTTTCTCCACGATCCGCGTCATGGTCCCGTCCTCGGCGGTGACGATGACGCCGAAGCGTTGGTAGTCCTCGACCTCCTTCGCCCAGATCACGCCGGCATACTTCGAATCCAGCGACTTCACGAGGCCGTAGTCCACTTCGAGCACCGCATCGGCGAACACGATCAACACCTCGTCGTCGATGAAGGGCTCGGCGAGGCCGACGGCGCCAGCGGTCCCATCCTGGACCTCCTGGAGGACATAGTGGCCCCGGATGTCCGGATACTCTTCCTTGATCCACTCCTCCATCGTCTCCCGCAAATGGCCGACGATGAAGACGACTTCCTCGACCCCGATCTCGCGCAGATCGTCGAGGATGTAGGCGAGGACCGGCTTTCCGGCGACCTTCAGGAGCGGCTTCGGGGTATGGTGCGTGTGCGGCCGAAGGCGGCTGCCTTTCCCGGCCAGAGGGATGATAGCTTTCATGGGCTCCAGGTCTTGGCGGGGGAGGAACGTTGGCGCCACACTATAGGCAAGCGACGCGTCGTTGTCAGGAGAACGGGTGAGATGAGGCTGAAAGCGAGACGACCGTGTTGTCTAATGTTTACGTGGCTGGCCCTGGCGGCATGCGGTGGCGCCGGAAGCACCGGCCAGGGGGTGTCCGATGGCCCTCGTCCGGTGGCCGACGAGGGTAATCTAGCGCGGCCCATCGTGTACGAGGTTCCGGTCGACCCCGGGGTTCGCTCGCAGGTCAGCGACGACGAACCGGGCTTCATCGAAGTGAACGGGAACGCGAGCGTCACGGTGCCCGTCGACCTCGCCAGGGTGGCTTTCGCCGTCGAAACGCGGTCCGTGACCGCGTCCGACGCAGCTGCCGAGAACGCGCTCCTCATGGACGCGGTGCTGCGCGCCGTGCGCGGAGGCGACGTTCCGGGACTGACCGTCGAGACGTTCGGCTACACGCTGCGCCCCGAGTACTCCTTCGACGAGAGCCGGGTGCGAACCATCGAGGGATACACCGCGCTCAACAACGTGCGTGCGACGACCACCGACGTGGACGCCGTCGGCACCGTGATCGACCTCGCCATCGCGGCCGGGGCCAACCGCGTCTCGTCCATCGCCTTCGAGACGGCCGACACCGAGTCCGCCCGAGCCGAAGCGCTCGCGCTCGCCGTCCGGAACGCCCGTGCCCAGGCCCGGACCATCGCGGAGACCCTGGGCTACGAGCTCGGAGCGGCCCTCGAGGTCAGAGGAGGCGCGGACCGCCCTTCACCCCGCAGCATCGACATGGGCATGATGCTGATGCGCGCCGAGTCGGCCCCCACGCCCATCGAGGCCGGCGATCGGACCGTCACCGCGAACGTCACGGTTCGCTTCGCTCTCGGCGCCGTGTTGCCGGGGCGTTGAATCGCTCGAGCCCCCAGGTCGGCGGAGTGGCGGAGACCACGACCGACCCGCGATCGATGGACGAGCGCCTCGTCGGGCGTACCTACGCGATCCCGTTCGACCGCGTGTGGAACGCCAGCCGGGCCCTGGCGGACGGCAGGCTGCGCGGTTGGAGGCTCCTGCGCGGCGACGACCGCGAAGGCGTGTTGGAGGCCAGCAGCCTCACGTTTCTGCGGCGGAACCTGGACGAGATCGTGGTCACCATCCGCCTGGACGAGAACGCGCAGACGCGCGTGGACGTCCAATGCCGCCGTGTGGACCGGAACAAGCCTCCGCGCAGGCACCCCCGCGTGATCGGGCGGTTCTTCCGCGCTCTCGATCGCAAGTTGGAAGCGAAGGCCCGGGACCGGATCGACCCCACGCGCGTTCCTGCGTGGCTCGGAGGTGACGACACCCGGTCCGGCACGGCGATTCTCCTCCTCCCCGCACTCCTCGCCCTGGCCTCGGCGTGCGGCGCTCCAGACGCCGAGGTCCAGCCGTCCCCCGAGGAGAGCGCCGCCGAGACCACCCCCAGCCGGGTGCTGGACCGGGTCTACGAGCGCGGCTTCGCGTTCGTCAGCGAGCGCGAAGACAGCTTGCTCATCGTCCCCTGGCTCCTCAGCTCCGAGACCCATGCCGACTCCGTACAGAGGGATGCCAGAGGATGGCTCGCCCGGGGCGGCACTTGGGAGCCGTTCTACCGGGAACGATGGAGCACGCCACCGACGCGCGCTCCGGAGCGCATCCTCCCCTACCGGAACCTGGACCTGTTGGTTCGCGACGGTGACGTAATCGACGGATTGATCTTCCAGGACGGGCCACGGAGCCTGGAAGTGCTCATGGGCGACGCGCTCGCCGCTTGGGTCGGTCCGTCGGGAGAAACGATCGACGTCCTGGAGGGGGCCGCGTATCTGTCCGACGAACGGATCGACGGCCAGGTCGTGGACATCTCCCGGTCTTGGGGCCTGGACGATCCCGGCGCGGGCGATTGGGTGTTCCTCATCTCGGGCGACTCGATTCGCATGGTGCTCGCAGCAGACGTCGAGCACGGGCTCGAACGCGAGCCGGTGTACAGGGCTTGGATCCAACGCGGCACAGAGGATCTCCTCTGGCCGGAAGTGCGCGTAACCTGGTCCGATTCTCAGGCCTTTCCCCCCGCGAGGCGGGACGTGCCCACCCGGTGGACGGTCACGTCGGCCGACGGCACGTTCGGTGGGACGCTCGAGAGCGTCACCGCGGAGCTCGAAGCCGGCGAGGGAACCGGGCCGCTCCTCCCGGTACGCGCGCTCATCGAGGTCGAAGGTGTCTTCTCGGCGGATGGCGGACGCTTTCCGGTGCGCGGACTCGTGCTTCACCAGCGACGGTAAGCCGCGTGTCCGAAGAGCTCGTGCGGGCGCTTGTCACCATTGGTTTCGGCGCGCTGGCGGGAGGCGTGACCAACACGGTCGCGATCTGGATGCTCTTCCACCCGCACGAGCCGCCGACCCTGTTCGGCCGCTGGAAGCTCTCCTTCTTCCAGGGCGCCATCCCGAAGAGCCAGGCCCGGCTGGCGGCCGCCATCGGACGCACCGTAGGCAACCGCCTGCTCACGCCGGAAGACCTGACGCGGACCTTCGCGAATCGGGAGTTTCGGGAGGCGTTCGACGCGAGGCTGTCAGCCTTCCTGGACGACGTGCTGCACCAGGAGCGGGGGTCGCTTCGGGAGATGCTTCCCTCCGCCCTAGCGACGGAAATCGAGGGAGTGCTCCGGGAAGCGGCCGCAACCGGGAGCACACAGCTCAGGAGCTATCTCGACTCCGAGGCGTTCGCACAGCAGGTCCGTAGCCGCACGGACGACCTCGTCGCACACGTGGCCGACGAGCCCATCGGGGGGATCCTGACGCCGGCCCGGGGGGCGGCGGTGGAGGCCGCGGTCGAGGACTGGCTCGAGAGCGCGGTGGAGAGCGACGACTTCACCCGGGCGGTGGACGACTACCTCGCCCGGGGCGCCCGTCAGCTGCTCAGGCCCGACCGGACCTTCGAGGAGATCCTGCCGGTCGGGTTGGTGGCCTCGGTGGAGCGCGCCATCGCCAGCTACCTGCCCCTCGCCGCCGAGCGACTCGGCGGCCTGCTGGAGGATCCCCAGGCCCGGGCGAAGTTCGAATCGACCATCCACGACCTCCTGCACCGCTTCCTGCGCGATCTGAAGTTCCATCAGCGGGTCGTGGCCCGCCTCGTCGTGAACGAGGACACCGTGGACCGGGTCCTGGACACGATCGAGGCCGAGGGCGCGCAAAGGCTCTCCGAGATCCTGCGCGATCCGCCGGTTCAGACGGCCATCGCGCGTAGCGTCAACGAAGCGATCGTCGACCTCCTGCGCCGGCCCGTCGCGGAGGTCCTGGGTGACGCGGATGAGCCGAGCGTGCTCGAGGCGCGCGCCACGCTCGCCGAATGGGTCGTGAACATGGCGCAAGACTTCGAGACGAGAAGCTTCCTGGTCGAGAAGCTACGATCCGGACTGGAGCGGGCCGGCGCCAAGACCTGGGGAGACGTGCTGCAGCGCATTCCGCCGGAGCGGATCGCGGCCACGCTCGTCGGGGCCGCACGCACGGACACGGCGAGTCGGCTGGTGTCCGAGTCGCTCGGGCGGATCACGACGGGACTCCTCGATCGCCCCATCGGCACCCCGGCACGCTGGCTGCCCACGGAGGCCCCGAGCCGCATCGAGCAGGCGGTCGGCGACCCCCTGTGGGCGTGGCTACAGACGCAGGTCCCGGCCGTGGTGGAGCGCATCGACGTGGCCCGGCGTGTGGAGGAGAAGGTGCTGCACTTCCCGACCCCACGCATGGAGGAGCTGGTCCGTAAGGTGACGGACCGTGAGCTGAGGATGATCGTGCGCCTGGGCTATTTTCTCGGGGCCGTCATCGGCCTCGCCCTGGTCGCCGTGGACTCCGCGCTCCGTTGAACGTGCGCGGCCGGAGTCTCGAGAGAAGAGCCCGCTCGGGCGGGTCCGTCCCGGGCCCCGGCTAACCGTCGAGCCGAGCCAGGTAGCCCCGGATTCTCTCCGCGTTCGTGCCGACGTCGCTCCCGCCGACCCGGGACTTCGAGCGCACGTCCACGATGGTGCGGCCTTCGTTCGGCGTAAGCCGAATGACCACGTCGTCGCGGAATCCGAACCAGAACGTGCGGTCCGTCGCCTCGATACGGCCGGCTTCTAGGTCCGATCCGACGATGTCCCAACCCTCGGCCTGGGCCGCCTCGAGCGCACGCTCGAACGCCTGCGGCAGCGGCTCGTCGAGAATGACGGGCCGGATGTCGGGGTAGGCCTCGCGTTGCTGGATCGCGACCTCGAGGCCGGGATACTCGACCGGGTTCGGCGCGTCGGCGCGCAACGGCGCGATCTCGACGAAGCGCGGCGGATCGTTGGTGTCGGTCGTGATGTCGTGGATCGGCGGAACGTCTCCTGCCCGGGCGCGCCAGGCGATCGGCACGGCGAACACAGGAACCGCGACGATCACCGCGAACACCACGAGCCAGAACCCCCTGCGCCCGGTGCCGGGCCGAGTGAACCAGAGTGTCACCGTGCTCACCACAGTAACGGCCACGGCACCGTAGGCGGCCCAACGGAGCAACGTGAAGCCCGTCCGGAAGTCCCAGAGGCCCCAACGGCTCCCAAACCCTGAGAGCGCGCCCAGAAGAGCCGTGAGGCCCGCGAGCACCAGAATGGTCAGCGCCAGGCGCGGTGGCCCCGAGGGGGCGGGGGCAGGCTCAGGCTGCTGCGGTGTGGCGGGCACGTCTTCGGAGGTATCCATGGCGGTCAACGATCCTCTGGGCGCTCGATACTGAAACTCCGACGCCCACCGCTCCGGCGTGCGCTCCGCTCGGTCCGCGCGTTGGCCTTGCGTTGGAACCACGCCAACGGAGTGAACATCTTCTTGGTCTTGCGGCGCCGCCGACCCCCCTCGCCCATGATCCGCTCGATGTCTTCGGGGGTCTGCTCATACCGGCCCGGGAGCCCGAGCCAGATACCCAGCCCGAGTGCGAGGACGCCGCTGACGACCCAGAAGGCTACCGTCACTTCTTGGTGGCGGTCTCGAAGACGAGCAGGCCGAGGCCGATCGACAGGATGATCGCGACCGCGTTCGTGCCGACGGCCACCAGGCCGATGACGGTCCAGAAGATCAGGTGCGTGAAGACATAGCCACCGGGGACCAGATCGAGCATCGTCGAGACTCTTCAGGTAAGGGTTGTGATGTCTGGAATATGCCGGTCCCCCGTGACGCTGTCACCCCCCCGGCCAGAACGCGGAAGGGGAATCCGAGCCACCACGATGGGGTCCGGGACGCTGAGGCAACCGACTCCTGACCTGCGTTGTTTCAAACCCTTTTAGAAGTCGACTGTCTGGATACGGCGTACCCCGGCTCGCAGCGGAAGCCAGATCG
>JBBDSN010000026.1:0-1894 GCA_040904885.1 Gemmatimonadota bacterium | reverse complement strand
CATCGATGCGACGCGCGGTGACGTCGAACGTCAGCTTCTTCGGGGCGTCACTCATACGACGTTCCCTTCGAGCGCAGCCGGTTCCTTACCCGACGCCACATCTCGGACGCCCTCGAAGCCGCCCTCCCCGACACCCACTCCCCAGGGCTCGAGCACGACGCGAGCCGAGTGGCGACCGAGCTCCTCGAGGTGGACCTTCTCGGCGGCCTGGCGCGAAAGCAGCACGGGATCCGTCACCGCCAGCGGTGTGAGGCTCTGGTTCACCACCCAGGCAGACGGTGTGATGTCGGCTCGGGCGAGATCGCGCTCGAGCTGCATGGCCTCGTGGATCGGTGTCGCCTCGGGAAGCGTGACCAACAGCACATGCGTGAAATCCCGGTCCCGTAGGCGCGGCAGGAGCTGCTGGACGGCGTCGGGGCTCCCACTGGGCTTCCGCAGAACCTCACGGTGGTAGGCCTCGGCTGCGTCCAGGAGGAGGAGCGTGTGGCCGGTGGGGGCGGTATCGATGATGACGAACCGGTCCAGCCCCTCGGCCACCGTGTCGGCGAACGCCCGAAAGACCGCGATCTCCTCGGTGCAGGGGCTGCGCAGATCCTCCTCGAGAAGGGCTCGCCCCTCGGCATCGAGCCCCTCGCCCGCTGTCCGGAGCACTTCTTCGGTGTAACGGAGGGTCTCGAGCTCCGGGTCGATGCGCGTAACCCGCAGGTCGGACCCTTCCGCGCCCAACTCCTTCGCAGCCTGTTCCACGTGGGCGGCGGGATCGGTGGTCGTCAGCGTCACGGGGAGCCCGCGGCGCGCGAGCCCGATGGCAATGCGCGCGGCAACGGTGGTCTTGCCGACGCCACCCTTGCCCATGGTCATCACCACCCCCTTGCCGCGGCCGGCCAGGTCGTCGATCAAGGTATCGAGGGCCTCCCCATCGAACATGGGCCCCTCGCCGTTCGAAGCGATGGCCCGCGCAGCGTCCCCCTCCTGATTTCCCATCCGCCGCAGCGTATCCACCCCCATGAGCTCGAACGGAAGCAACGGCACGTCGACACGGGGGACGGCGGCGAGCCCGGGGGGCAGCGTTTCCAGGGATGCGCGTCCCCGGACCTCCATCGCCACCGCCGTGGCGTCGTTCCTGTCACGGGCCTGGAAGACCCCGTTCAGGATCAGGCGCACGTTGCTGACGCCCAACTCCGCCAGCTCCGCCCGGGTACGCTCGGCTTCCGTCAACGAGGACGGCTCGGGCCGCGCCACCAGGACGAGGGTGGTTCGCGACGCGTCACGCAGCGCTTCGTTGGAGGCGGCGTAGAGCTCCTTCTGGGCGCTGAGCCCGGAGAGCGGGCCCAGGCAGGACGTCCCCCCGACGTTGGCGTCGATGAAGCTCGTCCATGCGGCGGGCAACTCCAGCAGGCGGAGCGTGTGGCCGGTAGGCGCCGTATCGAAGATGACGTGGTCGAAGGCATCTGTGGCCCCGTCCCCCCCCAGAAGCTTCGAGAACTCGTCGAAGGCCGCGATCTCCACCGTGCACGCGCCCGAGAGCTGTTCTTCCATGCTCGTGATGGCCGCGGCCGGGAGCACCCCCCGGTACGGGCCGACGACGCGCTCGCGGTAGTCTCTAGCGGCCTGCTCGGGGTCGATGTTGAGCGCCGACAGGTTGGCCACCCCCGGCACCCGGGTGGGCGTAGCCGTCAGAGCCACCCCGAGGACTTCGTCGAGGTTCGAGGCCGGATCGGTGCTGACCAAAAGGACGCGGCTCCCGGCGTCGGCCAAGTCGATGGCCGTGGCACAGGCGGAAGAAGTCTTCCCTACGCCGCCCTTGCCCGTGAAGAAGAGGATACGGGTCGGGTCGTGGATCAATTTCGACATTGGGAGCTCCTTTCAGCAGCAGTCGGACGGGGCCTGGCCG
>JBBDSN010000025.1:0-1911 GCA_040904885.1 Gemmatimonadota bacterium | reverse complement strand
TCTCACTGTGCGGCGAACTTCCGAGCCCGTCGTCGGTATCAGGTCCGCAGTGAATTTGCCTCAATCCGAGAGATCATGCGGCTGTTTATCGCGCTCAACCTGCCCAAGAAGGAACGCACCAGGATCCACCGTGCGGCCCGCGTGCTTCGCGAGGCCGACATCCCGGTTCGGTGGGTCGAGCCCGAACACTACCACGTCACACTGAAGTTCCTGGGCCAGATCCGGAAGGACGATCTTCCTAAGATCGAAGCGGCGCTGGCCCGAGCCGCGGAAGCCAGCCGGCCGTTTACGACCGGGCTTGGGGGCTTCGGGGCGTTCCCGACCGTGCGGCGCCCGCGTGTCCTTTGGCTCGGCGTGGGGGCGAATCCGGAGCTCCGGTGCCTCAAACAGGATATCGAGTGGGCTCTGGGGGACGCGGGCTTCGACGCGGAGACGCGGGCCTTCCATCCCCACATCACGCTGGGGCGGGCCGAAGAGGGAGGCGGAGCCGGCGAGTTCAGGGGGCTGGACGACATCGTCGCGGCGATCACCTTCTCGGGCGAGATCAAGGTACACACGGTCGACCTCATGAGCAGTCGCCTTTCGCGTGAAGGACCGAATTACAGCATCGTTTCGAGCGTCAAGCTGTCGGGCTGACACGGCGCCCGGCCACACGGGAAAGGGACGAGCATGGCGAGATTGCTGGTGGTGGACGACGAGAAGGGCATCCGCGAGGCCCTGGTTCAGGTGTTCCAGTACGAGGGCCACGAGGTCCGGGCGTGCGAGGACGCCCCGGACGGGATCGCTGCAGTGAGCGATTTCCGCCCGGACGTCACGTTCCTGGACGTGAAGATGCCCGGCATGGATGGTCTCGAGGCGCTGTCGCGCATCCGGGAAGAGGATCCGCGCGCGGTCGTCGTCATGATCTCGGGACACGGGACGATCGACACGGCGGTCGAAGCGACGCGCAAGGGCGCATACGACTTCCTCGAGAAGCCGCTCGATACCGATCGGCTCCTCGTGACGCTCCGGCGGGCGCTCGAGTTGAAGGGGCTCACGGAGAGCGTGGCCGACCTACGGAGCCAGGTGGAGACCCGGTACCGCATCGTGGGTGCGGCGCAACCGATCCGGCAGCTGCTCGAACGGGTGGAGCTTGTGGCCCCGACCGAGGCTCGCGTGCTCGTGACCGGGGAGAACGGGACGGGCAAGGAGCTTGTCGCGCGTGCCGTGCACCGGCTCTCCCCGAGGGCCCGGGATCCGTTCGTGGAGGTGAACTGCGCGGCGATCCCCACCGAGCTCATCGAATCCGCGCTGTTCGGTCACGTGAAGGGATCCTTCACGGGAGCCGTGGCGGATCAGGCCGGTAAGTTCGAGCAAGCGGACGGGGGCACGCTCTTCCTGGACGAAGTCGGGGACATGTCCCTGGACGCCCAGGCCAAGGTCCTGCGTGCGTTGGAGCAGGGGGTCGTGACCCGTGTGGGCGGCTCCAAGCAGATCGAGGTGGACGTGCGCGTGATCGCCGCGACGAACAAGGATCTCTCGAAGGAAATCGACGACGGGGGATTTCGTGAAGACCTGTTCTATCGCCTGAACGTCGTGCCCATTCATGTGCCGCCGCTGCGCGAGCGGCGGGAAGACATTCCGATGCTGGTCCAGCACTTCACGGAGCTCATGGCGCAGCGGGACGGAATGACGCCCCGGCCTTTTTCGTCGGAGGCGGTCGAACGACTTCAGTCCCTTTCATGGCCCGGGAACGTTCGGGAGTTGCGGAACGCGGTCGAGCGCCTGCTGATTCTCTCCACGGGTGATGCCGTCGAGGCCGCGGACGTGGAGTTGCTCGCGTCGGGTCGGACGCAGTCGGGTGGGTGGGGGGCGGGCCTGCTGGCGGCCGAGACCTTTCAGGACTTCAAGGATCTCGCCGAGCGAGCCTTC
>JBBDSN010000024.1:0-11703 GCA_040904885.1 Gemmatimonadota bacterium | reverse complement strand
TTCTAGCCCCGCAACTTGCGGGGCGCCTCGTCGCCAGGCATGGTGCCCCGTCACGCGGGGCAGCTCCAACCAAGCCGAACCATGAACTCACGCCACGTCTTCTTCCGCCTCGCGGTCGCACTCCTCCTGCCCCTCGCGGCCTGCTCCTCCGCCGACGAGGGCCCCTGGGACCTCCTCATCACGGGCGGGACGGTCATCGACGGCACGGGTGCGCCGGGGGCGGCCGCCGACGTGGCGGTCCACGACGGCCGGATCGTGCTCGTGTCGCCGGACCCGCTGCCTCGCGACCAGGCTGCGCGGGTCATCGACGCGACCGGCAGGGTCGTCGCGCCGGGCTTCATCGACGTGCACGCCCACCTCGATCCGCTGCTCGACCTGCCCGGTGCGGAGAGTCACGTGCGGCAGGGCGTGACCACCGCGCTCGGCGGGCCGGACGGAGGTGGGCCCTGGCCCCTGGCGGAGTACCTCGATTCGGCGGCAGCGCTCGGCGTGGGCATGAACGTGGCTTTTCTCACGGGCCACAACACCATTCGCCGTAACGTGATGGGTTCGGAAGCCCGAGCGCCGACCTCCGACGAGCTTCGCCAGATGCAGGACATGGTCGCTCAGGCCATGGGTGAAGGCGCGTTCGGGCTCTCCACCGGCCTCCGCTACGTGCCTGGCACGTACTCGGAGATCGACGAGGTGGTAGCGCTCGCCCAGGTCGCTTCGGACTCGGGCGGGATCTATACCTCGCACCTTCGTGAGGAAGGGCTCCAACTGATCGAGGGCGTGGCCGAGCTCATCGAAATCGGCCGCCGCGCGAACATCCGGGCCATCCTCACGCACCACAAGGCCGTCGGCTACCCGATGTGGGGCTCGAGCGAGCGCACCCTCGCCATGGTCGACTCCGCGCGCGAGGCCGGCATCGACGTGCGCATCGATCAGTACCCCTACACGGCGACCTACACGGGCATCACGATCCTTCTCCCACCCTGGTCCCTCGCCGGCGGCGACTCCGCGTTCGCGCGCAGGCTACGCGACCCCGCCACCCGGGACAGCATCAAAGCCGAAACGGTCTTCAATATCATCAACGACCGGGGCGGCAACGACCTGAGACGTGTCCAACTCGCGCGCGTCGAGTGGATGCCGGAGCTCGAAGGCCAGACGCTTCACGACTGGGCCGAGATGCGGGGCATGACGTCGACCCCCGAGAACGGTGCGGAGTTGGTGATCGAGGCGGTTCAGCGCGGGGGCGCGTCAGCCATCTACCACGCGCTCGACGAAGAAGACGTGGCGCGCATCATGCGACATCCGCAGACGATGATCGCTTCGGATGGTCGCCTCACCGAGCCGGGTATCGGCCACCCGCACCCACGATGGTACGGCACCTTTCCCCGGGTGCTCGGACGCTACGTCCGCGAGCAGGGCGTGCTCTCGCTCGAAGAGGCCGTCATGAAGATGACGTCGATGCCGGCCGACGCGTTGGGGCTCATCGATCGCGGCACGATCGCCACGGGGATGATGGCCGACCTCGTACTCTTCGACCCCGCCACGGTCATCGACCGCGCCACCTTCGAGGACCCGCACCAGTACGCCGACGGCATCGACTTCGTGATCGTGAACGGGGTGGTCACGGTGGACGAGGGGGCGTACCTGGATGTGCGGCCCGGACGAGTGTTGCGGCGCGGCGGCGGTTGAGCCCGGGCCCCTCCTGACCACCGTCGTCGATTCTAGAAGCCCCCCCGCCGCAGCGGTTCCCGCTTCCCACCCGCTCGAATCCTTCGGCCAGTCGATCCCGTAGGGTTGCACGGTAAGGAGTGGGAGGGGCGCTCGGAGGATCGAGGAGGAGCAGACGATGCACGACGAATTCGAGAGGGCGGTCACCGGCGTGACGCCGAAGCGCGGACTGTCGCCGTTCGGCTGGATCCTGGTAACCTTCGGCGTTTTCGCCCTCGTGGGCACCGTGGGTGCGGGCGTTGTCGCATACAAGGTGGCGAACGAGGTGCGGGAGGGGATCGGGAGGGTCACGCGCGAGCTCGGGGTGGCTCCGAACATGGCCGCCGCCCGCATGGCTGCCCGACTCGCGTCGGCTGACGAGCTCGTCTCGATGGACCCGGAGCGGGGCCTCGCCCTGCTGTCCGACCTCGATGGCACCGACCGTCCCGCCGAGCTTCTGAAGGCGATCGCGACTCCGTTGCGGGCGTCGGACATCTCGGTGCAGCGGGATGCACTCGAGATCATCGGTGGCGAGGACGACGGGCGCATCCGGATCGTCACGGACGAAGGACGGGTCGAGGCGGCGTTCGGCGACGATGCCGAGCGGATGCCGAGCTGGGCGGAAAGCCTGGCCAGGGTCCGCGGGCGAGCTCAGCCCGTCATCTCGCTCACGTCGGAGCGGGGCCGCCTGGGAGCCGTCGCGTGGGAAGCCGACGAGGGCGCCCCCATGCTACTCGCCTCCTTCCTGGAGTCTCTCGAGGCCGAGGGCTACGAGGTGAAAGTCGAGCATCGCGCCCGGAACGGCACCGAAGAGCACGGATCCTTGTGGGCCCGCAACGAAGCGGATGGACGCATGGTCTTCATGGTCGCACACCGTGACGACCGGGGCCGGACGGGGGTGCTGATGGGATATGGAGAGGAGGGGTAGGCCCGCCCTCTTCACCGCTCTCCGAGGATCTTCGTGATCTCCGTGCGCACGTCCCGAAGGTGGATCCGCGTGATGTCGTCTCCCGCGCGTGAAATCGCCTGTTCGGCAGCCTGATCGATGTCCTGCAGCTCCGCGCGCATGACGGCCCGGACATCCGAAGTCCAAGGTTCCGGTGCCGGATTGTTGTCGCGCGCCAGCTCTTCTTCGGTCGGGTTCAGCCGGTCGTCGACCGTGGAGAGGAACGCCCGTTGCAGGTTCCGCCGATATGTGCTCACGCGCACGCTGCCCTCGTCGAGCTCGGTCCATACGCCGGCACGGAGATCGGCCATCAGATCGGCGATGCTATACGCGGCCTCGCCGTCCATCGCTTCGAATTCGATGAGGCGATCGAGCCGGGGTTGGCTGAGAAGGGTCGCGAGTACACGGCTCTGCTGCGTGCGGAAGCGTTCCACGACCCCGGTCGGCTCGATGCGCCGGAGGATGGCTGGATCGAGGAACATCTCCGGCACCCGAAACGCCGTCTCGGCCAGGTAAGCCATGGCCTCTCGCTGACGCGCCTCCGACGTGGGCTCGAAGCGCGGGCCGGTGCCGTAGCGTTCCTGCGTCTCCGCGCTGCCGATCAAGGCGGCGACGTGACCCATGTACCGGCCCCACTGTCCGACGGCTTGGCCGTACATGGTCTGGAGCTCGTCGTAGCTCTCGCCGGGCCGCTCGGTCACGCGCAGCATCATGCCCATGACCCGGTCGAGGTTGAGCATCCCGTACGTGGTCGATTTCACCGCGTCGGCATCGCCGACGGCCTCTGTGAGGTTGCCCGGGTCGCTCTGACCGGCATCCGGCGTGGTGAAGCGAAGCCACGGGAACTCGTCCTGCTGGCGCGCCCACTCGTCGAGGGTCGCGCGCTCATCGTCGGGATTCGTCGCATCCGGGATCTCCGCGTATCCCCAGTTCACCGCGAAATCGTCGTACGGCCCGACCTTCGGAATGAGGTACTCGAGCGGAATGTCGTCCTCGGGCTGCGCGACGTAGTTGAAACGCGAATAGTCCATCAGGGTGGCGACGTGGCTACCCCCCATCCGCTCCAGGAACGAGGCGCTCCGGACCGAGTCCGCCGGGTACTGCGACGACGCTTTCATGTTGTGCGGGAAACCGATCGAATGGCCGATCTCGTGCGTGACCACGTACTCGACCAGCCGGCCCATCAGCGAGTCGGGCATCGGGAACGACTGCGCACGCTCGTCGAGGGGCCCGACCTGGATGAAGTACCAGCGCTTCTGGAGATCCATGATGTTGTGGTACATGTTGACCTCGCCCTTCAGGATCTCGCCCGAGCGGGGGTCGACGGTCTGTCCGCCGGTCGCGTTCGCGACGGTCGAAGGACGCCAGTAGATGACCGAATGGCGCGCGTCGAACATGGAGAAGTCGGGGTCTTCCTCCGGGGTGGGCGCGATCCGCCCGAAGATGGCGTTGCTGAAGCCGGCCTTCTCGAACGCGCTCTGCCAGGCGTCGACACCCGTCACGATCCAGGGCTTCAGCCAGTCGGGCGTCGCGGGGTCGATCCAGTAGATGATCGGCTCGACGGGGTCGGATACCGCGGCCTCGGGGTTCTGCTTCTCCAGCTCGAACCGGTGGATGAACCGGACCTGCTCGAGGCGGTTGTCGGGCCGACTGAAGTCGTACGACCGGCTCGAGATGAACCCGACCCGCTCGTCGTGCCAGCGCGGCATCATGGGCTCGTCGGGCAGGCGGGCCATGCTGAAAAAGATGCGGGCCGTCTGCGAACGCGGCTGTGCCTGCCCCCCCGGGCTGCCGCCCCCGTTCGGGCGCGTCTGGCCGCTCTGGGTGACCTGGACGTTCACGGCGTCGTCGAACGACCACGCCTGCTCGACCCAACTGCGGGCCGGATCGAGGTTCTCGAGCGGACCGAGCTCGGGGATGTCGGAGATGAAGAGGTTGGACACGTCGATCACGGCTGAGCTGTCGGGTCCGAACGCCTCGATGTCGAAGCGCCTCAGAACCGGCCCCTTCCGAAAGCCCGACACCTGGCGCCAGATCGGGTCGTTCTCGTCCGCGATCAGATCGTACTCCTTCTCGCGCAGCACGACGTGGTCGCCCTCGCGCTCCCATTGCACGATCAGTCGTGGACCGCTGCCGAAGAAGGCACCGGCCTCCTGGAGCGTCGACTCCACCGCCCGCTGGATGAGGAGCATCTCGTTGCCGAGCTCGGCCGCGGGGATCTCGAAGAAGAGGTCGTCGCCCACCTCGTGGACGTCGAACATGCCCGGCTTGGTCACTGCCTCGTCGGTGACGACCTCTGCGTAGGGCCGCGGTCCCTCGGACGGACCGTTTCCGCCACCGTTCCGCGAGGGGGATGGGGCCTCGACGACGGGGCTACCCCCGCACGAAGCGAGGGCAGCGACGAGCGTCAGAATCAGGGTCGGGCTTCTGTCGGGCAGGTGCATGGGACGGTCGGGGTTCGGGGTCGAGACACGGGCTCCGTCGAGGCGGGCCCGGGGGATGGTCCTCGTCGACACGGTGATCCGGCAGGGTAGGCTCGGGCTGGGGTGTCGACAAGGCGGGCTCACTCCCTCCCGAAGACGATCACGGCCGTATCTCCGACCGTGACGCCGTGCGCCGCGAACCACCCTCTCGGGACCTCCAGAACGAACAGCACGGGGCCGGTCGAATACTTCACGGTCGGGTCTCCCGGCTCGAGGGACTCGATGCTCGAGATCGTGGCCCCCTCATCCAGGAAGGCGGCATCGAGGGCCACGTGCGTATCCTGCATCCAGACGCCCTGGACCTCGGGTCTCTCGAAGACGAAGAGCATGCCGGTGCCGTCGGGGACGGCCTCCCTGAACATGAGCCCACGCTCCCGCTCCGCCTCCGTGCGCGCGACGTCGGCCCGGACCGAGTCGGCGCCGAAGATCACCCAGGCGTGCTCCGGCTCACGGCTCGACAGGGCGCCCGCGGGATCCCCGGCACCTCCCGAAGGACCCGCGCACGAAAGCAGCGTGATCAAGATCGGCAAGGATCGGACGGGAAAGATCATGGGCAACCCGGTTGGACGGAACAGGACAGGGCATGGTACCTAACGAACCCGCGAGCCGCACACTCCATTCCATACGGCGGGAGCATCCGGAGCCCGCTCGTCCACCCTGCCGGCCGGCCGGGCGAGGTGGGACATCTCAGTGAGTATGGCACCGCACCAACCAGGAGTAGGAACCATGAAGACGATGACGGGCGGGGCAGCGATCCTCGCCATGATGCTTTCGTTGGGCGCCGCGGACCTCGCGGCCCAACAGAGCCGGGCCCCGGGCCCCCGCGCCCGCGCGGAAGTGGCGGACCGCTTGGGCCGTGGCGGAGGCGCACCCGGCGTGGAGGGGATCCTCCGCATGCGGGAGCGGCTCGAGCTCACGGAAGACCAGGTGAGTCGGCTCGACGCGCTGCGGAGCGAGCGGGTGGAGCAGCGCATGCTCGCGGCGGCCGAGATGAACGAGCTGCGTTCGGAGCTTCGTGCGGGCACGATCGAGCGCACGGAAGCCATGGAGCGCATGCGCACCGCGCGGGAAGCGCGGGTCGGCCAGGCGGAGCAGGACCGCGCCGCAGTCGAGGCGCTCCTCGATGACAACCAGCGCACGACCGTCGAGCAGTTTCAGTCGCAGCGCCGGGCCTTCGAGGCCGGAAGACGCAGTGCGCTGCGAGGGCAGGCGCGCGGAATGCGGGGCGGCGGCGAAGTGCGCGGTCCGCGGCGAGGCGGCCCTCCGCAGTGGCAGGGGAGGCCGGGCCTGCGCGGCGGACCTCCCGGCCTGCAGCGCGGTCCTCGCGGCGGGTGATCGGACGGGTCCCCCGGGGCGCCTCGGGCGCTCCCGGGGGACGCCCGCGATCGGCCTTGGTAAGGGGGAAGACGGGCCAGGGTCGGTGACCTGGGGCTTCCCCGCGTCGTCCTCCGTTGCGTGACGGCGGGGGTCGGAATACCTTAGTGGTATGAAACAGAAGACATCCATCACACTCTCCCGGGACGTATTGGACCTGGTGGATCGCCTCGCCGGCGAGGAATCCCGGTCCGCATTCATCGAGCGGGTTCTCCGCACCCACATCCGGGACCGCGCCCGAAGCGCCCGAGAGGCCTTGGACCTGGAGCGGATCAACCTTGCGGCCGAGCGGCTCAACGCGGAAGCCGAGGAGGTCCTGGAGTACCAGGGCTCCTGGATGGACGAGGACCCGGGTGCGACGCGGTGACCTCTACCGGGTCCGAAAGCCCGGGGATGACCCGAAGCAGTTCCGGACGTTCGTGGTCGTGAGCCGCCAGGTGCTGATCGACTCCAGGTTCTCCACCCTCGTTTGCGCGCCCGTCTTCACCCTGGGCGAGGGGCTTTCGAGCCAGGTACCCGTGGGCACCGCCGAGGGCCTCAAGCACTCGAGCTGGATCATGTGCGACAACCTCGTCAGTCTCCGGAAGTCCGAGCTCACCCACTTCGTGGGGTCGCTATCGGCCTCGAAGCTGAGGGAGCTGAACCGCGCGCTCACGGTGGCCATGGGGCTGGGATAGGGGAGCCGGATCGTCCCCTTCGCATGCGCCCGCGTCCCGCCTCCCCTTACGACACCGGCCGCTCGGGCGGCTGCATCCGCACCGACCAGAGCCCCGAGTTGATATCCGAGAAGAAGATGTTCCCCTTCCAGGGCATCACGCCCCACGCCGCCGCCGAGTTCGGGATATACCCCTGCGGGTCGTACGCCTTGAACACGGCCATCTCGCGGCCCTGCGTGTAGAGGTTGCCCATCAGGTCGCCCGAGATGTCGATCATCCGCACCCCACCCTCGTAGTACGCCTGATAGAGGATGTCGTCCTCGACCCACATATTGTGCGTGCCGTACTCGCTCACCTCGTAGCGCGCGAGCTGCGTGGGGGCCGTGGGATCGGTGAAGTCGACGATCTGGATGTAGCCGGACGTCGCACGAGGATACCCGCCGATGCCGGTCTCCGGGTCGAACTGCACGCGGTGGTCGGGCCCGGTGCCCTCCCAGGCGAGCCCGTTGCGCCGCACCCGCTCGTCACCCACGACGAGCAGGAAGCGGCCGGTCGACTCCTGGTAGTACGGGAAGATCGCGTGCGTGGAGCCGGTCGTGAGCGGGAATGAGGTGACGAACACGGGGTTCTCGATGGAGCCGCCCCACCCTCCGTTCCCCACGTCCACGACCACCACGCCGGTCTCCCACTCGGCCGAGTAGGCGAGCCCGTCGTGCACCCAGATGTCGTGCACGCGCGAGTTCGGGTGGTTGTACTCGCTGACGAAGCGGGGATTGTCGAGGTCGCGAACGTCGATGATGACGTACTTGTCGCCGCCCGCGAGCGCGAACAGATAGTCGTTCGTGGCGAACATGTTGTGCACGCCGCCGGTCACGCCGTTTCCCTCGAAGGTCGAGGCCACGCGTGGGTGGGCGGGATCGGCGAGGTCGAGGATGACGACCCCGTCCCGCCGGTTCGACGCGCCTTCGCGCGAGATCGCGCCGTACCGCCCGTCGGGCGAGACCTTCACGTCGTTCGTCGTGCGCGCGTCCACCTGGACCGAGTCGGTCTTGAAGATGTTCGTCGGATCGGTGACGTCCCACACCATCGAGATCCCGTCGCCGTACTTGGAGCCGGTCAGCGCGTAGTCGCGACCGTCGACGCCCTCCCACAGCCAGAGATCCGTGGTGAACACGCGCGACTCACGGCCCTGCCCGACGATCTCGAGCTTCCGGACCGCGTTCCTCGGCACCACCCGGAACGAGAAATCCGCCTGCACCCCGCCCACCGACGCCACCGCCGTATACACGCCAGGCACGTCGGCGACCATGCGGCCGGCCTGGATCTGCGCGGGGCCCGCCGGCGCGCGCACCGAGTCGTCCGGCTGGTAGAGGAAGCTCCACGCGACAGGCGCGTCTTCGACCACCGAACCGTCGGCGGCCCGCGCGACCACCGTGAACGACTGCACGTCGCCCGTGCGCACCTCTTCGGACCCGCCGCTCAGCTCGAGCCGCGCCACGGGAAGCGACGGCACCGTATGGGCCACCGAGCCGGCCACGCCGTCCACGGTCGCGGTGATGGTCACCGAACCGGTCCCCACCGCGCGAACGAAGCCGAACCGGTCGACGGTCGCGACCGATGGGTCGGAGTTCGACCACGACACTTCGGGATGGGGGCGGGCGGTCCCGTCCGCGTGCCGGGCGACCACGCGGTGCTGCACCCGGCTCCCCCGGTAGAGCCCGGGGGCATCGGTCGTATCGCCGTCTCCCCGCACGAGGCTGCCCGGGGGCTCGGCTCCCACACGCACCTCGACCTCCGAGACGGCGGGCCACGACACCACGACCGGGACTTCGAGCACGACCGGGTCGGCCCCGTCGGCGGGAACGCTCGACACGAAGATCGCGTACTCGCCCGCCTGGAGGCCGGTCACGCGGCCGTCCGAGACCGAGACCCCGCCCCGGGCGCCGGTCACACGGAGCGGCGCGTCGACCACCCGGCCCGCGGCGTCCAGCGCGCGGATCGCGAGCGGGACGGACGCGCCTGCGGCGACCTCGATGCGCACCGGGTCGGCCTCGAGGCGGGTGACCGTCTGCGCGTCGAGGGATTCCGTTGGGCCGAATGCGAGCAGCAACGCCAGCGCAGCACCGCACACGCCAAGGCCGGATCTCACCAATACGAGGTCGGTCATCGAAAAGTCACTCCAGGGATAGGCATCACAGGCGCCGCGCGTCCGTGACCGGAGGAGGTGTGATGCGGCGGCTGGCCCGATCAAACGTGTGGCGATCTTCCGAGGGGCGGGACAATCTGGGATATACCAGAAGTCTCCACGCCAACAGGAGAACGGTCATGGACAGGTATATCGGGCGGGACGCGCATGCGTCAAGCTCCACGCTCGGAGTGGTGACGTCCAAGGACAAACGGGTCGGATCCCACGTGGTGGAAACGAACGCACGGTGCCTGAGCCGCAGGAGCTTTCTGTCCCTCGCAGGGGCGGCGGTCCTCGGGCCACTGGCTTCCCCGGCATCGCTGCGAGGAGCACCCGGTCGTTCCAGAGGGGCCTCCGGGTGGCCCGGATACGACGAGGCCATCGTCATCGACGCTCTGGCCAGTCCCCTCCAGTTCAACATCCCCCAGGGGGGACTCCCGCTGACCGAGGCGGTCGTGCGGCACATCCGCGCCTCCGGCATCACCGCGGTGAACCTGACCGCAGGTGTGATAGGGGCCACCGCTCCCGATCCGTTCGTCGGTTCGGTGGAGCGGATCGCCGAATGGGAGCGGGAGATGGACCGGCTCCCCCACGTTCTCCGCCGGATCCGGCGGGCGGAGGACCTGCTGGAGGCCAAGGAGAGCGGCCGACTGGGGGTGATCTACGGGTTCCAGGACGCGGTTCCCCTGGAAGGCCGACTGGACCGGCTGGCCCTCTTCCACGGCCTCGGGGTCCGGGTGGTGCAGCTCACCTACAACGATCGAAATCGTCTCGGGGACGGCGCGCTGGAGCCCGGCGACGGGGGACTCTCCCGTCTCGGCCATGCCGCGGTGGAGGAGATGGAGCGGTTGGGCATCCTGGTGGATCTTTCCCACTGCGGAACCCGGACCACCCTGGAGGGGATCCGGGCGGCGGCGGGACCGGTGGCCATCACCCACTCCGGTTGTAACGCCGTTTTCCCCCATCCCCGAAACCAGGACGACCAGGCCATGCGCCTCCTGGCGGAGCGGGGCGGGGTCATGGGGATCTACCTCATGCCCTTCCTCAATCCTTCAGGTCCGCCCGCAACCCGCGATGTGGTGGCGCACCTGGAGCACGCCCTGCAGGTGTGCGGCGAGGACCACGTGGGGATCGGGACGGACCAGGGAATTCATCCGCTCCGCGTAGACGGCGCCTTCCAGGAGGAGTTCGATGCCGTGTCGGCCCGGCGGCGGGCCATGGGAATCGCCGCACCCCGGGAGGACACCATCCCCTATGTGGCGGAGCTCAACCATCCTCGCCGGATGGAATCCATCGCCCAGGCGCTGGCCGACCGGGGGCATCGGGACCGGGTCATCGAAAAGATCCTGGGGGCCAACTGGCTCCGCCTCTTCGAGGAGGTGTGGAGCTGAGTTCGGCCTCAGCCCACGGTGGCGATGCACTCGATCTCCACCCGGGCCCCCAGCGCCAGGCCGTCGGCACCCAGGGCGCTCCGAGCGGGCCGGTTCTCCGGAAAGAAGGTGACGTAGACCTCGTTCATCGCCGGCCACTCCTCCATGTCGTCCAGCATGGCGGTGCATTTCACCACTCGGTCCAGAGAGGATCCGAAGCGCTCCAGGGCCGACCGGATGTTCTCCATGGTCTGCCGGGTCTCCGGGCCGATCCCTCCGGGGGCCAGCTCCAGGCTCCCCGGGAGCGTTCCGATCTGGCCGGAGAGGTAGAGGGTGTGTCCCACCCGCACGGCCTCGGAGAAGGGGAGGTCCAGCTCCTGGAACTCCGGTGAGGAGAGGTACTCCACGTCGGGGGGGGGCCTCGATCCCGACCGTCTCCTCCTGCGCCTGACACCCCAGCACCGCAAAAAGGCACATCGTAGCGGCCACGCACCCTCGAACGGACCTTCGTATGGTCATCCCTGCGGCGTCCATCGGCTTCTCTCCCATCCAGTGGAACGGTTCGCCCGCGCCCGGCGAGATTGGGAGGGGTGGGTCCGATCCACAAGACCGGCCCGGGCGAGTTTCGGGGATAGGCAATCCAAACGCCCTCCGGAGACCGGGGATCAAGGTACGGCACGATTTCTGGCCCTGCACGAGGACGAAGGTTTCGTGAGGGCGGAGAGAGGACTGATCGAGGTCGAGCTCGGTCTGGGGAGAGCCCCGGGCGGGGGTCATCGACAAGACTGTTGAGTCGGCCTCGGTGCGTTGCGAATGCAGTCGATATACGTTGCGGGGTCGCAGGATGGTGGATGTCGGAGGTTCTTCGTCAATCGCTCTGGTCCGTCCTTTATGGTGTCTTCCCTGAGGTAGTCATGTCAGTCCGTCCCATTCCAGCATCAATCCGTGCCGGCATTCTTCTGGCCCTCACAGCGATCCTGCTCGGCTTCGT
>JBBDSN010000023.1:3828-11709 GCA_040904885.1 Gemmatimonadota bacterium | reverse complement strand
TTCGCCACATTGGGAATCGTTCAATTCTCGAACGATCGCGTCGGTGCTGCCCACAACGGTGTAGGCTTCGGAGCGCCCGTGCGGCGCGGTGCGACCCCCGGGAGCTCGCCACAGCTGCTCCGCTCCAATCGTTTGAAAATCGAACGGTTCTCGAAGTTCGCGCGGAAGGGGTCGGAGGCCGCCCATGCGCCTTCCGGAGCCCAAGCTCAGCCACGGATTCCGCTGACGGGCGCACGTTTCATCTTCCCGGGTCGCCCGCAAGGGCGGTGGATAGCTCAGTCCTCGAAAAGACTCCGGATGAACGGCGCCACGTCCCGCAGGTCCCGGAGGCGTCGCGCCTCCGTCGCGCCGGGGCCTGCCGCCATCCCGAGCGCTGGGTTTCGCGTATGTCCGGCGGTGACGTCCTCCAGGTTGCCGTGATCGCTGGCGATGAGGAGGAGCGTGTCGGCGGACACGCCTTCCAGGACCCCGTCGAGGAAGGCGTCGACCCGTTCCAGGGCCGCGACGGCCCGCGCCATGTCCCTGGCATGGCCCGCCGTGTCGGTCGCGTAGTGGGCGTAGAGCGTGAGGTCCTTGCCCTCGGCGATGGCAGCGAGGTTGTGACCGGCCTCCCGCGGCGTCACGACCGGGACGCTGCGGTGCCCCAGGTGTTCACGCCAACCGTCGTTCACGATCTCGCTCGACACGGCGTCCCCGCTCGCGAGGGCTTCTTGGTGGCGGTCGAGCACGCTCGCGCCGCGCGCGGCCAGAGGAGGTCCGGCGATGCGCCGACTCCCGCCGGGGCCGGGCCATCCGCGAGGGTACGCGTTGGCGAAGGCGACCGACCGGCCGGAGTCGCGGACCGTGCGGAGCACGCTCTGCGCCTCGACCAGTGGTCTCAGCCGGACCGGAGTCCAGGGGCCGAAGTGTCCGCCGAAGATCGCGCCGGCATCGAGCCCTGTGAGGAGAGCCGTCTGACCGGTCCCGCTCTGCGGCATCCCCTCCACGCCGAGCGAGGCATCGAGAGGAAAAGCGGTGGGGCCCCCGACGGATCCGGAAGGAGTCGTCAACGTCGGTGGCGCGCCGCCGGCGAGGCGCTCGAACGTGGGGAGGTCACCCCTCAGGAAGGGGTTCTGGTCGGGATCGTCCGGGCCGAGTCCGACGCCATCCAGAAAGACGAGAAGAATCCGGGAGGGACGCGTCGGGACCGTCGTGGGGCCGGCGGGCGAAGCGGCTACTCGCCCGGGCGTAGATCCATGGTGACCTGGACCTGGACGTGGCCCATGTCCGCCCGGTCACGCAACGCGTCTCGGATGCGCGGCTCGAGCTTCTGATAAGCCGAGCGCACCCCGTCGCGAAGCTCCTTCCGCAGCACGCGGAGCGCGTTTACGTCGGCCCGGCTCGTCTTGGTCTCCTTCTTGGCTTCCGCGACCACGTAGGGCTGAATCTCGAAGGGCGACACGCCCACGTCGTCGTAGCGGTCGTGGTCCATGTAATGGACGGAGATGCTCACGTCTCCCCGCGCGTGGTGGTGGTGGATGTCCCCCACGGCCTGGAAGCGGGATGCGAGTCGGCCGAGCTCGGCCCGCTGGGCGGCCTTGGTGTAGGCGCGCTCGATGGTTCCGAAGACCCGCTTCATCCGCTCGGTCGTAGTCGCATCGACGTCCGGAATGTCGGTGTCGAGCTCGCGGCCCAACGCCTGGCGGTCGACGCTGTAGCGGGCGCTTTCGGCATCGCGGTTCCGCGATCGGTCGATATTGTCGAGGATCCGGTCCGGGTTGGTTCGATAGCTCATGGATCGCAGCGGCGCTTCGGCTCGAGGAGCGGGCGAACTCGGGGTTCGACCGTATGTCTCAGGATACA
Source organism: Gemmatimonadota bacterium (assembly GCA_040904885.1). Lineage (GTDB taxonomy): Bacteria > Gemmatimonadota > Gemmatimonadetes > Longimicrobiales > Gaopeijiaceae > JAWLHJ01. The sequence continues at coordinate 9,867 of JBBDSN010000023.1, read as the reverse complement.
TGGTCGTGATTCGACGGCCAAGGGTGTCGCGTTCGGAGAGAGACCGACCGTCGGGCTCCGAAGTCCTTGCGGCCCCGGCGCTGCGGTGATTCATTGCTGGGCTCCCGGACTGTCGGCGCTGCCCAGCAGTGGTCGGTCGGAGGCCGTCCTGGCCGGGGTCGCATCACGGAGGTCGGAGAAGCACACCCCTGAGTTGGAGAGTCCTCTTTGAGTCCCGCCCGAGGTAAGATCGCCGGAGCCATCGTGGCCGTCACGTCCGTGGCCGCGGGTCTGTTCCATATGTATTCCGCCGGTGTCTCACCGTTCACCGCGCTGATCCAGCGGCCCATCCACCTCGCGTTGATGGCGATCCTCGGATTCCTCGGCGTGGGGATCCAGAAGATCTCGCAGGAGGATGGACAGGAGTCGGCCTTGACCCGCTTCGGCGCCAAGCTGGGTTGGTTCCTGGCGGCGTTGTCGGTCGCGGCCTGTGCCTACCTGGCGCTCGAGAACCAGGAGCTGGTCGCACGCTCCGGAAATCCGGAGACGCTCGATCTGGTGTTCGGAGCGCTGCTCATCGTGCTCGTGCTCGAGCTCGCTCGGCGGGCGACCGGGTGGGGCTTGGTCGCGATCTGCGTGCTGGCCCTCGTGTACGCCGTCTCGGGACCGTACCTGCCCGGCATTCTGGCGCACCGGGGCTACCCGGCGACCCGGATCGTCGAGCACCTCTACTTGTCGACCGAGGGCATTTGGGGTGTGCCTCTCGGGGTCTCGGCCGATTTCGTCTACCTCTTCGTGCTGTTCGGGGCGGTGCTGGACGTCGCCGGAGGCGGAGCCCTCCTGATCGCGCTCGCGAACAAAGTGGCGGGCCGGACCCGCGGCGGGCCGGCGAAGACCGCGGCGGTCGCCAGCGCCCTCATGGGATCCCTGTCGGGCAGCGCCGTCGCCAACGTGGTGACGACCGGGACGTTCACCATCCCGCTCATGAAGCGGGCGGGCTTCAAGCCGCACTTCGCCGCCGCGATCGAGTCGGCCGCGAGCACGGGAGGTCAGCTCATGCCTCCGGTCATGGGTGCGGGCGCGTTCATTCTCGCCACGTGGACCAACATCCCCTACCTCGACGTGGCGCTTGCCGCGACGATCCCCGCGTTCCTCTACTACGCAGCCTTGCTCGCCGCCATCCACTTCCGAGCGTCGCGCATGGGCATCGAGCCCGACAAGGAGCCCAACAAGGAGAAGGTGGTCGACCGGCTGCATCTGCTCCTGCCGCTCGTCATCATTGTGTTGCTGCTCGGCATGGGCCGATCCCCGATGCGGGCGGCGTTCTGGGGAGTCGCTTCGGCGTTCATCATGGCGCTCCTCCGTCCGGCCACGCGTCCGTCGAAGACCGAGATGGTGGAGATCATGGAGCGGGCTGGTCAGGGCGCGGTCCAGGTTGCGGCAGCGTGCGCCGCGGCCGGTATCGTGGTCGGCGTGGCGTCGCTCACCGGGATCGGACTCCGGATGTCCGAGCTGATCATCACGCTTTCCGGTGGAAACCTCTTGATCGCGCTCTTGCTCACGGCTCTGGGCTCCGTGGTGTTGGGGATGGGCCTCCCGACCACGGCCGCCTACGTCGTGCTTGCCGCGCTCGGGGCGCCCGCGCTCGAACAGCTGGGCGTTCCGCTCCTCGCGGCGCACATGTTCATCTTCTACTTCGGCTGTATCTCGAACGTGACGCCGCCGGTGTCGCTCGCGGCGTTCGCGGCGGCGGGCATCGCGGGGTCGCCGCCGATCCGAACCGCGTTCGTCGCGGCCGGGCTCGCGGGCGCCGGCTTCGTGGTCCCGTTCATGTTCGTGTACGGTCCCGAGCTGTTGCTGATCGGCGAGCCGGCCGGCATCGCGCATGCCGCGATCACCGCGACCATCGGTGTCATCACGCTGGCCGCCGCCGCAGTCGGTTTCGCGCGACGACGGTTGGCCGGGTGGGAACGAGCCATCGCGCTCGTCGGCGCCATCGCGCTCGTGTATCCACACCTGCTCAGTGACGGGATCGGTCTGGTGATCGTGGTTTATATCTTCCTCAAGTCCGAGAAAGCTCTCCCCGTGGAGGCGTCATGAAGTTCCTATCGAAAACGCTCGTTGCCGCGCTCGCCCTTTCGGTGCTCCCGGCGTGCGGCGACGGAAGCCGACAGTTCCTGTCGCTCGGTACCGCCGGAACCGGTGGTATCTACTACCCGCTCGGCGGTGCCATCGCGAGCCGCCTGTCGATCGCGGATTCGGCCCGCCAGTACACGGCGGAAGTGAGCGGCGGCTCGGAGGAGAACATCAACCGTCTCGCGCTCGGTCAGATGGATCTGGCGATGACGATCGGGATGACCGCCTATCAGGCGTACCACGGCGAGGGGAGCTTCTCGGAGCCGGTCACTTCACTGCGCGCGATCGCCCCGCTCTATCCGAACGTCACGCACATCCTGGTGCACGCCGACTCTCCCGCGGAGACGGTCGCCGACTTCGCGGGCATGCGGGTCTCGGTCGGCGCCGCGGGTAGCGGAACGGAGGCGCTGTCTCGCCACATCCTCTCGGCGCATGGCCTGACCTACGACGACATCACCCCACGGTATCTGTCGTTCGCCGAATCCTCCTCCGCGTTGCAGGACGGGGCGATCGACGCGGCGATCATCTCCGTCGGTTACCCGGCCGCCGCCGTGCTCGAGGTCACGACGACCACGAGCATGCGCCTGCTCGGGATCGAAGAGGACGTCATGGACGCGATGCTCGAGGAGCATCCGTACTACAGCCCCGGGCAGATTCCGAGCGGGGCGTACCGGGACCACGACGAGGCGGTCGCAACCATCGCGGTCATGAACTGGATCGTTGCTTCCGAGTCGCTCGACCCCGAAGTCGTCGAGATGCTGCTCAACGTTATGGAGAACGACCGTGTCGCTTTGGAAGACGTACACGACATGGCGAAACAGATCGATCTGGGCCTGATGGCCCAGCCGCCGATTCCCCTCCATTCCGCTGCCGAAGCTTGGTTCTCTCGTCGCTGAGCGATCGCTCGACGACTTCCCGGAGCACCGAACGCCGTCAGCTAGTGCGAGTCAATGACGGTATTCGATATAGACTCGCGGCGGGTAGCCCTCGGGCTGCTTGCCGCGTTGGCGCTCTGGCCCGCCGGCATGGAAGCGCAGGACAAGCCCCGGGACGAGCCCGATACCGGCTCTTCCGCCACCGCTTCCGGGGTTGCGGCTGACGCTTCCCGTTCGGTCGTGAATCGGGACGTGGGCGAAGCTCTGCACGCGTTCGCGCCGATGCCCGAGGAGATGCGCATCGACGGGGTGCTCGACGAGCCCGCGTGGGAGAACGCCCGTCTCTTCACCAGGTTCGTGCAGGAGCAGCCGGTCGAGGGCGAGCCCGCCGAGCATGAGACGGAGGTGAGGGTCCTGTTCGGGGATGGCGCGATTTGGGTGGCCGCACGCATGTGGGACTCTGAGCCCGAGGGCATCGTCGCCCAACTGGACCGCAGAGACGACCGCGGTCAGTCCGACACGTTCAGCATGCACCTCGACCCGAACCTGGATGGCCTGACGGGATACATGTTCGGGGTCAGCGCGGCCAACGTGCAGCGCGACATGTACATGTACAACGATGACCAGCTCGATGGCGCGTGGGACGCCGTGTGGTCTTCGGGCGTCCGGATCGACGAGCAAGGCTGGACCCTCGAGATGCGGATTCCGCTCTCCCAGATCCGGTACGAAGCATCCGATGATCCTCAGACCTGGGGTATCAACTTTTTCCGGGAGCGCACAGCGAGCGCGGAGCGCAGCTACTACTCCCTGGTGTCCCAGCTCCGCCGCGGACGCGTGAGCCAGATGGGCCGCGTGGACGGTGTGCGTGTGACGCGTCCCTCCCGACGCCTCGAGGTTCGACCCTATGCGGTGACGAGCCTGCACCGGGGGCCTGCGGAGCCGGGCAACCCCTACTTCACCGGCTCGGACGCCTCGGGTCGTGTCGGTGCGGACATCAGCTACGGGCTCGGAGCCGCGTTCACCCTGGACGCGACCATCAACCCCGACTTCGGGCAGGTCGAAGCGGATCCCGCGGTCATCAACCTCTCGGCGTTCGAGACGTTTTTCGACGAGCAGCGTCCGTTCTTCGTGGAAGATGCGCGCATCTTCGACTTCGGGCTCTCCGGAAGGCGCAACCAGCTTTTCTATAGCCGGCGTGTCGGCCGCGCCCCGAGCGGCAGGGCGCCGGGTGACCCTGCCTTCACGGACATTCCGGACAACACGGCGATTCTCGGAGCCGCCAAGGTCGCCGGCCGCACGGCGAGCGGACTCTCGATCGGCGTGCTCGGCGCGGTGACCGGGGCGGCCGACGGTCGATCCCTGTTCGAGGACGGCTCCTCGGATGAGTTCCTGGTCGAACCGCGCGCCGAATACGGGGTCCTGAGCCTCGCCCAGGACCTGAACGGGGGCACGACACAGATTCGCGGCATGGGCACCATGATGCGGCGGGATCTGCCCGGGGACGGCTCCTTCGACTGGCTGCCTTCCTCGGCCTACAACGCTGGCGTGCGCTTCGAGCATCAGTGGAACGACAGGGAGTGGGCGCTCTGGGGCTTCCTGGCCGGTAGCCACGTCCGAGGTGACGAGGCGGCCATCACGCGCATCCAGCGGGCGAGCAACCACTACTTCCACAGGCCCGACGCCACCCGGTTCGAGGTCGATCCGGCCGCCACGTCGATCTCGGGTGCCGAGTGGCGCCTGCAGTTCGAGCGTCGATCCGGCGAGCACTGGACCGGAGCCGTGTGGGCCGCCGAGGTGACCCAAGGCTTCGAGATCAACGATGCCGGCTTTTCGGGGACCCAGGAGCGGGTCGACGGAGGCTTCCGGATCGGGTACCGGGAGATCCAACCCGGTGACGTGTTCCGGAACTACAACATCACGTTCAACACCTTCCACAACTGGAGCCACGAGGCGTTCGACGACGTCTTGTCGCTCGATTCCTGGAAAAATGCCCGCACGAACGGGTCCTACAACCTGAACACGCACGCGGAGCTCCTGAACTACTGGAGCCTGCGCGCGAACGCGTCGTACAGCCCGCAGCAGATGAGCCGCACGCGCACGCGAGGCGGGCCGATGATGATCGTGCCGGCGTCGACGAGCTTCAGCGTGAACGTGGACAGTGACCGGCGGAAGCGCGTGAGCTTCGGCTCGAACGTGCAGGTGGGCTCCGACCGCATCGGCGATGGGGGCAGCTATTCGGTGCGCGGGAGCGCGCGGCTGCGTCCGACCGACAACGTCGAGCTCTCCCTGAATCCACGGTTCGAGAGCTCGCGCTCGAGCGACCAGTACGTGACGACCGCCCGGCTCGGAGACTTCGCGCCCACGTATGGCGACCGGTACCTGTTCGCGGATCTCGAGCAGCGCACGTTCTCGCTGGAATGGCGCATGGACTGGACGTTCACCTCGAACCTGTCGCTCCAGGTGTTCGCGCAGCCGCTCCTGTCGTCCGGTGACTACGTCCGGTACAAGCAGCTCGCGCGGGCGGCGACGTTCGACTTCGTCGGCTTCGAGCCCGGTGCCGGTCAGTCGGTGGGCGGGGTGGTCGTCTGTGACGACGCCATCTGCGACGTGGGCGGGACACAGCACGTCGACTTCGACGGGGACGGCGTCGCGGATTACGCCTTCCAGGACCGCGATTTCAACGTACGGTCGCTGGTCGGCAACGCGGTCTTGCGGTGGGAGTACCGGCCCGGCTCGACGATCTTCTTCGTGTGGCAGCGCCAGCAGTCCGAGCGGGCCGGCGTGGGAGACTTCGACTTCGGCCGCGATACGAATGCGCTGTTTGGGCTGCCTGCCGACAACCGCTTCATCGTGAAGATCAACTACTGGCTGGGTCTGTAACATGTCTATCTTCGAGATGGTCATTCTGGTGATCGTGTTCCTCGGGTTCCTCGGGCTTGTCATGTATGCGGCGCGGCATGCCCGTTCCGGGGATGAGTGAGGTTGTCGGCGGAGGCGGGGCGGCGGCTGAGCCGCTCACCTGCCGGAAGACCGACTTCAGCTTGCGGCC
>JBBDSN010000023.1:0-3728 GCA_040904885.1 Gemmatimonadota bacterium | reverse complement strand
GCGGAGGTGCGCGCCGTGGGCGCGGGGGGAGACTCCGCCGGACCGGATGGCGTCGGAACGGGGGCGGTCACGGCGTCCCGTGGCGCGCTCTGGAACGAGCGGCTGCTCGAGGCGATCGACTCCGCCACCGCCGTCGTCGCGGTCCCGCAAGTCCATTGGACGGACGGGACGCTCTTCGACCTGGCCGCGATCGGGCGTCGTTGCCGGGAAGTCGGGGCGGCGCTGGTGGTCGACGGCACGCAGTCGGTGGGGGCACTCCCGTTCGACGTCGACTCAGTCCAGCCCGACGCCCTGATCTGTGCTTCGTACAAATGGCTGCTGGGGCCTTACTCGGTGGCGTTCTCGTACTTCGGCCCGCGCTTCGACGACGGGACGCCTCTGGAAGAGACCTGGATCGCCCGCGAGGACAGTCACGATTTCCAGAGGCTGGTGGAGTACAGGGACGCGTATGCCCCGGGTGCGGTGCGCTACGATGTGGCCGAGCGATCGAACTTCTTCCTGCTCCCCATCGCCGAGGCGAGCATGGACCTGCTTCTGGGGTGGACGCCCGAGCGCGTGCAGGCGTATTGTAACGCGCTCACGAGCCGTCTCGTGGCGGAAGCGGGCGCCCTGGGCTTCGGGGTGGAGGACGAGCGCTGGCGCGCCAGCCACCTGTTCGGGCTGAGGATGCCCGCCAACGTGGACCTGGCCGAGCTCCGCGACCGTCTCAGTGCCCGCGACGTCACGGTGTCGCTGCGAGGCTCCGCGCTCCGGGTCTCGCCCAACGTCTACAACGATGACGAGGACGTGGAGGCGCTGCTGGGCGTGCTTCGCGAGGTGGTCGCGGGCTGATGGGCTGATCGGGCCGGTCGCGGCTGGGCCGGCCCTCATGGGCCAGGCGACGCCCCGCCTACCGGCTGCCGCCAATGCCGAACACGACTTCGGCCTGGTCGCCCACCCGGATGCCCCGCTCCTCGAGCCACCCCTGCCGGACCTCCAACGCGAACATGGCAGGACCGCTGCTCGGGTAGGTGTCGGTCACGAGCGGCTCCATCTGCACGATGTCGACGATGCGGTAGGACGGGTCCAGATAGGCGATGTCGAGCGGCACGTAGGTATTCGCCATCCAGAACGCTCGCGCGGCGTTGTCCTGGAAGACGAAGAGCATACCGGTGCCGTCCGGGACGCCCTCTCTGTACATGAGCCCCTGCGCCCGCTCGTCCGCGGTGGCTGCGATCTCCGCGACCACCGTGTCGGCTCCGAAGATCACCCACGCATGTCCGGCGGGTGGCCGCGCGACCGGGCCACCCGGGTCGGTGGTCGTGGCGGTGGCGCCGTTCGGCGCCGTCTGGCGGTCCGCATCGGCGACCCGATCGTCGGCCGCGGGACAACCCAGAGCGAAGGCCAGAAGCCCCACAGCAAGCACCCAATGGTGCGATCGGCCCCGTCGGCCCGTTCTCCTAACTTTGTGCCAGCGCATGCTCGGCCTCCCATTCGTGAGCGGACGTATGTAAGTTACGCCGCTTGGTTTCGGTTCCCAGCCCCTCCCACCGCGGAATCGTGCACATAGGGGCGCTTCGGCGCCCCCGGACGACCTGCCGGACGGAGTTCGAGTACCGCAAGATGGTGGATCAACAGCTCCTGGACATCCTCGTATGTCCCGAGACGAAGCAGGCCCTGCACGTGGCCGATGCGGCTTCACTGGCGCGTCTCAACGAAGCCATCGGCCGCGGATCGGTCGTCAACCGCGGCGGACACACACTCGACCAACCGGTGACCGAAGGGCTCGTGCGCGAAGCCGGGGACCTGCTGTATCCAATCCGGGACGATATCCCGATCATGCTCGTCGACGAAGCCATACCACTACCTCAAAAGTCATGATGGCACGACTCCGGACCTTTCGCTTCTACCTCTTGGCGCTCCTGGTGGGCGGCCTCGTCGCGTGCGACGCCACGCCGCCACCCGTGGGGATGGCCCGTGGCGAGGAGCTCTACGAGACCTGCGCCCCCTGTCACGGGGAAAACGGCGTCGGCAACGTCGACATCGCAGCCCCGACCATCGCGGGTCTGCCGCGGTGGTACCTCGAGGCGCAGCTCGAGAGCTTCCAGGCCGGGTGGCGTGGCAACCATCACGAGGACCTCCCGGGTCTTCGCATGCGGCCCATGGCCGTTTCGCTCACCCGGGAGGGCGACATCGAGTCCGTGGCCGAATACGTGGCTGCCCTCCCCGGCGTCTATCCCGAGAGCACGCTCGACGGAAATGCGGGCGCCGGCGCGGAGAGCTACGAGGTCTGTGTGGCCTGCCACGGCACGAACGGCCTCGGAAACGAGATGCTGCGCTCACCGCCCATCGTCCAGATGCACGACTGGTACATGCTGAACCAACTACGCAACTTCCAGTCGGGCGCACGCGGCGCGCACCCGGAGGACACGTGGGGTCAGACCATGCGTGTCAATGTGCTCGCGATGTCCGATCAGGCGATGAGGGATGTCATCGCCTACGTGCAATCGCTCAGGTAGGCGGAGACATTCATGACCGACCACGTCGCATCCGGGCTCGCCCCGAAGCTGACCCCCGAAGAGGAGCAGGCGCTCGCGCCTCCTCCGGACGACGAGAACCCGGCCATCGTGGACGCGAAGAAGGCGTTCGTGATCACGGTCTGGAGCACCCTGCTGTTCGTAGGGGTCATCGTCGTGTTCATCCTCCTGTGATCCCCGACACTCGGCTAGCGGAATGATCGAGCGTTTTGTAGTACAGGCTTCGACCTACGCCGGAAGCATCGACGGGATCATCATGCTCGTCTTCGTGCTCGTCGGCTTCTGGTTCCTGGCCGCCGAGGGCGTCTTCTTCTGGCTGATCTGGCGGTTCCGCGCCCGACCGGGTCAGAAGTCCCAGTACCTCACCGGCAAGGAGAAGCACGTCAAGCGATGGGTGACGATCCCCCACGCGCTCGTGCTCGTCTGCGACGTCTTCATCATCGTCGGCTCCGTGCGCGTGTGGTACGACGTGAAGCAACAGCTTCCGGAGGCCGACTCGACGGTCCGCATCATCGGCCAGCAGTGGGCGTGGACGTTCCAACACCCGGGGCCGGACAACGAGCTCGACACCGCGGATGACATTTTCACCGTCAACGAGCTGCACGTGGAGGTCGAGAAGACCTACCACTTCCGGCTCGAATCGCGCGACGTGCTCCACTCCTTCTCCGTCCCGGTCTTCCGCCTGAAGCAGGACGCGGTGCCGGGGCGCGCGATCACGGGATGGTTCCAGCCGACGCAGACCGGTGAGCACGACATCCAGTGCGCGGAGATCTGCGGCATCGGCCACGGGGTCATGGCCGCCCGCATCCACATCGAAGACGCGAACCAACACGCCGAATGGATCGCGGAGAATTCCACCTCCGCGGCCCAGTAGGGCAAGAGGAACGAGATGGCTGACACCGCTGTCGCGATCGACCACGAGGCGCACACCGACGCCCATCACGGTCCCACGGGGATCCTGAAATACATCTGGTCGACCGATCACAAGATCATCGGCATGCAGTACCTCTTCACGGGCATGTTCATGGCCGTGATCGGGGGCTTCATGTCCTACGTGTTCCGGATGCAACTCGCGTTCCCGGGCATCAGCGTGCCGGGCTACGGCCAGGTCTCGCCGGGTGAGTACAACGCGCTCATCACGAACCACGGCTCGATCATGATCTTCTGGGTGGCGATGCCGGTCCTGATCGCCGCCTTCGGGAACTTCCTGAT
>JBBDSN010000022.1:2546-11860 GCA_040904885.1 Gemmatimonadota bacterium | reverse complement strand
AGGTTGTCCGGTGGACCCCTCAGCTCGAGGATCTCGTCGAAGCGGCCGAACCGAAACAGCGTCAGCACGTGATAGAAGCTCCCACCGTCCATGAGCTTCCCGTAGTCCTTGCCCGCCTGGATGGCGACCCCGCCCTGCCCGTCGTTGGAGGCGGCGAAGAGGAGCATGTGCAGGTTGTGGGACGGGTAGATGGCGAAGCCTTCCCCGTGCGCCGCCTTGAGGTCGGAGTGCCACGCATCGATGTTCGCGCGCACGGCGTCGCCCCACCGTCCGATACGGTTGTAGGTATGGGACGGCATGTGCTGGATGTGACTGGCCCCCGGGATGGCCGCGCCGAGGAACTCCGCGCACGCCTCGGCTTTTCCGGGCATCTGGGTCGGCTCGGTCGCGTGGATGTAGAGGTGGCACGCGCCGGGATGCTCGATGTCCTGCGCGAGCACGGATTCGAGCAGGCTGTGGATCTCCTGTACCTCTGGATTCTCGATGTCCCACAGGCCACGGCGGGGCTGCAGCAGCATCAGCGCCTCCCCGGCGAGGAATCCGACATCGAGGTCCGTCGGGTAGCGCTCATAGAGCGCGCCGGCCGCCTCGGCCCATCGTTCGTCGAGCATCCGGCGGCGGTCCGGGTCGTGCTCGGCCTCGTACCGGACCGTCATCGCCTCGATCAGCGCCTGCTCGACCTCGGTCGTATTCCCGTCCATCGTCTCGAGGGCCTTTTGCAAGGCGGCGTAGGCCCTCGGCGCGTTGACCGACGTCATCGGTCCGTTGAGATAGGGACCCCAGGCCCACGCCTCCCCGAAATAGCACATCGCGCAGTCTGGATCGCGCTGCCACGCCTCCCGGAACGAACGGGCGGCCGCGGTCGGGTCGTAGGCATACAGGAGCTGGATCCCCTGATCGAAGTATGCCTGGGCTTCCGGTGACGACGTCGTGACGGGTCGTGAGAACGGGCCCAGCCCCCGGCCGTCGTGATGCAGGGGCATCGGCTCCGAGAAGGACGCCGGCACCGAGACCTCGTGCCCGTGGTCCTGGGCGGAGATCGCGAGCGGGACGGCGACGAAGAACGCGGTGAGGGCCGCGAACGTGTGACGGGGCATGGTGCCTCCTTGAACGACCGACTGCTTCGAAAAAGTATCCACGGCAATGTGCCGGGCGAGGGCATCCCCGTCCAGCGGGTGGCTCATGGACGGATACCCCTGGCAGGACCCACGGCGGCGTCCCAGTTTGTCCCAGCTACACCCCTGGTTCCGGAGGAAGGGAATGCCGCCGTTCGATGGATCGTCGCTGTCGCGCCGTGCCTGGTTGACCACCACGACGGGGGTCATCGCAGCCGGCCTGCTCAAGACCCAGTCCGACGCGATCCGGCTCGATGCGCAAGAGGCGCCCGCGACCGGCCGTCCGGATCCGACTACGGTTCCGGGCCGCATCGTGTCCGAAGTCGGCTCCCGCGCCCCGGGGGAGCAGCCGAAACGCTTCCTGCGAGCCGAGGAGCTGTCGAGCTCGTCCCGGAGCCCGCTCCAGGACTTCCACGGCATCATCACGCCGTCCGACCTCCACTTCGAGCGCCACCACGCGGGCGTGCCGAACATCCACATCGACGACCACGAGTTGCTCGTGCACGGGATGGTGGAGCGGCCGATGGTGTTCAGGATGGCGGATCTCAAGCGCTATCCGTCGGTCTCGCGCATCCACTTCATCGAGTGCTCGGGCAACGGTGGTGGGATCTACAGCCGTGAGCGCATGCCGACGGAGATCACCGTCCAGCAGATCGACGGGCTCATCAGCACGAGCGAGTGGACCGGAGTGCCTCTCGCGTGGATCCTGCGAGAGGTGGGTGTCCGCCCGGGCGCCAGTTGGCTGCTGGCCGAGGGAAGCGACGCCGTCCAGCTCAACCGCAGCGTGCCGCTGGACAAGGGGATGGGAGACGCGCTGCTGGCGTATGGGCAGAACGGCGAGGCGATCCGGCCCGAGCAGGGTTATCCGCTGCGGCTGATGCTTCCGGGCTGGGAAGGAAACACGCAGGTAAAATGGCTCCGGCGCATCGAGGTGACGGACCGCCCCACCATGACGCGGGAAGAGACGTCCAAGTACACCGACCCGCTCGGGGACGGCACGGCCCGTCAGTTCAGCTTCGTGATGGATGCGAAGTCCGTGATCACGTTCCCCTCGTATCCGTACGTGCTGCCGGAGCGCGGTTGGTGGGAGATCAAGGGCCTCGCATGGACCGGGCGCGGGAGCATCACGCGTGTCGAGGTGAGCACGGACGGAGGGCGGCGCTGGGTCGACGCCGAGCTCCAGCAGCCCGTCCTGCCGCTGGCTACGGTCCGGTTCCGGCATCTCTGGAACTGGGACGGCCGGGACGCTGTCATCCTGAGTCGAGCCACGGATGAGACCGGCTACGTGCAGCCGACCGTGCATCAACTCTGGGAGGCGCGGGGCGAGCGCACCTCGTATCACCAGAATCATCAACGCGCTTGGCGGGTGGCCGGCGACGGAGCGGTCACGTTCGGACTCGGAGAGCTGGTATGAGGGCCGCCGCGACCCCGTGGCTCGTTGCTGTCGGGGCACTCGCGTCGGCGGGATGCGGAGATGTTCCAGAGCCCCAGGGAATGGACGCCCCTGGACCATCCGCCGCCTACACGCTGCCGGAGGAAGCGCCCGCCCGGTTCTCGTTCGGCTCGCCCGCGTCGGAAGCGCGCACGGCCCTCTGGGACATCGACGTGAAGCCCGACGGTGAGGGCCTTCCCCCGGGAAGTGGCACCGTGGAGGAGGGAGAGCAGGTCTACATGGTGCAATGCATCGCATGCCATGGCCTGACCGGCGTCGAGGGTCCCTACGACCGGCTGGTCGCGACCGATCCGTGGGAGCAGTGGCCGGTCAACCGCGGCATCGGGAACTACTGGCCTTACGCGACGACGCTGTACGACTACATCCGCCGTGCCATGCCCCAGCTCACCCCGGGCGTCTTGAGCGCCGACGAGACGTACGCCGTCATCGCCTACTTGCTCTACCTGAACGAGATCGTGGATGAAGACGCCGTGATGAACGCCACGACCCTGCCGCAGGTCAGGATGCCGGCCCGCGACCGCTTCGTGGTGGACACCCGGCGGGGTGGTCCGACGATCCAGTAGCAGTCCCGTCCGTCACGCTCACCGAATGCTGCACGGGCGCCGTTGCGGTCAGCGCGCCACACGATCCCGTCACGGCCATCGATGTCTTCTAGCTCGTCACCTTCGTCCGGCTGGCCCGCATGAGCTCAGTGAGCCGGGCTGCTCCGCCCGGTGCGACCCATGTCGGCGCGAAAGCGCGCACTTCATAGAGGCCGGCAGCCCCGAACTGGCCAGAAGCCGCCGCCCATCGGCCGTTGCCATGCAAGGAGGGTGAGCCAGCCGAAGCATGCCGTGTCGAGGTGTCAGAGGTTTGCCGGGTGACCCGGCCGGGGTCATAATGCACTGCGCCGCACCGTGCCATGCTCGGCCCTCCCCTTTCCACGACCCTCCATGCGCTCCTTCCGCCTGATCGCGGTGGTCCTCTCCTGCCTCGTGCCCGCGGTGGGATGTGGTGTGTTCGGCGGAGACGATCTCACGACCGCGGGCCAGGATCACGCGGACGGTGCGGTCCAGGCGGATACGTCCGAGACCTTGTCGGCGTCCGGTGTGGATGCCCCCGTGCCGCTCGCCCCCGACCCAGGCGCGACCGGATCTGCCCCGGCAGGCTCCTCCACCGGCGGCCCTCCGAACCTGGCACCAAGCCAGGACGCGCAGGAGCCCGGCTCCATTGAGGAGCGGATCGATGTACTCATCGCGGCTCAGAGCGCGACGCAACAGCGGCTCGACTCGTTGGTGGCGCTTCTGGGGGAAGCCGCGGTCATTGACACGATGACGATGGCAGGACGCGGATCCCAGCCCGGCGAGGTGCTCGGAGAAGCGGGGAGCCAGGTCCGCAACTTCGGCGTCGGCATCCTCTGGTCGATCGCCATCGTCTTTCTGTTCAACTATCTCATCCGGGCCGTTGCCTGGGCGCTGGACCGGATGTCCGAGCGCAGTGCCAAGCGCCGGCTGTTCTTCAAGGGCATGGTGCCGATCGTCCGCATCGTGCTCTGGCTCTTCGCCGGATACCTGATCGTGCGGGTCGTCTTCCAGGTCGACGCGCAGGGTATCGTCGCCGGAGCGGCGGCCCTGGGCGTGGCCATCGGATTCGCCGCCCAGGATCTGCTCAAGAATCTGTTCGGGGGGATCATCCTCGTCTTCGATCAACCGTTCCAGGTGGGAGACAAGATCCGGGTGGGCGAGACCTACGGCGAGGTGACGTCCATCGGACTCCGGTCGACCCGCATCGTCACGGCCGACGACAATCGGGTGAGCGTCCCGAACGCACAGGTCGTGGATCAGCAGGTCGCGAACGCCAACGCCGGAGAGCTCAACTGCCAGGTCGTCATCGACCTCTATCTGCCTGGCGACGTGGATGAGGCCCGGGCGAAGAAGATCGCGTTCGAAGCCGCGGTCGGATCGAGATACGTCTACCTGAACAAGCCCGTGGTCGTGCTCGTTCGCGACGAGCTGCACCGAACCGTGTTCACGAGGGTCCGGGTCAAAGCCTATGTCCTCGATCCCCGGCACGAGTTTCTCTTCGAAAGCGACGTGACCGAGCGGGCGCGCGCGGGATTCCGGGCCGCCGGCATGATGGGTGGGGAGCGGGTGCCGCCGTGGTGGGGCCGGCCCAGGGCCCCTGTCGAGCAAGGTGCCGACGTCGATTCTCCCACGGCGGAGGTCGCGCGTGAAGGAGGCTGATCCGCTGGATCCCGGGCAGGTCTTCACGCGGATCGCCGAGGCGTGTCACGACCCCGTGGCTCGAGTCTGGGAGGAGGTCGAGGAGCGCGTCCGGGCCACGGTGCTGGCCAGAGTGGACGACGCCCGCGAACGACACGCGGCGCTCGTGGCGGAGTGCGGCCTCGGCGCCGACGCTCCAGCGGACACCGATCGGCGCAGGGCCGTTTTGTCGGCCTACCGGAAAGGGCTGACCTCGGACGTTCTTCCGCTTCTCGAGGCGACCTTCGAGCATCAGAAGCCGGCTGCGTTGGTCGCGGAGCTTCTCGACACGCGATTCGCCGCGGCGATCGACGCGGCGAGGGCCCTTCCCGACTCGGTCGAAGCGCCTTGGGGCGAACGTGCGCTCGAGCGAAGGCCTTCGGACACCCTCGGGCGACGTGTGCGAAAGCTGCTCGGGCGGACCTTCAGTGCGGCCCGAAAGCCGGATCGAACCCGGCCGGTTCCGGTGCGCGCCCTCGCGCTCCGCCACCTCAGCCGCCACGTGGTGCCAATCTACGATCAGAGCGCCACGGATGTCATGAGGAGCTGGGCGGAGTGGTCGGGCCGTCTCGAGCGCGCCTGGGCGGCTTGGGCGGAGGTCGCGCTGGAGATCCTTGCCGGAGCGGATGCGTTTCAGGTGCCCGTGGCAGATCCCGAGGGAGACGACGAGGCGTGGGAGGACGAAGGCTGGGCGCGACTGCGGGAGGCTGTGCACGAGCTCGATATCGCGTTGGGGTCGCTCGGCATCGATCTACCCCACGCGGAGACGCGGTCTCGATGCGACGAGCTTCTCGGGCAGACGCGGAGCGCCCTGGAATCCGATGTACGAGTGGCCGGCAGCTTCGTGTTCCGTCCGGAGGCCGCTTTGCTCGGAGCGCATCCTCTTCCGGAACTCGACCGCACGCGTGCGGCGCTGGCGGGTTGGGACGCACAAATCGGGGCCCGATTCGCCCTCTTCCAGGCGTTCTTATCGGTTCTCGTGGGCGGTGCCGCCGTCCGCAGCCGGTTGGGCGGACGCATCGAAACGGTTGCGTTGGAGCCGCTGGAAGTGATGTCGGCGTGCGCGGATGAGCTTTCCGAGCTGGCTGCCGACGCCCGGCAACGTCGTCCCTCGGTCGGGTCGATCGAAGCCTTCGAGGATCTTCGGAGGAAGGCGGAACAGACGATAACGACCGCAGGTGCCGCCCTTCCCGACCTCGAGGACGTTTCCTCGGAGCTGGAATCGATCGTCGGGGACACCGTCGACAGCCTGCAGGGAATCGTCCGCCAGTCCCCGAACCTTCTGGTGCTGCACCGCTTGGATTCACGGAGTCCAACGACCCTGCGCCCCCCCGACACGCGCGAAGTCCCGTTCCAGGACAGAACCCGGCAGTCGTTGGATTCGCTTCGGATCGAGCGGATCCGCGGGGCGACACTCGAATTCGGATCTGCCCTGGCTCCGATCCACTCGGACGTCCGGGAACTCCCCGGTGTGATCCGATTCGCGTTCGACACGGCGCGTGAAGAGCTCGGCTCCGAGGAGCCCAAAGACGATGCTTCCGAACGCGCCTCGATGCTCGCAGCGGAGGCGCTGGACCGCGCCGCTGACGTCCTCCGCCACGCCCCGGAGCGTGTGCGGGCATCGGTGCGTGCCGTGCAGCAACGGGTCGCCACGGAGATGGCGGACGGGGGCAGAGCGCTGCTCGACCGTGTGGCCGCGGGTCGCATGCAGAGCCAACTCCTACGCGCACAGTCGCGGTTCTTGGATGTCGTATCGGGCCTCGGCGACCGGCTGAGACCGGCGTTCAGACGGACTCGAAGGCGGACACGCTTCGCCTCGCTCAAGGTCGGCCGGTGGACGCGTCGGGCCCTCCGCCTCACGCGCGCCCTTCTCGGCGACGACGGCAGTGGGCCGGGCGCACGGTCCGTCCGCACCGTTCGGGCGTTCGCGAGCGCCGACTCCGGGCCCGGCCACGTCCCGCTCGTCTACCAGCGGCTCTTTTCGCTCGATCCGGTGACCGACGCCTCGTTTCTCGTCGGACGCGCCGTCGAGATCGCTGATACTGCGCAGCATTGGAGGCGTTGGCGGGAACACGACGGAGTGCCCCTCGTGCTGCGCGGAGATCCCGGGAGCGGAGTGACCAGCTTCATCCGGATTGCGACGGATACGCTCGCCGACGAGGGAGCTCAGGTGGTCCGCGTCGATGTCGAACGGAGGATCGGGACCGAGGAGGAGCTCGTGCGCCTCGTGGCGCCGTCCCTCGGACTCGAGCCGGCCGACACCCTCGGGGATCTCGCGGAACGGATTCTCCGGCTTCCCGGCGACACCGGCATGCCCGAGGTCGTGGTGCTCGACGGGCTGGAACACCTCTACCTTCGCGTACCTGGCGGGACCGACGTCCTCGAGCGCTTTCTCACGTTCATGTCCGAGACGGAGCCCCGTATCTTCTGGCTGACTGGAGTGGGCCAGCCCGCGTGGAAGCTCATTGCCAAGTTCGAGCCCACCGCCGTCTCACAGGTCGACGATGTCGAGTTGCGGCCGCTTTCCGTGGAGCGTCTGAAGGAGACCGTGCTTCAGCGGCATCGGCGGAGTGGCTTGCGGCTCCGGTTCGCCGAGCCTCGTGAAGGCCGGACTCTGCTCAAGCGGCGACTGCGACGCCTGCGGGGAACGGACACGCACCAGAAGGTCCTCGAGGACGACTTCTTCGAACGGTTGCATCGCGTATCGATGGGGAACCTGAAGCTGGCCCTCTTCCACTGGCTGCTCGCGGCGGACTTCGAGCAAACCGAAGGCGAAGTTCTGATGCAGCCGCCCAGGACGCCGGATTTCGGCGTCCTCGAAGCGCTCGATCAGACCCACAACTTCACGCTCAAGGCGCTGCTCGAGCATCGGACGCTGACCCTCGATGAGTACCGCGCGGTGTTCAGGATGACGCGGCAGGAGAGCTATCAGATCTTCGAGTCACTCCAGAACCGTCGTCTCATCGAGGCCTTGCAGGATGCCCAGACCGACACGCCCGACGACTCCGAGATCAACCGGGCGTCACGCTACCGCATCCGTCCCTTGCTGGTCGGTGCCATCGTCGGACACTTGAGGACCCTGAATATCGTTCACTGAGGACTTCCGACTCGGGACCTCAGCGACTCCCGACCGGGATGATCTGTGCGATGTCGGTGGCGAGCTGCTCCGACATATAGCCCATGAGCGCCGACGTGGCCGGAGACTGGTTGATCGGTGTGAACTGGATGCTGTAGACTGCGTCCGCCACGTTTTCTTCGAGGTTCTCGGTCACGGCCGTGAACCGGACCGGGTGCCCTGAGCCCAGACGCGCGAGATGGCGCGGCGACAGCGGAAACGTGGCCTGGACCGCGTCACCGGTTCCCGCCGGACCGCTCCATAGCACATCGGCCTCGGCCGGCTCGTCGAAGTGCAGCACATACAGGGTTTCTCCCGCGAGCGGCTCCGGCGCCGATGCCCGAAGCGAAAGGGAGGGGACGAACGCGACCTCGGGATGCTCGAATTGGAATCCGACGGAATCGACGATCGCTTCGAACCGCGCGATCTCCTCGGGCGTGAAGTCTTCACGAGTCCCCAGGAGGGGCGCGAAGGCGAGCGACAGCGTCAAGTTGCCGCTCCTGGCGTACCCGACGCTCCTGGCTCCGCCGATCTCCCCGGCGGGGCTGATCTGGAGGGGCGTGGGATTCGTCCACGGCCGGACCTCTTCGATCTGCCAGAGGTCTTCCGGCGCGTCCACGAAGCGGTACGGGCTGTCGATGGACGCCTCTTGTGTCGCTGCATCACACACCGGGCTGGTCGTCGTCTCACATGCCTCGACGACGGCACTGCGGATCAGGATCGCACCGTCGCATCCCCCTACGGACGAGGATAGGTTGCCGGCGGCGGCGATCCTCTCGTCGGCTTCTCGCTGGACCGAAGCGAGCGCCTCGGAGACGGTGTTTCGGATGGCCTGACGGGCCTCGTCCCGCTGCGCGACGAGCGCCTCGTCGTTCTCTTCGACGTATCGGTTCGCGAGCTCCAGATCCCGGTCGAACCATGCAGCCACCTCGGCCTCGACGGGGTCGTTCCCGTCCAGCGGCCCCACGCTCGATCGATCCTCCAGCGCGATCGCGTTGGCCAGGGCGGTCAGTCGTTGCGAGCGAGTCGCCAGCGGCTCCAGCTGCGCCTCCAGGGCATCGATCCGGGCGAGCACGTCGACGCACTGCCGGGAACGCTCGAGCTCCATCCGGGCGAGCCCATCCGGAAGCTCTTCCTGGGCCTCGGCCGGAACGGACACGCCGGCGGCCAGGACAAGGGCGAGGACAACTTGTGTGGACGAGCGTGTCAACGGGAGCTCCGCGGTTTGGTGTGGGATGCCACGATTCCGATGCCGCCCTCTACACCGCCGGGACGGATGGGTTGCCCGGACCAGGCTGCAACCTTTTCGACCCGGGTCTCGTCGTAAGAGATGAAGGGCACGTGAGGCCGGAAGAGCAGGGACGAATCGGGGTGGCGTGGTGGGGTGGGGT
>JBBDSN010000022.1:0-2446 GCA_040904885.1 Gemmatimonadota bacterium | reverse complement strand
GTGGGGTGGGGTGAGGAGCCTCGGCGTTCGTCGGCCCCGGGTGGCATCATCGCCCGGGGTCACTTCTTTTTCTGGCTTCGACCAGCGAGACCGCGCAGGTCGCCGCATCTGCGAGCGGGGTTTCCACGCCGACGGAACGACCGAGACGCGCCACGGTCCCTCCGAGCGCGTCCATCTCCGTCCGGCGGCCGCTTCTGAGGTCGTGCAGCACGCTCGGGTAGAAATCCTCCGGGAAGCCGTCGAGCGTCCCACCCACCCGCGCCTCGGCATCGTCCGGAAGCGGCACGCCGACGCTTCTGCCGACGTCGAGCACCTCGGCGATGGCGCGTTCCTGGAGGTCCGGCCCGAATGCATGCCGCCGGATCGGCCCGATGGCCGAGCCGGTGAGGCCGCAGATCATGGCCAGCGAGCACACGACCGCCATCTTGAGCCACAACTCGACGCGGATGTCGTCCGCGACCACGACTTCCACCGGGCTCTCGCCGAACAGCGCCCGGACGTCCTCGAGCCGGTCGGCGCTTTGCCCTGTCGACGAGCCGATCACCAGACGTTGATGTATGCCCTTGCGCTCGATGATGCCCGGCGCGGTCCGGAATGCCGTCAGATACGCAACCCCATCCACGATGCGTTGGGGTGGTACGCCGGCGGCCTGGAGCCGCTCGGCGACGTCCACCCCGTTCAGCAGCGGCACCACGAGCGCACCCTCCCGGGCGAGCGCGACCACCCTTGGGGCGACTTCATCGAGCGAATAGGCCTTCACCGTGAGGAATACGACCTGCGCGGGCGCGGGCTTCTCGTCGGGCGACACGCAGCGGGGTCGCGTCACGAAGGAGCCTTCAGGCGTCCGCACCTCGAGTCCGTGGGCCCGGATCGCCTCGCCGTGGGCGCCCCGCACGACCAGATCCACGTCGTGCCCCGCTCGCGTCAGCAGGGAGCCCACGTAGCTCCCGAGACCGCCCGCGCCGACCACGACCACCCGTGTGGCCGGCGCTCCGGCCTCAGGCATCGGTCACGCACCCCAGCGAGGCGGACGAGACCGTGCGCACGTAACGGCGGAGCACTCCGTGGGTCGCGGGGCTCGGCGGCTCCCGCCAGGCTGCCCGGCGCGCCTCCGCGTCCGTGGCGCCGATCTCCCATTCGAGCCGGTCCGCCTCCGCGTCGATCGTGACGGTGTCTCCCGTCCGGATGAGCGCGAGCGGCCCGCCCGACTGAGCCTCGGGGGTCACATGCCCCACCACGAAGCCGTGGCTGCCGCCGGAGAACCGCCCGTCGGTGACGAGCGCGACCGTGCCCCCGAGACCTGCACCCATGATCGCCGCCGTGATCGTGAGCATCTCGGGCATGCCGGGACCCCCGCGCGGCCCTTCGTACCGGATCACGACCACGTCACCGTCCACGATCTCTCCGCGCCGAAGGCCGTCGAGCGCCGCCTCTTCGCGGTCGTAGACGCGCGCCGGACCCGAAAACCGGACCCCTTCCTTGCCGGTGATCTTCGCGACGGCGCCCTCCGGAGCCAGGCTTCCACGGAGAACCCTGAGGTGTCCCGTCTTCTTGATGGGATTCTCGACGGCGCGTACGACGTCCTGACCTTCCTCGAGACCCGGAAGCGCTCGCAGGTTGTCGGCGAGAGAGCGGCCCGTGACGGTCACGCAGCTTCCATCGACGAGCCCGTGTTCGAGAAGGAGCTTCAGGACCGCGGGGACGCCTCCAACGCGGTGCAGATCCTCCATGACGTACTTGCCGCTCGGCTTCAGGTCGGCGAGGTAGGGGACCCGCGCGCTCACCGCCTGGAAATCGTCGAGCGTGAGGTGTACGCCTGCTGCATGCGCGATGGCGATCAGGTGCAGGACCGCGTTCGTGGACCCTCCGAGCGCGGTGACGAGCGTCATCGCGTTCTCGAAGGCGGTCCGGGTCATGATCATGCGGGGCGTGAGCCCGGATTCCAGGAGCCCGCGAAGCACGCCGCCCACGGCCCGGCATTCGCCCAGCTTCCCCGGGTCGTTCGCGGGCGTGGAAGCGCTGTAGGGCAGCGTCATTCCGAGCGCCTCCGCCGCGCTCGCCATCGTGTTCGCGGTGTACATGCCGCCACAGGCTCCCGCGCCCGGGCAGGCGTTGCGCACCACCTGTTCGAAGCGGGTCTCGTCGATCTTGCCCGCGATGAGCGCGCCGTAGCTTTCGAACGCGCTCACGATATCGAGTGATTCCTCGCCGAGCCGGCCCGCACGGATCGTGCCTCCGTACACCATGATGGCCGGCCGGTCGACGCGCGCCATGGCCATGAGGGCTCCCGGCATGTTCTTGTCGCACCCGGGGATGCTCACGTTCGCGTCGTACCACTGGGCACGCATCACGGTTTCGATGGAATCCGCGATCAGGTCGCGTGAGGGCAGCGAGTAGCTCATCCCGTCCGTGCCCATCGAGATCCCGTCGCTCACCCCGATCGTGT
>JBBDSN010000021.1:0-12241 GCA_040904885.1 Gemmatimonadota bacterium | reverse complement strand
GACATGATGCTGTGGCCGAGCTACTCGGCCTTCTTCTCGTCCGCTTCCGGCTCGGCTTCCGGCTCGGTCTCCGTGGCCGCCGGCTCGGCTTCCTCGGCCACGGATTCCGCGGCCGCGGCTTCCGCCTTGGCAGCTTCGGCGGCTGCAGCTTCCGCGGCAGCGGCTTCGGCTACGGCCGCTTCGGCAGCGGCCTTTTCCTCGGCGGCCTTCTCCGCAGCAAGCGTCTCGTCGGCGGCTTTCTTGGCCGCCAACTCTTCCGCCCGCTTCGCCTTGGCCACTTCCGCGTCTTCCGGTCCTACGGCGATCGTGGTGTCACCTCCGGCCTTCGCCTTCGCGATCAGGGACTTGACGGTCGCCGACGGATCGGCTCCTTCGCCCAGCCAATGATCGACCCGCTCGAGGTCGAGCACGAGACGCGCGGGCTCGGACAGCGGCTTATAGTAGCCGAGGGTTTCCACGAACCGGCCATCGCGCGGCGACTGACTGTCGGCCACGACGACGCGGTAATGGGGCTGCTTCTTCCGGCCCATCCGCCGGAGTCGGATACGTACGGGCATCTTATCTAGTGCTTGGCGTGAACGCGCGGCCCCACAGTACGCGAGGCGAACCCCCGTCCCGAGAATCGGGGACGTGGGCAGACGGATAGGATATAAGAGTCAGGGGTGCGTGTACAGCGTGACCATCAGTCGATGTATCTTCACTCCTTCGACGCGATCGGGGGTCATCGACCCGATCGGACTCTAAAGCGCCCACCCCCGCGACCCTTGCTCGACGCCACCGATCCATTCCTGCTCTTCGCCGCGTTCGGCGCCGCCCTCCTCGCCGGCGCGGGCAACGCGATCGCAGGCGGAGGTACCAACCTCTCTTTTCCCATCCTGATCTGGCTCGGCATTCCGCCCGTCGCGGCCAATGCCACGAACGGCGTGGGCCTGTGGCCCGGCTCGGCCGGGGCCGCGTGGAGCTACCGCACCGCGCTGTCGAAGGCCGACAACCATTGGTGGTGGTTCGCCGTTCCGTCGCTGATCGGCGGCGGGATCGGCGCATGGTTGCTGCTGGCGCTCCCACCGACCTGGTTCGGCGCGATCGCGCCGTGGCTCGTGATCGTGGCTTCGATGCTGGTCGCGGTCGAGCCGGTCGTCCGGCAGTGGCTCAAATCTCCAGCGCACGAGGGCAAGAGCCGTGGCTGGCTTCCGCTGACCATGTCGGTCCAGTTCGTGATCTCCGTGTACGGAGGTTACTTCGGCGCCGGGATGGGCATCCTGATGCTCACCAGCCTCGGTCTCATGGGCATGCACGACCTCCACGAAGCCAACGCATGGAAGAACGTGCTGGCGGTCGCCATCAAGGGCGTCGCGGTGGTCTACTTCGTGATCGCGGGCGTGCTCGTCTGGCCTGTCGCCATCGTCATGGCCATCGGCTCGACCCTCGGCGGCTACGTGACCGCCAACTTCATCCAGCGCTTCGACCAGGGGAAGCTGCGTTGGGTGGTGGTGGCGATGGGCGTCGGGATGGGATTGGTGCTGCTGATTCGCGGGAACGGTTGAGTGGAGAGCGACGCCGCGGGTCACAGGTAGGGTGAGAACAACCGGGCGATCCCGTCCCGGATCTTCACGGGGAACGAACGGCCTCGGACGGCCTCGAGCGTGACCGGCACGGACCGCTGCCTCCGTTCCTCGAACAGCGCGTACATCGCTTCACCGAGCTCGGGGTCGTAGCACTCCACGTTGAACTCGAAGTTCAGCTGCAGGCTTCGCGAGTCCCAGTTCGCCGATCCGAGGAGCGTCCAGCACCGATCGACGACCATGAGCTTGCTGTGGTCGAAGGGCTGAGGCGAGGCGAAGACGCGCACGCCTTTCTCCAACAGCTGTTCGAGCTGAGCCGTACTCGCCCACTGCACGAGAGCCAGATTTCCGGTCCCCGGTACGATCACCTCGACCTCGACACCACGGAGTGCCGCGACATTGAGCGCCGAGAGGAGCGCGGGATCCGGCAGAAAGTACGGCGTGATCACGCGCACGGACTCCCGTGCGACGCTCAACGCACCCAGGAGCACGGTCTCGAGCTTCTCGTAATCGCGGTCGGGTCCGTCGCTGATCCCCCGCGCGAGCATGGGTCCGGCCGGTTCCGGGGCCGGGAACCAGATCGCCCCGTCTAGTCGCTCACCCGTCGTGAACGTCCAGTCTTCGGCGAATGCCTCCTGGATCTCGGGGACCACCGGACCTTCGAGGCTGAAGTGGAGATCCCGGGCGAAGTGATCGGGGTCCATCCCCTCCCAGAACTCGTCGCGGATGTTCATACCGCCCGTGAACGCGATCCGCCCATCGACCACCATGATCTTTCTGTGGTTCCGGAGGTTGAAGTACGGCATGCGCCACGGGAACATGCCGGGCATGAAGTGGGCGACAGCCACACCCGCGCGGCGCAATTGACCCGCGATACGAGGTCTGGAGTATCGCGCCCCGACGTCGTCGATCAGCACCCGAACCTCGACGCCCCGCTCCACCGCTTCGCCGAGCGCCTCTACGAAGCGATCGCCGACCTCGCCCGCGTCGAAAATGTAACTCACCAGGCTGATGAACTTCTCGGCACCCGCGATTGCCTCGAGCATTGCCGGGTAAGCGTTTCTTCCGTCGATCAGCGGAACGACACGATTGCCGGCAAGAAGCGGGCGACCGCATACGTGGTCGCCGAGTGGAACAAGGCTGGCGAGATGCGCACGATCCGGCGCGAGGATCTCGCGCAGTGCAGCCTCGGAGACGGCAGCGGCAGGAATCCATGCCTTGTAATCGACACGGTTCAGTCGCAGCGCCTGGGCCTTCCGCTTGATGCGGTTGACCCCGAGCGTCGCGTAGGCGACCACTCCGAGAATGGGCGCCAACCAGATGAGACCCACCCACCCGACGGCCGAGCGAACGTTACGCTTGCGCAGGATCACATGAACGGTCGCGCTCGCCTGGATGACGGGGACGGTCGCCGCGAGAAGGTAGGGCCAGAGGTCCGTCAGGGTGGTCAACGTAGCTTCACGGCAATCTCACTCGCGGTAGTAGGCGACGGAGGGGAGCCGAGCACGCTGCTACATCCCTGGAAAGCGGCCGCCCATGCCGCCGAGCCCCGGCATGCCGGGCATCCCACCGCCGCCACCGCCCATCATCCCCTTCATCTGCTTCATGAACTTCTGCATCTCCTTGAACTGCTTCATGAGGCGGTTGACTTCAGCGACCGGCCGGCCACTCCCTTTCGCGATGCGGGCACGGCGCGATCCGTTGAGGATCTCGGGCTTCGTGCGCTCCTCGGGGGTCATGGAAAGGATGATGGCTTCGACGTGCTTCATGCGCTTCGGATCCATGTTCGCGGCCGGGATCTTCATGCGGCCCGCGCCCGGGATCAGCTTCAGGAGCTGATCGAGCGGGCCCATCTTCTGGACCTGGCGCATGGCGACGAGGAAATCCTCGAGGGTGAAGCGCCCCTTGCCGAGCATCTTCTTCTCGAGCTTCTCGCGCTCCTCGCCGTCGACGGCGGTCTGCGCCCGCTCGACCAGCCCCACGACGTCGCCCATCTGGAGGATGCGGCCCGCGAGCCGCTGCGGGTCGGCGGTGTCGAGGTCGTCGACCCCTTCGCCCACGCCGAGGAACTTGATGGGCTTGCCGGTCACACCCCGGATGGAGAGCGCCGCGCCGCCGCGGGCGTCACCGTCCATCTTGGTCATGACCACGCCGGTGATGCCCAGCGCGTCGTCGAAGCCCTGCGCGATGGTGACGGCTTCCTGACCCGTCATGGCGTCGGCCACGAGCAGGATCTCGTCGGGCTGCACGGCCTCCTTGATGCGGCGGAGCTCGTCCATGAGCGCCTCGTCGATCTGGAGGCGGCCCGCCGTATCGACAACCAGCACACCGTGCCCGTCTTCCTTCGCCTTCGCTCGGGCGCCGAGCGCGGCCGCCACGGGATCGCCCTCGAACGTGCCCGCGACCACGGGCACCCCAATCTGCCCACCGAGCGTCTGGAGCTGCTCGATGGCGGCCGGGCGCTGCAGGTCGCAGGCGGCGAGGAGCGGCTTGCGTCCGTCGCGCTCGAGATGGCGCGCGAGCTTGGCGGCCGAGGTCGTCTTACCGGACCCCTGCAGACCGACCATGAGCACCACGGCCGGCCGCTTCGCCCCCGGCGCGAGCGTCGCACGTCCCTCGCCGAACAGGTTCGCCAACTCGTCGTGGACGATCTTGACGATCTGCTGCCCCGGTGACACCGCCTTCAGGACCGCTTCGCCGAGCGCGCGCTCCTGGACCCGGCCCAGAAACTCCCGGGTCACCTGGAAGTTGACGTCGGCCTCGAGCAGGACCCGCCGAACCTCGCGGAGACCCTCCTTGATCATCGCCTCGTTGAGGACACCGCGCTGGCGGAGCTTCTTGAGCGCCTCGTCGAGTTTCGAGCCTAATTCGTCGAACATGGGGCCAGCGTGGGGAGCGGGTTTTCGGGCGGTGGGTGCCTCAAGCTACCCGGACGGCGGGGTCCGCTCAACGGGCTGCCCGACGGGGCCAAGACCCCTTCCGAGCGAGCTTCGAGAACCGTTCGAAGACGGAACGGGCGAGCCTCGTCCTTACCGGTCGGCCTCCGCCATCATGGTGTCCGAGCAGTCCGGGCAGATCCCGTGCGAGAAGTCCGCGTCGGTCCGCCGGCTGATGTACGACTCGATGGGGACCCACCCGTCACGCGACTCTTCGTCGGTCGTTCGGATTTTCTTGCAGGAGCTGCAGATGGGCAGAAGCCCCTCGAGGCGCTTGATGTGGGCCAGCCGCTCCGCGACCCGCTGCTCGAGGAGGGCGTTGCGGTGCTCGAGCGCACGCTGGCGACCGGCCATCCCGCCGACGACGGCGCCGACCAACAGCAGCCCGAGCCCTGCCCGGAACCAGAGGGTCTCCCAGAAGGCCGGGAGGACCACCAGGCTGACGCTCGCGCCGTCCTCGTTCCAGACGCCACTGCTGTTCGCGCCCCGCACCCGGAACGTGTACTCCCCCGGCGTCAGCGACGTAAAGGTGGCCCGCCGGTTGTCCGCCGAGGCGCGAAGCCACCCGTCGTGGAGCCCGTCGAGTCGGTATTCGTACGCGGTGCGAGCAGGCTGCCGGTATCCCAGCGCGGCGAATTCAAAGGTGAGGACCCGGTCGTTCCGGTTCAGCGTGATGGACGTCGCGAGTGGGGGCTGGACGGAGAGCGCGGTAGAGTCCGAGACGTCGACCGACTCGTTGAAGAGGAGGAAATCGGTCACGACCACAGGAGGCACGAATCCGTCGCTCGCCATTTCGCCCGGCTCGAACACCGTGAGCCCCGCCACGCCGCCGAAGTACATCACCCCGTCGTGATCCCGGAAGAAGGCTCCGGTATTGAACTCGTTCTCCTGCAACCCATCCATGACGGTGTAGGTCAGGAATTCATCCGTGTCGGGATCGAACCGTGCGAGCCCTTCGTTCGTGCTCAACCAGAGCCGCCCGTCGTCGTCCTCGAGCAGCCCGTACACGACCGGGTTGGGAAGCCCGTCGGCGACTCCGTACCGGCGGAACGTGCCCGACTCGGGGTCGAGCAGCAGGTTGAGCCCGACGTCCGTGGCGAACCAGTGACGCCCCCGGCTGTCGTGGAACACCGAGCGGACGAAGTCGCTGCTCAGGCTCGACGGGTCGGACGGATCGTGCCGGTAGCGGACGAACCCGCCCGTGGAGGCATCGAAGCGATTGGCTCCGGTTCCGTACGTCCCGGCCCACAGCACCCCGTCACGGTCGATGAGCAACCCCCGCACGAAGTCGCCGCTGAGCGAGGACGGGTCGTCAGGGTCGGCACGGAAGTGCGTGAACCGTCTGGTCGCCGGGTCGAAGCGGTCGAGCCCGCCGCCGGAAAGGCCGACCCAGACCACGCCCTCGGCGTCGGCCACGATCGTGCGGATCCGGTCCATCCCCAGGGAGCCCGGATCCGCCGGGTCGTGCCTGAACCGGGTCACGCGCCCCGTCGCCGGATCGAGCCTGTTCAGGCCACGGTCGTACGTACCCGCCCACACAGAGCCGTCCGGAGCGAACGCGAGCGCGTTCACGTAGTCGGCCGAAAGCGACGACGCGTCGCCGGGCCGCTGCCGGTACGCCGTCATCACGCCCGCCTCGCGGTCCCAACGGTTGAGGCCGCCCTCACGGGTGCCGAGCCACACGGTGCCCCGTCCGTCGCCGAGAATGCCGTAGACCACGTCGTGGCTGAGGCCGCGGCCGGTCGCCGGATCGCTCCGGTAGTGGGCGAACCGGCGCGTGAGCGGATCGTGCTGGCTGAGCCCGCTGATGGCGGTCCCGAACCACAGGATCCCCTCGCGGCTCTGGTCGATGGCCCAGACGGCGTTCTGACTGAGGCTCCGAGGATCGAGCGGGTCGTGAAGGTGCCGTTGAAAGCGCTCCGCCCCCGGTTCGAGCGAGGCGAGGCCGGTCATCGTGCCGACCCAGAGCGTGCCGGCGTCGTCCTCGAACATCGCGCGAACCTCGTCACCGGGGAGGGACGACGGATCGGCCGTCCGGGTCTGGTATCTGCGAACCGTCCCGCCCGCGGGATCCAGGCCGATGAGGCCGCGGTCTCCTGTGCCGATCCAGAGCGTTCCCGCCCGGTCACGATAGAGACGCCAGACGAAGGTTCCTGCAGGGACCAGCGGGCTCCCGTCACTGGCCACCGCATCGGTCACGGTTCCCGTCGAGGGATCGAGCTCGCTCAGCCCGTTCGCCGTGCCGAACCAGACACGCCCGGAGCCGTTCGACACGACGGCGCGGATATCGGAGTCGGCTCCACCGGACGTCTCCGCATACCGCACGAACCCGTCGCGTCCGGGGGGGAGGCTCGCGACCCCCTGGCTCGTGGCGGCCCACACGGTCCCGTCGGGATCGATGTGGACGTCTCGCACCAAGTTGGCAGGGATCGAACGCGGATCGGCGTCGTCCCGGACGTATCGCACGAATGTGCCGGTCTCGGCGGCGTACCGATGGAGCCCACCGAACGTCGCCACCCAGAGCGTCCCGTCCGGCCCGACCGCGAGATCGTTCACGTGAGCATTCGCCAGGCTCGCCGGGTCTCCCGGATCGTTGCGGAAGACCTTGAATCCGTATCCGTCGAACCGGTTGAGCCCGTCCTGGGTGCCGACCCACACGAAGCCGAGAGAGTCCTGCGCGAGCGACATCACGCTCGCCTGGGAGAGCCCGTCCCTCGCACCGAGTCGCGAAAAGTGAAAGTTCGGGTTCTGTGCCGAGGCTTCGGCGACCGGGGCCAGGAGTCCTACGGCGATGACGCACGCTACGCTCGCCGCCCGGACGGAGAGCGGTCTGATGGGTGGCTTCAAGATGTGTGGTTCAACCTCTGGCTCTTTGGGCCGCGACATAATCGCGGAGCACTCCGGTTTCGGTCTCGAGTTGCTCGAGGCGATGCTTCACCAGGTCCCCCACGGAGATCACGCCGGCAACCCGGTCGCCGTCCATGACCACCAGGTGCCGGAGCCGTTCGCGAGTCATCCGGCTCATGACCTGTCGTATGGGATCCGCCGCGCTGCAGACAGGCGCCGGGCGACGCATGATCTCGACCACCGCACGTTCGTGGAGCCCCGCCTTCTGCCCATCCACCGCGCGGACAATGTCACGCTCGGACACGAAACCGACCAGCTGCCCGCCAGGTTCCGTCACGGCCAAGCCCCCGACGCCTCGATCGATGAGGAGCCCCGCGGCGCCCGCGGTGGTCGCCGAAGGTTCAATGGACACAAACCCGACGGGCTTCCGGGTCAACAACTCACGAACGATCATATGGCCTCCTCGCGCGAACGGGTCGGGGTGGCGACCGGAATGCAGCTATCGTTCCTGTACCCCGAAATCGGCCTGCGGTCCCGAGTTCGTCTCGACCGCGCGGCCTCATGGCCGAGTCGCTTGAACGCCCTACTCGCCCTCGGGGTCGTCCTGATCCGCGGTTGGACTCGACGACTCGTTTTCGAGCGTCTCGAGCACCTGGCTCCACTCGAACCCGTCGCCGATCCCCCGGACCCAGTGATCCATCCACGCCATCTCGCTGACGGACTTCACGAGGCGGTTCCTCGAGTCCGGAATCCCGTGGCTCTGCCCGGGATACACGAAGAACTCGGTCGGGACACCGAGCTTCTTCAGCGCCATGTGCAGCTCGACCGACTGCGGACTCGGCACACGGGGGTCGCCCGCGACCACGTGGATCATGGTGGGCGTGCTCGCGTTGGCGATGTACTGGAGCGGCGACTGGTCCCAGTACGGCTCGAAGTTCTCGTACAGGAAGTCGTCACCGATGTAGAACTGGCGGTTCCGCTGCACGT
This sequence comes from Gemmatimonadota bacterium, assembly GCA_040904885.1. Taxonomy (GTDB): domain Bacteria; phylum Gemmatimonadota; class Gemmatimonadetes; order Longimicrobiales; family Gaopeijiaceae; genus JAWLHJ01. Next base: position 3,909 of record JBBDSN010000021.1, on the reverse strand, counting down.
CGCTCTGCGCGTACATGCTGATCCAGTTCATGGTGCCCGCCCCCGAGCTGATCGCCTTGAAGCGGTCGGTCTGCGTGAGGATCCAGTTCGACCAGTGGCCGCCCGCGCTCCAGCCGAGCGCGCCCATGCGGTCACCGTCGACGATGCCCTCGGCGATGAGGTGGTCCACACCGGTCATGATGTCGTCGTACCCGAGCGTGAAGTAGTCGCCGACGATGTCGGTGCGGTGCGCGTTCCCGTAGCCGGTCGAGCCCCGGTAGTTGGGTTTCAGCACCGCATAGCCGGCACCCGCGTACACCTGCGAGCCGTAGCCGCTGTTGAAGCGGAGCACATCGGCCGACGCAGGCCCACCGTGAATCGCAACGATCAGCGGGTAGCGCTGGCCCTCCTGGTATCCCACGGGATACACGAATACGCCACCCACCGTTTTTCCGTCCGTCGAAGTCCACTCGACTTCGACCTCACGGCCGAGCGCGATGTCGGACACTTCCGGGTTCACGTCCACGAGCTGGACCCACGCCGAGCGATCGGCGACCCGGTCGATGTCACCCACGGTGAACACCGTCGACGGAGTGGTCGGGTCGGTATAACCGATGAGCAGGACGCCGCTGTCCTCGTCCCGGTCGACCGAAAGGCTGGCTCGCTCCCGGGTCACCTGCCGGACCGCGCCCGACGCCACGTCGAGGGCATGGAGCTGGCGGGTCACCTTCACGCCGGTCGTGAAGTAGATGGTGCCGCTATCCTCCGACCAGAAGTCGATGCTCGCGCTGTTGTCGAAGTCGCCGGCGAGCTCCCGGAACGAACCACCCCGATCCTCGACCGCGCGGATGTAGACGCGGCCCTCCGTCATCGAGTACCGCTCGAGATCGTCCGGACCGGAGAAGGCGATCCAGCGGGAGTCCGGGGAGAAGCTCGGCATGCTCTCGCCGACCTCATCGTTGTCGATCAACTGCTCGATGTGCCCGGTCGACACCTCCATCAGGTAGGGGTCGGCGTACAGCCGCGCCCCCGTGATGTTGCGCTCGTAGCGTTCCGGAGAGCCTCCGGAGAAGGCAATCCAGCGCCCGTCCGGAGAAATCTCGAAGCCTTCCACGCTGTAGCCGGAGTCGTCGGTGAGTCGACGTTCGCGAGCCGTCTCGGCTTCCACCATCCAGAGACTCGACAACGGCGTCAGCGGGTTGCGCACGTCGACCGTGAAGCCCTCGTCGGTCCGGCGGTGTTCGTCTTCGTCGAAGTCGTCCGGCCGCGTGAAGTAGATCGTCGATCCATCCGGCGCCCACTCCCAATCCTCGACCCCGGCCTCGCCGGTCGTGATCACCTCGGCGGTCGCGTCCATCGGCAGGTCGCCTGGAAGCTTGTGGAGCTGCTCCTGGTCGTCCTCGCCGCTCCGGAACACCAGCCACTGGCCGTCCGGGCTGAACTCGAAGTCGCTCACCCCGTGCTCGGCGGTCGTGATTCGGCGGGCCTCGCCCCCGTCCACTCGCATGAGGTAGAGCTGCCGGCCGCTCAGGCCGGAGACGTCGGAATCCCGGTCCGAGGAAAAGACGAAGGAAGTACCGTCCGGGGCCCACGCAGGACGGTCTTCGTCATGCTCCTCGGTGAACGTCAGCTGCCGGCTCGAGGACACACCCTCCGACATGGAGACCATGTGCACGTCCGATTGTGCTTCGTCCTCCGCCCAATCCGGCGTCGTGACCGTGTACAACATCCACCGGCCATCGTCGCTCGGGGTCCAGGAGCCCGCGCTTCGCATCTCCTGCATGTCGAGGAACGTGAGCGGGCGCTGCTGCGCCTCGATCGACGTGACCGCCGCGGCGGAAAGGCCGAGCATGAGCGTGAGCCCAAGCGCGATGAGACTCCGGGGTTGTGACGACGTGAGCATGCCAACCTCGTGCGGCAAGAAGACTTCCCACCGGGACGCTTTCCGAACGGGACGAGCTTCATTATAGAGCGCCCACTGCGGTTCCGCACCCTGCTGTACGGCCCCGTCGGGCCGGGTGGCGACCCGGGTCACCCACCTCACCCGTTTTTCACCGCCGCCCCCCGCCACTACCTTTCCCACACTTCGCAGAAAGCATGCGAAGCCACCTGAGCAGGATGCCGACGATGCGCGGTCCGGACATTCAGACTCGCTCCTGGGCCCTGACGCTGCTTCTCGCTTGCGCCTGGGCTCTGTCATACGAAGCGCCGCCCCCGACCCCTGCCGGGTCGACCGGCCAGGCCACGCTCGTCCTCCAGGCCGCCACCTCTACCGTGGCGCTGCCCGCCCCGTCGTGGACGGTTGTCGCCGAAACTCGCGGTGCTTCGTCGCCCGCCCGCGGTCGTCGGCATGGCGTCACTCGTGCGACCACCCCGGTCCAGCCGACCGTTCAGGCGATCCGTCGCTCGAGCGAGCCAGCTCCGCAGCGTTCATCTGGAAGCGCCCTCCTCGGCCTCCTCGTCGCACCCGCGAACGCCCCTCCCGGCTTCTGAGCCTCGCCGGCCCCCTCGGGCCAGCGACACATCTCGATCACACACGTCGCGCATGAGTGCGACGTGCGCTCAGACCCGTATCCATCACCCCCGGGAGGGGAACGCACATGAACACCCTCTTCTTTGTATCCGCACTCATCCAGAGCTCGAACGAAGGCTTCTCGCTCGGTGACGTGCTCGCATCCCTACCTACCGACCCCGCTTCACTCTTCGCGCTTCTGCTCATCGTGGGTGTCGCGGGCGCCGTGATGTGGTTCGGCCGCCCCAAGGGGGGCGCGTGACCCACCCATCCGGGTTCAGTCGGGTCGGGCGCCCACTCGCGACGGTCGCTGGGGCATGCCCGCCGGCCATGCCCCCCTGACCTGTTCGAGCTCGGCGTCGAGGTCTTGTCCGACACGACTCGAGGAAGGCAGCAACGAACGGTCGAACGTGCCGAGCATGGGCTCACCGAGGTCTTCGGGCGGGCGGGACAGATGCTCGGCGTACAGTTCGAGCGCTTCTCTCACGACCTGGCATTTGGGGATGTCGAGGCGCGCGGCGGCGCGGTGGAGGTGGCGCAGGGCACTATCGTCCAGCGTGAAGCTGACTTCCTTCATGGGCACCTCTTTCGCGGACGCCGGAACTTATGGGGGCGGTCAGCATGGGTTCTCGGCGTATGCTTACGCAACTGCGCGCCCGCTCACGCTCCGATCTCGTGGGCCTCCCCCGCCCCGCGCGGCACCCGGATCAGGTCCACCAACACCTGGACGTGCACCGGCGGCTCGGGCGTGAACCGCGATACCGTCATGGTCACGGCGAAGTTGAGCAACATGCCCAGCGTGCCGATCCCCTCCGGACTGATGCCGAACCACCAGTGCTCGGCCGTGTTGAGCTCGGGGTGCACGAACTTGAACCAGACGATGTACGTGGCCGTGAACAAGATCCCTGTGATCATTCCCAGGATCGCGCCCTCGCGGGTCGTGCGCCTCGAGAAGATGCCGAGGATGATGACCGGGAAGAACGACGACGCGGCCAGCCCGAACGCGAACGCGACGACCTGGGCGACGAACCCGGGCGGATTGATTCCGAGGTAACCCGCGACCAGGACCGCGGCCCCCGCCGCGATCCGTGCGGCGACGAGCTCTCCCCGCTCGGTGATGCCGGGCAAGAACGCGCGCTTGAGCAGGTCGTGGCTCACCGCGGAGGACACCACGAGCAGCAGCCCCGCCGCGGTCGAGAGCGCGGCCGCCAATCCGCCGGCGGCGACGAGCCCGACCACCCAGTCCGGCAGCCCCGCGATCTCGGGGTTGGCCAGCACCATGATGTCCTGGTCGACGGTGAGCTCGTTCGGCACGGGAGAGTCCGGTCCGGTGAACTGGATGAGCCCGTCACCGTTCAGGTCTTCGTGGCTCAGGAGCCCGGTCTGCTCCCAGTTCCGGAACCACTCGGGGGACTCGG
>JBBDSN010000020.1:0-12394 GCA_040904885.1 Gemmatimonadota bacterium | reverse complement strand
TCGACGGACAAAGACGACGAAGGGCTGGCCCTGCTGCGAGAGCTCGGCTTCCCCTTCCGCGGCGAGATCCCGGTGCAGATCACCGCGGCCGCGTCCTGAGAGCACAGAGAGAGCAACTGGAATGGCCAGAAAGGCACTAGTAGAGAGGAACAACCGCAAGCAGAAGTTCGGCGTGCGGCACCGCAACCGTTGCCAGCGATGCGGACGACCCCGTGCGTTCCTCAGGAAGTTCGGGATCTGTCGCATCTGTTTCCGGGAGATGGCGCTTCGCGGCGAAATCCCCGGTGTCCGCAAGTCGAGCTGGTAAGGGGAATAGAAGACCATGATGACCGATCCCATCGCGGATATGCTCACCCGCCTCCGGAACGCCGCACAGGCGTCCCACAAGTGGGTGGACCTACCCGTGTCGAATACGAAAGTCGAGATCGCTCGACTGCTTCAGGAGGCTCACTTCGTGCACTCGTACAAGGTGCTCGAGGACGGACGCTTCGGCGTGCTGCGCGTCTACCTGAAGTACCACGAAGGCAAGCCGGTCATCCGGCACCTCGAGCGCGTGTCGCGTCCGGGTCGCCGGCGGTTCGTGGGCGCGGACGAGATTCCGCGGGTTCGCAACGGCCTCGGCATGGCCATCCTGTCCACATCGGCGGGCATGATCTCCGACCGTACCGCGCGTAGTGAGCGGGTCGGCGGCGAGCTCATGGCCAAGATCTGGTAGGAACGGAGAAACAACGATGTCGCGTATCGGAAAATTGCCGGTCCAGCTCCCCAAGGGAGTCGAGGCCAAAGTCAGCGGGAGCCGGGTTACGGTGAAGGGCTCGAAGGGTTCGCTCGACCTCAATGTCCATCCGGACATGAAGGTCGTGGTCGAGGGCGACGAGATCCTCGTCGAGCGACCCAGTGACCAGAAGAGCCATCGCGCGTTGCACGGGCTGACCCGCTCGCTGATCTCGAACATGGTCACGGGTGTGACCGACGGGTTCACCAAGACGCTCGAGATCGTCGGGGTCGGGTATCGGGCGGAAGCCAAGGGGAAGTCCCTCACGCTCAACGTCGGCTACAGCCACTCCATCGACTACAATCCGGTCGAGGGCGTCGAGCTCGCGTGTCCGAACCAGACGACGGTGGTCGTGACCGGCATCGACAAGCAAAAGGTCGGGCAGGCTGCCGCGGATATCCGCGGCTTCCGCCCCCCCGAGCCCTACAAGGGCAAGGGCATTCGCTACCAGGGCGAGCACGTCCGCCGCAAGGCCGGAAAGACGGCAGGGTCTTAGAAAAATGATCAAGCAGAGCAAGCTGAGAAAGAGTCGCTTCCTACAGCGGAAGCGGCGCCACCAGCGGGTCCGCAACAAGGTTGTGGGCACCGCCGAACGGCCGCGTCTGGTCGTCTTCCGCTCCCTCAAGCACATCGAGGGACAGCTGGTCGACGACGACACGGGCCGTACGCTCACCGGTCTTTCGACGACCGGTGCGGACCTCCGCAAGGTCGAGGTGGAGGGGTCGAACCGCCGGGTGGAGCACGCGCGGGCTGCGGGCAAGTTGCTCGCGGAGCGCGCGAAGGAGAATGGAATCGCATCGGTCGTGTTCGACCGCGGAGGGTACAGGTACCACGGCAGGGTAAAGGCCTTCGCCGAAGGTGCTCGTGAAGGAGGTCTGAACTTCTGATGGCCAGAGATAACAAGAAGAAACAGGGCGGACGCGGTCGCGAGAGCGATCTCGTCGAGAACGTCATCTTCATCAACCGTGTCGCCAAGGTGGTCAAAGGCGGACGCCGGTTCTCGTTCTCCGCGCTGGTCACCGTCGGCGACCAGAAGGGGAACGTCGGCGTCGCGATCGCGAAGGCGAACGAGGTGGCGGAAGCGATCCGCAAGGCGTTCGACCGCGCGAAGCGGAACATGGTGAAGGTGCCCGTCGAGAACGGCACGATTCCGCACGACATCCTCGGACATTGGGGCGCCGGGAAGGTCCTCATGCGTCCGGCCGCGCCCGGTACGGGTGTGATCGCGGGTGGACCGGTGCGCGCCGTGCTCGAGGCGGCAGGCGTCACCGACGTGCTGACCAAGTGCCTCGGCACCAACAACCCGATCAACGTCGTACGGGCCACGATGAACGGACTCACCGAGCTGGTCACGGCCGAGCAGGCCGCCCAGGAGCGTGGGATCACGGTCGAGGCCCTGGGAGTGCACCGTGGCTAAGAAGCAGGCGAAGAAGCTCCGTATTACGCAGGTGCGAAGCGGGATCGGGCGGCAGGGCAAGCACCGCCGCACCCTTCTGGCGCTCGGCATCAAGCGTCACCAACACAGCGTGATCCATGACGACACGCCGGCCATCCGGGGCATGATCAATCAGATCGGCTACCTGGTGGACGTACAGGAAGTGGACTGACTATGGCTGAACTACACGATCTGTCCCCTACACAGGGATCGCATCGCAACCGCAAGCGCGTCGGACGAGGTGAAGGATCGGGCACCGGCAAGACCGCGGGACGCGGCCAGAAGGGGCAGAAGGCCCGTTCGGGCGGAAGCGTCCACCCTCGTCTCGAGGGCGGACAGATGCCGCTCATCCGGCGCATCCCGAAGCGCGGCTTCACGAACCCGAACCGGACCGCGTACCAGGCCGTCAACGTGCGCGACCTCGCGCGCTTCGACGCGGACGTGAACCCGGAAGCCCTGTCCAACGCGGGCCTCGTCGGTTCGGCGAAGCTGCCCGTGAAGATTCTGGGCACGGGCGAGCTCGAGAAGTCGCTCACCGTATCGGCGCACGCCTTCAGCGCCTCCGCGCGCAAAAAGATCGAGGCCGCCGGTGGTTCGGTGACCTTGATCGGCGCGGAGTCGGCAGAACCGGCAAAGAGCTAGGAACGGCCTGACCCATGGCGAACAACCCCATCGCGAATCTGTTCAGGGTGCCGGAGCTGAAGGACAAGATCCTTTTCACTCTGTTCATCCTGCTCATCTACCGGACCGGTGCGCACATCACCGTCCCGAGCCTGAATGTGGCCGCACTGCAGCAGCAGTTCGGCCAGTTACAGGACACGTTCTTCGGCATCTACGACATGTTCGTGGGTGGGGGGCTGTCGCGTGCGACGATCCTCGCGCTGGGTATCATGCCGTATATCTCTGCGAGCATCATGTTCCAGCTTCTCGCGGCGGTCTTCCCGACCATCGAGAAGCTGCAGAAGGAAGGTGAGGACGGTCGCAAGAAGCTGACCCAGTGGACGCGCTACACCACCGTCGTACTGTCGATGGCGCAGGCGTACGGCTACTCGGTCTTCCTGCAGTCGATTCCGGGCGCGGTCATCACGCCGGGCTTCATCTTCATGTTCACGACGGTCACCACCCTGACCGTCGGTGCCATCTTCGTGATGTGGCTCGGTGAGCAGATCACGGAGCACGGCGTCGGCAACGGGATGAGCCTGCTGATCTTCTTCAGCATCATCGAGACGTTCCCGGCGGCCGTCGGGCGGACCTGGGAGTCATTCACGCTGGGCGAGATCTCGGCGTTCGCGCTCGTCGCGCTGCTCGTGGTCGTGGTCGGTGTGTGCGCCGCGGTGGTCTCGATGACGATGGCCGCTCGCAAGATCCCGGTGCAGATCCCGCGGAAGGTCGTGGGACGCGGGCGCATCCGTGAGGGCCAGAAGAGCTTCGTGCCGTTACGCGTGAATTCGGCCGGCGTCATGCCGATCATCTTCGCGCAGTCGTTCATCGTGGTGCCGGGCACCGCGGCCGCGTTCGTGGACCTCGGTCCGCTCTCGACGCTCGCCGAGATGTTCCAACCCCAGACGATGACGTACTACGTCACGTACGGCCTGCTCATCTTGTTCTTCACGTACTTCTACACGGCGATCATCTTCAATCCGGTCGACCTGGCGGAGAACCTGAAAAAGCAGGGCGCGTTCATTCCGGGTGTGAAGCCGGGTACGCGCACGGCCGAGTACATCGACCGGGTGCTCACGCGCGTGACGCTGCCGGGCTCGATCTATCTGGCGTTTATCGCGCTCGTTCCTTTCTTCATCTTCGACATCTTCAACATCCAGACGTTCTTCTTCGGAGGCACCAGCCTCCTGATCGTCGTGGGTGTGGGGCTGGACACCGTGCAGCAGGCGCAGCAGATGCTGATGCTTCGCCACTACGACGGTTTCATGAAGAAGGGTCGTGTGAAGATGCGCGGTCGCCAGAAATACATGTGATCGAGGCGACGCTCATGCACGGAAGTCAGTCAGCGAAGAAGGCGGTCCGATGGTCGTGATCCTGCTGGGAGCCCCCGGGGTGGGGAAAGGAACGCAAGCGACTCGCCTCGCGGAATCGAATGGGGCGGAGCACGTTTCCACGGGAGACCTGCTCCGAGCCGCGCGGCGCGAAGGCACCGAGCTCGGGCGTAAGGCCCAGAGCTACATGGATGCCGGGGAGCTGGTGCCCGACGACCTGATTCTGAGCCTCGTGCGTGAGCATCTCGAGGCACTACCGGAGGAAGCGGACATCCTGCTCGACGGTTTCCCTCGCACCATCGCGCAGGCGCAGAGGCTCGACGCGGTGCTGGGCGAGTCGGGTCTCAACGTGGGCATGGTCGTGTTGTTCGAGGCGCCGGACGACGTGCTGGTGAAGCGCCTTTCGGGGCGCCGGTCCTGCCCCGAGTGCGACTCGGTGTACAACGTGTATTATGACCCACCGGCCGAGGAAGGCGTGTGTGACCGGTGCGGGGCGAAGCTCGTGCACCGCGAAGACGACAACCCGGAGACAGTGCAGCGCCGTCTCGAGGTCTACGAGGAGCAGACCGCGCCGCTCATCGAGCACTATGAAGGGCACGACGCGGAGATGGTCCGCATCGATGCGGACCGGTCGTTCGACGCTGTGTACGAGGATTTCCGGCAGGCCGTCGTCGGCGCGCACGCATGATCCATCTGCGCACCTCCGAAGAGATGGACACGATCGCGCGCGGCGGTGCGATCATCGCGGCCCTGCACGCCGAGCTTCCGAACCGGATCCGCCCGGGTGTGTCGACGAAGGCCATCGACACGTTCTGCGACGAGTTCGTCCTGTCGCACGAAGGCGCGCATCCGGAGTTCAAGGGGCTTTATGGCTTCCCCGGCACCGTGTGCATCTCCATCAACGAGGAGATCGTCCACGGGATCGGCTCGGATGAGCGGATCCTGGCCGAGGGCGACATCGTGTCGGTCGATGTCGGGGTTCGCCTGGACGGATGGTGCTCGGACTCGGGCTGGACGTTCCCGGTGGGTGAGGTCGGCGACGAGGCGCGCGAGCTCCTCGAGGTCACCGAGCGCTCGTTGTGGGCGGCGTTGGCCGAGGCCAGGCCCAGCAAGTACGTGGGCGACATCGGTGCGGCGGTCGTGCGCACCGTGGAAGGAACGAAGTACGGCATCGTGCGGGACCTCGTCGGGCATGGGATCGGCCGCGACGTGCACGAGCAGCCGCAGGTCCCGAACGTGGGCCGGCCCGGACGTGGGCCGTTGCTGCGCGAGGGAATGGTTCTGGCCATCGAGCCCATGCTCTCGGCCGGATCCCCGGACATCCGCACGCTCGAGGACGGATGGACGGTGGTCACCGCCGACGGAGCATTGTCGGCGCACTTCGAGCATACGGTGGGGATCACGGCCGACGGGCCTCGTATTCTCACCGCGCTGGACAGCACCGTCGGAGCGGCCATGCCATCTGTCGACGGCGCTTGAAGGGCTGTCTCACCAGGGTTATACTACCTAGCTCTGCCACAAACGGACGCGGAGAATTCAAGTGAAGGTCCGAAGCAGCGTCAAGCCGATCTGCGAGCACTGTAAGGTGGTCCGCCGTAAAGGCGTGATCCGCATCATCTGCTCCAGAAACCCGAAGCACAAGCAGCGTCAGGGTTGAGCGCCGAACGGCGTCAGGCCCCGCACAGGAACCAAGAGTAACCCATGGCACGTATTTCAGGCGTCGACCTCCCCCGCGCAAAACGCATCGAGATCGCGTTGACCTACATCTACGGGATCGGAGATGCGCGCGCGAAGAAGATCGTCGCCGCGTGCGGGATTTCTCCCGAGCTCCGTACCCAGGATCTGGGTGACGACGACATCAATCGCCTCCGACGCGAGATCGAGTCCTTCAAGGTCGAGGGCGCACTACGCAGCGAGACGACCATGAACATCAAGCGGCTCATGGACATCGGTTGCTATCGGGGGCTGCGTCACCGGCGAGGCCTGCCGGTCCGGGGTCAGCGCACCAGTACCAACGCGCGCACCCACAAGGGCAAGCGCCGCGCGATCGCCGGTAAGAAGCAGGCTCCGAAGAAGTAGTCGACGCACACAAGGAATAGAACGTGGCACAGCCGAAAGCGCGTCCAAAGCGCACAAAGAAGATCGTCGAAGCGGAGGGCATTGCCCACGTCAGAGCGACGTTCAACAACACTCTCATCACGATCACCGACTCGAAGGGCGACGTCGTCGTCTGGGGCTCGGCCGGCAAAGCCGGCTTCAAGGGCTCCAAGAAGTCGACGCCGTTCGCCGCGACCGTAGCCGGTGAGCAGGCGGGCCGGGAAGCCGTGGGTATGGGGGTCAAGCGGGTCGACGTCCTGGTCCAGGGACCAGGGTCGGGCCGTGAATCCGCCATCCAGGCGCTCGCCGCGTCGGGGCTCTTCATCAAGTCGATTCAGGACGTGACGCCGCTGCCGCATAATGGATGCCGGCCGCCTAAGAAGCGTCGGGTCTGAGGAACCAAGGACTATGTCACGATATACCGGCCCCGTTTGCAAGCTCTGCCGCCGTGAAGGCCAGAAGCTGTTCTTGAAAGGGCAGAAGTGCTACACGGACAAGTGCCCCGTGGATCGTCGCGCCTACCCGCCGGGCCAGCACGGCCCCGCGCAGCAGCGTCGTCGTAAGCAGTCCGACTACGCCGTCCAGCTTCGTGAGAAGCAGAAGGTGAAGCGGATCTACGGCTTGCACGAGCAGCAGTTCCGGAACCTGTTCGAGCGCGCGGCCCACGTGCCGGGCGTGACGGGTGAGAACCTGCTGATCTCGCTCGAGACGCGTCTCGACAACATCGTGTTCCGGATGGGCTTCGCGCAGAGTCGGGCTTCGGCGCGGCAGCTCGTGCGCCACCGGCACGTCGAGGTCAACGGACGCGTGGTCGACATCCCCAGCTTCCACGTGAAGCAGGGCGACGAGGTCTCCGTGAAAGGAAAGTCGAAGGACCTGTTCCCGGTCGAAGCCAGCCTCGAGGCGCGTACGCGCCCGTCGTTGGTCGAGTGGCTGGCACTGGACGAGAAGGCCCGGGTGGGCCGCATGGTTCGTCAGCCCACGCGGGCCGACATTCCGCTCGCCGTCCAGGAGCAGCTGATCGTGGAGCTCTACTCGAAGTAATACGACTCCCGGAGACCCCTAACACGGGTCCGGGCGTCAACGGTCCATCAGGAGGACAATGTGGAGATAGATCTGACTGGGCTCGTGCTTCCGGAGCGTATCGAGATTCTCGATTCGCCGGATCCCACGCGCTCTGCCGTGTTCGTAATCGAGCCTCTCGAGCGAGGCTTCGGCCACACGCTCGGAAATTCGATGCGTCGCGTTCTGCTGTCGTCGCTTCGCGGCTCGGCGGTTTGGGCGTTCCGTATCGAGGGCGTGGTGCACGAGCACCAGACGATCCAGGGCGTGGTCGAGGATGTGCACCAGGTGATCCAGAACCTCAAGTCTCTGGTCGTGGCGCTCGACGAGGATGTCGATAGCGTCGTGCTCCAGCTCAATGTCACGAAGGCGGGAGCCGTGACGGCGGCCGACATCCAGGTGGCGAGCGGTGCCGAGGTCTTCCACCCGGAGCATCATCTGTTCACGCTTCAGGAGGACCGCGATGTCCAAGTGGAGCTGCATGTGAACAAGGGACGCGGCTTCGTGTTGTCGGACCAGCACACGCTGCCTCGGGGCGCGCCGGTCGACATGGTGCGGATCGACTCGATCTACAACCCGGTGCGCCGGGCCAACTTCTCGGTCGAAGAGACCCGGGTTGGCCAGCGGACCGACTTCGACCGCCTCACCATGCAGGTCGAGACCGACGGTTCCGTGGAGCCGGTGGTGGCCGTGAAGTACGCGGCCCAGCTGGTACGCAAGCACTTCGAGTACATGCTGTACTTCGGTGAAGGTGGGCTCCCCGAGGTCGCGCCCGCCGGTGCGATCGCGGTGCCGGACCGTCTCCAGGACCTCTTCGAGAAGTCCATCGACGAGCTGGCGGAGCTCTCCGTGCGTTCGCGCAACTCGCTCCAGAAGGAAAACATCAGCACCCTCGGTGACCTGGTGCAGAAGACCGAGGAAGAGATGCTCGGGATCGAGAACTTCGGCAAGAAGTCGCTGAAGGAGATCTCCGAGTTCCTCGACGAGCACGGACTGAGATTCGGGATGCAGCTCGAGAAGGGCGACGACGGCCGCCTCTTCTTCGTGGATCAAGAAGCCGAGGCCACCGCTGGTGGCGAGGAGTAAGGGTGCGGCATCGTAAGAAGGGCCGGAAGCTTTCCCGGTCGCCCAGCCACCGGAAGGCCACGCTGCGCAACATGGCGGCGTCGCTGTTCCTGCACGAGCGGATCGAGACGACCACCGCCAAGGCGAAGGAGCTCCGGCCGTATGCCGAGCGGCTCATCACGCTGGCGCGGCGTGGCGACATTCACTCGCGCCGGCTGGCGGCGCGGAAGATCCACGACCGGGACGTGCTCGGCAAGTTGTTCGACGATATCGCGCCACGGTTCACCGAGCGGCCCGGGGGCTATACCCGGATCCTGAAGCTCGGAAATCGGAAGGGCGACGCGGCAGACATGTCGCTCATCGAGCTCGTCGATTAGTTTGTGCCGCTCTTCGTAAGCGGTCGACTTCAATCTGACAGGATGACGTACATGGCGGACAACGCTTCTCGGCGCGGCGCGACGAATCTGAGTATGCCTCTCATGATTCTCGCATTTGCGGTCATCGGCGGGTTTCTTTACTGGCTGAACGGTCAGGCCAGCGAAGAGATAGCCATGCGCCAAGCCTATGCGGATTCGGTGGCGGCGGCTGAAGAGGCCGAGGCCAACCGCGCTCCCGTCATCCAGGCGGATCGCATCCAGATGGACGCGTCTCCGTACGAGGGCGACGAGATCCGTCTCGAGGAGGTGCCTGTCGCGAGCACGATCGGTTCGCAGGGCTACTGGCTCGAGATGCCGAACGGGAACCCGTTCCTGGTGTCCGTGTCGCCGGCGGTCGAAGTCGAGGGTGGAGACATCGAGCCGGGCGACATGGTTTCACTGACCGGACGGGTGATGGCGGTGAACGACTCGGTGCTGACGTCCTGGACGGATGCCGGCACCATCGGCGACGGCGACCGGCTGGCGGCCGAGTTCGCGACACATTTCATCGAAGTCCTCGAGCTCAGCGTGACGCCGGGCGGAAGTGACGAAGGCCCAGAAGGCGGCCAGGGGAGTGAGGGGTAAGATGGCTCGAATCTGCTATACGTGTGGGAAGACGCCCAGCAGCGGGAACAGCGTCAGCCACGCGAACAACAGGACGCGCCGGCGTTGGTTGCCGAACCTCCAGACGGTGAAGATCGTCGACAGGGAAGGTGTACGCCGTAGGGTCCGCGTATGCACGCGGTGCATCTCGGCCGGTAAGATCGAGAAGGCGCCCGCGGTGGTGGTCAACGGCTGATTCGGGGCGACCCACCGCGCTCCGAAGAGCGAGAGGGCCCCTTCGGTTGCGACCGAAGGGGCCCTCTCTTCATGTCATGACACGGCTCCTCGTCACCGGCGCCGCCGGATTGTTGGGCACCGAAGTGGTGGCCGCCGCGGAGCGGCGGGGCTACACGGTGGAGCCGGCGACCCGCGCCGACCTCGACGTGACCGACCTCGACGCCGTTCGGGCCGGGCTGGGCGACCGGCCCGTGGAGCGCCGCCTGGAGGCCGTCCTGCATTGCGCCGCCTACACGGCGGTGGACGGTGCCGAAGCCGAGCCCGAGCTCGCGGCGCGCGTGAACGGTGACGGCACGGCCCACGTGGCCCGAGCCGCTGCCGAGGCAGGCGCCAGGCTCGTGCATGTGTCGACCGACTACGTTTTCGACGGCGAGCGCCGCACGCCGTATCGTCCCGACGACCCGCCCCGGCCCCGTTCCGTGTATGGACGCACCAAGCTCGCGGGCGAGCGGGCCGCGCTGGCTTCCGCTCCGTCCGCGCTGGTCGTGCGGACGAGCTGGCTGTACGGGGCTGGGGGCCGCAACTTCGTGACGGCCATGTTGGAGCGGGGGCGGACCGACGCGTCCCCCTCGCCGCTCCGGGTCGTCGACGATCAGCTCGGCCGTCCCACCTGGGCACGCAACGTCGCGGAGGGTATGCTGGACCTGCTGGAGCGGCGCGTGCGTGGTGTCTGGCACGTCGCGGACGGTGGAGAGGCCACCTGGCTCGACCTCGCGCGCGAGGCCTACCGGTTGTGCGGCATCGACACGGCGCTGGAGCCGACGACCACCGAAGCCTGGGGCGCGCCGGCGCCGAGGCCGGCGTATTCCGTGCTCGACCTGACCGGCACGGAAGCGCTGCTCGGACGCGAGCGCATGCACTGGCGTGAGGCGCTGCGCCGCTATCTGACGGAGACGGGAGACCTTGAAGCGAGCTGAGCGAACGTGAAGGGCGTCATTCTGGCCGGGGGCCTCGGCACCCGTCTGCTGCCGATGACGCGGGTGACCAACAAGCACCTGCTTCCGGTCTACGACCGGCCCATGATCTACTTTCCCATCCAGCAGCTGGTGGACGCGGGCATCGACGACATTCTGGTCGTCACCGGGGGCGACAGCGCGGGGGACTTCCTCCGGCTGCTCCGGAACGGACAGGAGTTCGGGCTCGAGCAGCTCCGCTACGCCTACCAGGACGGTGAGGGCGGTATCGCGGATGCGCTCGGACTCGCGGAGCACTTCGCGGCCGGCGACCCGATTGTCGTCATGCTCGGCGACAACATCTTCCAGAATGCCATCGCGGACGCCGTCGCGCGATTCCGGGCCGATCCGTCGGGCGCCATGATCCTCCTCAAGGAAGTGGACGACCCCGAGCGCTTCGGCGTGGCCACCCTCGACGGAGACAAAGTCAGCGGCATCCTCGAGAAGCCGGCGGACCCGCCGACCCGTCTCGCGGTGACCGGGTGCTATATGTACGACGCGTCGGTGTTCGATATCGTGCAGTCCCTCGAGCCGTCCGCGCGCGGCGAGCTCGAGATCACGGACGTGAACAACCGCTATATCGAGGCCGGCGCCATGAAGCACCACATGGTGAGCGGATGGTGGACCGACGCGGGCACGGTGCCGTCGCTGCATCGCGCCGTCGACCTCGTGGCTCGCGACCGGGGGAACCCGGTGCTCGCGGAGCCGAGAAGCTGGCTGTGAAGGCGCTCGTGACCGGGGGCGCCGGGTTCATCGGCTCCAACTTCGTGCGGCACCTGCTCGCCGAGCGCGTCGAGGCCGAGGTCGTGAACTTCGACGCGCTCACCTACGCCGGGAACCTCGCCAACCTCGAGCACGTCTCCTCCGACGCGCGCTACACGTTCGTGCGGGGCGACATCTGCGACGCCGACGCCGTGGACGAAGTCATGGAGGGCATCGACGTCGTCTTCAACCTCGCCGCCGAGTCGCACGTCGACCGCTCCATCGCGGCCGACACGCCCTTCGTCCGGACCAACGTGGCCGGCACGGCCGTGTTGCTGTCCGCGGCGCTCCGGCACGGCGTACGGCGCTTCGTGCAGGTGTCGACCGACGAGGTGTACGGGGAGCTGCCATGGCGGGACCCGGAGGCCTCCGACGACGCTCCGTGCTTCACCGAAGACACCCCGCTCGCCCCTCGCTCGCCGTATTCCGCGACCAAGGCCGCGGCCGACCACCTCGTGCAGGCGTACCACCACACGCACGGGCTCGACGTCGTCCTCACGCGGTGCTCGAACAACTACGGGCCGTACCAGCATCCCGAGAAGCTGATCCCGCTCATGATCACCCGGGCGCTCGCCGGCGAGTCGCTCCCCGTGTACGGCGACGGGCTCCACGTGCGCGACTGGATCCACGTGTCGGACCACTGCGCGGGGCTCGTGGCCGCCGCCGAGCGGGGCCGGGCGGGGCGGGTCTACAACCTCGGCGGCGACGCCGAACGGACGAACCTGTCGGTCGTGAGGGCGCTGCTCGAGATCCTCCGGAAGCCCGAGTCCCTCATCGAGCACGTCACGGACCGGCCCGGGCACGACCGGCGCTACGCCATCGACTTCTCGCGCGCGAGCGCGGAGCTCGGATGGAGGCCGACCCGGGACTTCGAAGAGGGGTTGGCCGACACCGTGCAGTGGTACATGGAGAACGAAGCGTGGAGCGCGGCGGTGGGGTAGGGGGTCAGCGCCTGCGAGACTCCCGGATCGCCTCCAGGATCTCGTCCCGCGTCACAT